>JADCGK010000161.1 GCA_020249045.1 Azospirillum sp. | reverse complement strand
CAGCCTTGAACTCTGGCGGCTGGGCCATCTGGAACTCGTCGTAGTCGCTGACGAGCGCGTACCACGTTTCGGGCTTGGTCATCGCGCACCGCCTTTCGCGCGGTCATAGGCGTCATACGCATCGAGAATTTTCCCGGTGGACGCGCACCCGTACCTGTGCAGTTCAGCGACATACGCAGCGACCGCCTTCACCACGGCCCGCTCGGCTTTGGTCAGGCGGTTGGCGCGGTAGCCTGCGAGCCATGCGTTTACCATTCGGTTTGCGTCCAAGTAGCTAGGCGCCGGCCACGTTTTGCGCAGCCATTCTTTGGCGCGCTCTTTAAGCGTCATCTTCTTAGCCATTGTCCTTCTCCTTTTGTTGCTCCGCGCGCAGGGCGGCGTATTCGATGCCGTCTGTCGGGTGATATGGGTGAGCGTTTTTGTGGCCGTCGAGCCGTATCAAAATGTGGGGTCCGCTTGCGCCCGTTATGACGCCCGGCTTTCCGTAAGCCTCGACGCGCGCACCTTTTTTGGCGGGAACTCCGTAGTAGCTTCTAATGTAGTCCAAGCTCATGTCACTCTCCCTCCTTTGGCCGCGCGCAGGGCGGCGATGGCGGCGCGGGCCATGTCTAGATAGTGCTTGAACAGTCCAGATTGGCGCGGGTCGGTACTGGCCCGCAGTTCAGCCCATTCCTCGTTGTTGCAAGGCTCGTCTGCCAAGCAAACTTCGTAGATAGCCCGCGCCACAAGCTCCAATTCGGGGTCAGGTACGAGTGGGGTCAAAGACTTCCAATGCGCCAAAAGCGCCGCGTATGTGTTTGCCTCGCTCGGCTCCGGCGGCGGGGCGGCGCGGGTTTCTAGGACTTCCTGCAAAACCTCAACGCACGCGGCCCATTGATCGGCGGCGTCATAGAGAGGGTAGCCATTATCCCGATGCGGTTTATCTTCCGCCCAGTTTTTCAAGCAAACCTCTATCCGGCGCGTCAATTCATCGGCCATCGTCGCCTCCCTTACTCTCGACCGGCGCGAGCGCGGCGCGAAGTTCGGCGGCAGCACGCAGCATCCCGCGCTCGGGATCGGTCAACGGCTCCGAGAACCGCGACACGAAATCATCGCAGAACCGAACTCCCGCCTCCCGCAGCCGCGCGTTCTCGGCCTCGGCTTTCTCGGCGCGGGACGTTTGCTCCGCAAGGCATCCTCGCGCCCCGTCCAACTGCCGGTCAAGCGCATCGCGCTCGGCGCGCAGGGCTTCGAGGCGGTCGGCGGCTAGGCACTCGTCGCCCATAACCTTCCGCATCCACGCGATCAGTTCTTCGTCGTTCGGTTCGGTCATCGCTCTCCCTCCTTCTGAATCATGCACTCGTAGCGGATACCGCCGCGGGCGCCGGCGGCGAGGTTCGACACCACCTCGGCGCGTCTGGCGGCGGCGCACTCGCGCTCGGTCGCGTACCAGCCGAGCGGCGTGAGGACGCCCGGCGCGCTCGCCAGCCACAGCATGAGCACCCAGTTCATGGCCCGGCCAGGCGTGCGGCGCGAAGCTGGCCGGCGAGGCTGAGCACGAGGCCGCGCTCGGTCACGACGGCATAGCGCGCGGCCTTCAAGCGGCGGATATGGCGGCGCTCGATTCCCTCGGGCGTGCCGGTCGACCACCATTGCAGCAGGGCGGCGAGATCCTCGTCGCGCAGGCTCACGACGCCACCCACGAGCGGTCGGTGTCGCGGTCGTGGCGCTCGACCGGCTCGTCGCCATGGCGCTCGGGCCCGAGGTCGTCGATTTCCTCGACCGTGGGCATGTAGCCCTCGTCGTATGCGACTTCGGCCAGGAGCGGGCCCATCGTGCGCACGATCCGGCCATTGCCGCCGGGGCCCGAAACGCGATAGCCGGGAGCGATGCGCGTGGTCATGCCGGCACCTGCGCGCTGAGCGTGGCGTCGATCAGCTCGATCGTGCCGGCGATGCGCAGCGCCTCGGTCGGCGTCGGGCACGCGCTGAGGCGCAGGCACTCCTGCAGCCGCTCGCGCGCGGCTTCGAGGGCGATATCGCGGGGGTCGGGGCGGAGGTCTGCGGCGGGCATTGCTATCCTCGCAATTCGGTGGTGATGAAAACGAGGCCAGTCTACAGGCCGTTGGGAAAATGTCAACGGTTATCTCACGCGCACGACGCGATAGAATATTTCGCCGAACGATCCAGGCTCCTCTTTGATCTCGACGATCACGCCGTGCTTACGCTTGGCGATGCTGATGTAGGCGCGAATACGGTGGATCGACTGGTCGACGTTTGAATAGACCCAAGACTCGCCGACCCTCATGGTGTGCAGGTCGAGCGGCTGGGGCTTGCGCGCGGGTGGCGTGTAAATCGTCATGGCTCTACTCCAATCGCCAGATATTGAAGCCGGTCACGGGTTGGTCGACGCCATTGGCCCGCATGGCCTTGCGGATCCTGAACCGCATGCCGTGCTTCTTTTTAGCCGTCTGAGCGGCGCTCCGAAGGTTTTCGCCCTTGACTTGGGCGTCTGGGTAGAACCGCATTTCCCCGACCTGCATCTCGTGCAGGGTCCACCGATGGCGCTCGGGCGGGGGTGGGAGATAGTCGACCGACATGGGTGCAAATTCCTTTCTTGCGAAAAACCCAACTCACAGAATCACTATCAAACCGGCAGGCATCGAAGCAAGGGTTTCATGCGCAAAAACGTGTATTGAGTGAATTCAACGGGTTACAGGTTTCCAGCAGCGGCCCGAATATTTTTTTAATACATGGAGTGATATTGTGAGAAAGAACCCCCTCTATACATTCTCACAAAATAGACCCCCCTTAAATAAAATAAATATCTGTTACTTCATTCTTCTTCTTCTTCTAGGGGGCTGATTTGATTGGGGGTTTCAGGTTTCAGACCCCTAGTATCAGCCAGTATCAACCGGAACCCCTTGCGTTCCGCCGCCCGCATTGCCAAAATCCCAACCTATGACGGACGAGCCAGCCAGCGCGAAGGCAACTGAGAACACTTCGCATTTGTGGAAAAAGGGCAAGTCGCCGAACCCCGGCGGTCGGCCCAAGGACGCTTTCGGCCTGGCAAAGGAAGCTCGCAAGCACGGGCCCGACGCGATCAAGGTTCTCGTGTCGCTCATGAAGTCCGAGGACCAGGCTGGCAAAACGCGCGTCGCTGCAGCGCAGGTGCTGCTCGACCGCGGCTACGGCAAGCCGATCCAGGCGCACGAGGTCACGGGCAAGGACGGCGCGCCGATTCAGTTCAACGTCGTGACGGGCGTGCCGCGAGCACCGGACGATCCCGCCGAATGACGGCCGGGCCCCAGACGATCGACACCGGCTACCGGCCGCATGAATTCCAGCTCCGCGCGCACAATGCGCTGCGTCGGTTCTCGGTGCTCTGCTGTCATCGGCGCTGGGGCAAGACGTACATGGCCGTCAACGTGCTCGTCGATGCGGCCGTGCGCACGCGCAAGCAGGCCGCGCGGTTCGGCTATGTCGCGCCGTTCCTCAAGCAGGCCAAGCAAGTCGCGTGGGACTATCTGCGGCGCTTCGCGTTGAAGATCCCCGGCGCGAAGGCGAACGAGGCCGAACTCTCGATCGATTTTCCGAACGGCGCGCGGATCCGGCTCTACGGCTCGGACAACGGCGAGGCCATTCGCGGCGTGTATTTCGACGGCGTGGTGATCGACGAGGTGGCCGATTGCCGGCCGGAAACGTGGCCCGAAATCATCCGGCCCGCGTTGGCCGACCGCAAGGGCTGGGCCGTGTTCATCGGCACGCCGAAGGGCATGAACCAATTCTACGAGCTGTTCGTCGGCGCGCGCGATGGGTTCAAGAACGAGCGCGGCGATCTCGTGAAGTCGCCCGACTGGTCGGCGGTGATGTTCCGCGCCGACGAGACGGATCTGATCGACGTGGCCGAACTCGAGGCGTCGCGCGCGATCATGTCGGACGCGCAATATCGCCAGGAATGGCTTTGCGATTTCTCGGCGGCGACGGACAACACGCTGATCACGATCGACCTCGTGGGCTCGGCGGCCGCGCGCACGCCGGTCGAGCGCGACCTGCGCGGCATGCCGGTCATCCTTGGTGTCGACGTCGCGCGCTTTGGCGACGACCGCACGGTCATCATGCGCCGGCAGGGCTCGGTGTCGTTCCCGCCGCGCGTCATTCGCGGCATGGACAACATGCACGTCGCGGGGCTCGTGGCGCAGGAAGTCGTCGACACGAAGGCGAACGCAATCTTCATCGACGCCGGGCGCGGCGAGGGCGTGATTGATCGCCTGCGGCAGCTCGGGTTCAACGTGGTCGAGGTGAATTTCGGCGGCAAGCCCACGAACCCGCGGTATGTCAACAAGCGCGCGGAAATGTGGGACGACATGCGCCAGTGGCTGCACGACGGCGGATCGATCCCGAACGACCCCGAACTCAAGACCGACCTGTGCGTGCCGACGTATTCGTTCGACCAGTCGAACCGATTCCGGCTGGAAACCAAGGACGAGATCAAGGAACGCGGGCAGCGCTCGCCCGACCTCGCCGACGCGCTGGCGCTCACGTTTGCGGCGCCCGTCGCCATGACCGAGGTGTATCTGCCCGGCTCGGCGGCCAAGCGCACGGCGCCCGTTGCAGCGCACGAATACGACCCGTTTGCCTGAGCGCGACGTTGGGAATATCCCACCGGCTGACAGGGTTATTGGCAAATTCGCAAGGTTAGGCTATACGTTGGGCATCCTGATCGGCAGGGGTGCAAGATGCGGTATAGCTACGAAGTCCCGCGCCAATACTGCGAAACGCATGGGCTGCGGTTCTCCGAGGACATGGCGGCGCAAGCCGACGCGGTTTTCGCCGAGCTGGACCTGACGCAAGCGCAGGTCGACCGGCTCGTCTGTCACCATGCCTGGGTGGTCAATCACCTGTTCAATCCGCGCGCCTACGGCTGGCTTGGCCGGCTGGCGATCGCCGCGCGCTTCCTGTTCGGCATTGGAGGCCGTTGACCATGTGCATGTCCATGTCCGCGCCGAAGCCGTCGCCGCCCCCGCCGCCTCCGCCTCCGCCGCCCGAGCCCCCCAAGGCTGTGGACGAGGCCGTGACGCGCGCGCGCTCCGACGAGCGCAGCCGGGCCCGTGCGGCCGCCGGGTACTCGAGCACGATCGCCAATGCGGGCGGGCAGGGTGGCCTTGGCCAGTCGCAGACCGCGACGGCTGGCAAGACGTTGCTGGGGATGTGACCTGATGGCCGACGACATGACCCCTCGTCGGCAGTTCGAGCGGCGCCGCATGGCGCTGAGGAACGAGCGCGAGTCCTGGCTGCAGCATTGGCGCGAGATCGCGGATTACCTGATCCCGCGTCGCGGCAAGTTCCTGACGCTGCAAACCGGCGAGGCGAACAAGGGCGACAAGCGCAACGGCAAGATCGTCGACGAGACGGGCACGCTAGCGCTGCGCACGCTGGCCTCGGGCATGATGGCGGGCATCACGTCGCCCGCGCGGCCGTGGTTCAAGCTGCAGGCGCCGGACCCCGAGATGATGCAGTTCGGGCCCGTGCGCACCTGGCTTGAAGCGGTCGAGCGGCGCATGCAGACCGTGTTCGTGCGCTCGAACCTCTACAACGTGCTGCCCGTGGTCTACGAGGAACTGGGCGCGTTCGGCACGGCGGCGATGGCCGTCCTCGAGGACGACGAGGATATCGTCCGCTGCTACCCGTTCACGGTCGGCGAATACATGCTGGCGAACGGCCCGCGCATGGTCGTCGACACGTTTTACCGCGAGTTCCCGATGACGGTGGCGCAACTCGTCGGCGAGTTCGGCATCGAGAACGTGTCGCAGGGCGTGGCCCAGCGCTATCGCGAGGGCCAACTCGACCAGTGGGTCAACGTCGTCCACGCGATCGAGCCCAACGACCGGCGCGTGATGAACATGCCCGGCGCGCGCGGCATGCCGTTTCGCGCGGTCTACTACGAACTGGGTGCCGCCGAAACGGAGCGCCAGCAGTTCCTGCGCGTCGAGGGCTTCGAGGAATTCCCGATCATGGCGCCGCGCTGGCATGTGCTGGCGACCGACGTTTACGGCCGCTCCCCGGGCATGGATGCGCTGCCCTCGCTGCGGCAGATCTCCGTGATGGTCAAGCGCAAGGCGCAGGCGATCGACAAGATGGTCAACCCGCCGATGATCGCGCCGTCGTCGCTGCGCGGTCAGGCCACGTCGATCCTGCCGGGTGCGGTCACCTACGTCGACATGGCCGCCGGTCAGGCCGGGCAGTCGGCGTTCCGGCCGGCGTTCGAGGTGAACCCGCGCGTCAACGAGATGATGCTCGACATCCAGAACAAGCAGCGCGACATCGAGCGCACGTTCTTTGCCGACCTGTTCCTGATGTTTGCGCAGACCGATCGCCGCGAGATTACGGCGCGCGAGGTCGACGTGCGCCAAGAGGAAAAGCTGCTCGCCCTCGGGCCCATGCTCGAACGGCTGCATGACGAACTGCTCGATCCCCTGATCGACCGCACGTTCTCGATCATGGCGCGCAACCAGTTGCTGCCCGAGGCGCCGCCCGAAATGCAGGGCGTCGAGTTGCGCGTCGAGTATATCTCGATGCTGGCGCAGGCTCAGCGCGCGGTGCGCACGGCCTCGATCCGCGACTATTTCACGTTCGGCATCGGCCTCGCGGGTGCGAACCCCGACGTGCTGGACCGCATGAATTTCGACAAGGGCGTGGAAACCTACGGCCTCGATATCGGCGTGCCGTCCGACCTGATCCGCGCCGACGACGAGGTGAAGAAGATCCGCGACGAGAAGGCGCGGCGCGCGCAACAGGCGCAGGCCATGCAGATGACCGACGCCGCGGCGAACACGGCCAAGACGATGGCCGAAACGCCGATCGGCGACCAGAACGGCCTCGAGCGCGTGCTGGCGGGCATGGGGGTCGGCGCGTGAACCAGCCCGCTCGCAAGCCCGTGCCGTTCAATGCGGCGGACAAGGACGCGGTGGCCCAGCGCGACCGCGAGACGCTGCGCAAGCGCGAGGGCGAACTCGCGGATCTGCGCGCCGTGATGGCCGACCAGGTGGCCGCGCGCGTGCTGTGGCGCGTGCTCGAACGCTGCCACGTCTACCAGACGAGCTTTACGGGCCACGGATCGCGCGACTCGTTCCTCGAGGGCGAGCGCAACATCGGCCTGTTCCTGATCTCGGAAATGATCGAGGCGGACCCCAAGGGGTACGCGAATTTGCTGACGAAGGAGAAATCACGAGATGTCTGACCCGAGCAATACCGCACAGGCTTCCACCGACGCGGGTGCCGGACAGGCTGCGGCCGACCAGGGCAAGCAGGGCGCCGGCGCGCCTGCATCGCCGCTGTCGACCGCTGGCGCTGCCGACCCCAAGGCAGACGCGACTGCAACCGGCGCCGACGCCGCCAAGCCCGACCCGAACCAGACCGACGCCAAAGAGGGCGAAGCGAAGGACGGCAAGGATGGCAAGGCCGAGGTGCCGGAAACTTACGAGCTGAAAATGCCCGAGGGCATGACGCTCGATGAGGCGGCGCTGGCCGAGGCTGCGCCCGTGTTCAAGGAACTCGGGCTGAAGCAGGACCAGGCGCAAAAGCTGGCGGACGTGTACGCGAAGCAGGTCCAAAAGCTGCAAGCGCAGTCGACTGAGGCTTGGAAGAAGCAGCACGAGGGCTGGGTCAAGAGCATGGTCGGCGACGCCGAATACGGCGGCGACGGCAAACTCGCGGTCAAGGACGGCAGGCTCGCAGGGGCTTCGTCGGAACTGATCGGGCGCGCCATCAACAAGATCGGTGGCGAGCAGGCGCATGCCTTCAAGGAGATGCTGGACATGACTGGGGCGGGCAACCACCCCGAAATGGCCCGGTTTCTCTACCGCGTCGGGAAAATGGTCGGCGAGGGTTCGCTGGTCCGTGGCGATGCCGCGGCGCCGGCGCGCGACTCCCGGCCCGAGGAAGTCCTCTACACCTCCATGCAAAAGAAAGGAACTTAATCCATGCCTCTTCTGAACGCTACGCATCCCACGTTGCTCGACGTGGCGAAGCGCCTCGACCCGGATGGCAAGGTCGCCAAGGTGGTCGAAATCCTGAACCAGACGAACGAAATCCTCGACGATTGCGTCTGGATCGAAGCGAACGACGTGACGTCGCACCTGACGACGATCCGCACGGGTCTGCCGACCCCGACGTGGCGCAAGCTCTATGGCGGCGTGCAGCCGACCAAGAGCACGACCGCGCAGGTCCGCGACACGATCGGCGATCTGCAGGCGTATGCGGAAGTCGATGCGCGTCTGGTCGACCTGAACAACAATGCGCCGGCGTTCCGGCTGTCTGAGGACATGGCCCACATCGAGGGCATGAACCAGCAGTTCGCGAATACGCTGATCTACGGGAACGAGGGCTCGCAGCCCGAGGCTTTCACGGGCCTCGCGCCGCGATTCAACTCGATCACGGCCCCGAACGGCGACAACATCATTCGCGCCGAAGGCTCGCAGCCCGACGCGAACGACAACACGTCGATCTGGCTGGTGGTCTGGGGTCCGAACACGGTCCACGGGATTTATCCCAAGGGCATCCCGGGCGGCCTCGAGATCGAGGACAAGGGCCGCGTGACCGCCGAAAACATCGACGGCGCGAACGGCCGCGCGGAAATCTACCGCACGCACTACAAGTGGATGTGCGGCATTTCCGTCCGCGACTGGCGCTACGTCGTGCGCATCACGCTGAACCAGGAGGATCTGGTTCGCACGGGCGCAACCGGCCCGGTCCTGTGGGACGTGATGACCCAGGCGCTCGATCTGGTTCCGTCGCTGTCGATGGGCCGCCCGGCGTTCTACATGAACCGCCGTGTGCGCTCGTTCCTGCGCCGTCAGATCGTGTCGGCCACGACGAACTCGACCCTCACCCAGGAAAACATCGGCGGCAAGCTCGTCACGATGTTCTCGGGCGTGCCGGTTCGTCGCGTCGACGCTCTGCTCAACACCGAGGCCGGCGTCTAACGCCGCCCAGAAGGAAAGGAACCAGACCATGATTCTCGACGAACGGACGGAGTTCTTGGATGCCACGGCGCTCAATACGGGCGCCGCGGGCTCCTACCTCCTGGGCGACTGGATCGACACCGGTATCGCCCGCGACATCGGCAACGGGCACGACCTGGACTTTGTGGTGTCGGTCGACACCACGGCCACGTCCGGCGGCGCTGCCACGCTGCAGGTGAACCTCATCACCTCGGCGAACGCGGATATGTCGTCCCCCACGATCATCGTGTCGTCGCCGGCGTTCGCGCTGGCCGCGCTCACGGCGGGGTCGACGATCTTCCGCGTGACGGTGCCGGCCTCGGCCAACTATGCGCGCTACGTCGGCGTGCAGCAGGTGACCGGGACGGCGGCGTTCACGGCGGGCGCGATCTCGGCGTTCCTGACGCCGGCCGCCGCGAACTGGCGCTCGTACAACGACGCCATCTGAGGGGGCTAGCCCATGAAGGTCCAGGCAACTCAAGACGGGTTCTACGCCGGCGAGTTCCGCGCGAAGGGCGCCGTTTTCGAGTTTGCCGGGCGCAAGCCTGGCAAATGGATGCAGCCGATCGAGGGCGGCGACAAGGCCAAGGGTGCCGCGAAGGCGGAACCCAAGGCCGCGAAGTCTCCCGAGGACGCGAAGCCGCCCGTCGGTTCCGCGTCGGACGGCGGCAAGGACTTGATCTGATCGGGCGCGGGGCGGTCGGCGACGGCCGCCCCAAACCCGGAATTGCGAGGGAAACATGGCGACGCGAACTCCGACTGTCACGGTGCTGGACGCAATTTCGAACGAAAACGCGGGCGCGCGTCTGGTCACCTGGTCCGGCTTGCTGAACACCGACGACGGCGCGCCGGTCGAGCTTGCGGCTTTCGCCGATCGCTCTGTGCAGGTTTTCGGCTCGTTCGGCACGGGCGGCAACTGCCGCATCCAGGGGTCGAACAACGGCACCAACTGGGCCACGCTGACGGACCCCCAAGGCAACGCGCTGAACATGAGCACGGAAAGCCTCGAGGCGATTTCCGAACTGGCGCGCTACGTCCGGCCGTTGATCACGGCGGGCGACGGCTCGACCAACCTGACCGTCACGATGCTGCTGCGGAGGGTTTGAGAATGATGACCGCGACCGAACTGTTCAAGGGCCAAGAGGACATCGCGAAATTCCTTCGCATGCTCGATGGCCTGCATCGCCTGCGCGATATCGTGGGCAGCGCGGCGACGCTGATCCAGGCGGCCGACGAGGCAAAGGCTGCGCACGCGAAGGCGCTGGCCGACCGCGACGCGATCATGGCCGAGCAGGCGCAGGCGCGCGACACGCTGGCCGCGATCGAGGCCGAGGGTGCTGCGGCAAAGGCCGCGGCCGAGGCGAAGGCCGCCGATATCTTGGCCGCCGCGCGCGCGGACGCCGAGGCGATCGTCGAGCGCGCCAAGCAGGACTCGAGCGTGCTGCTCAACAAGACGGCCGACGAGGTGGCGCAGGGCGTTGCCCGGCGCGACGCGCTGGTCGACGAGCGCAATGCGCTGCTGGTCGAGGTGTCCGGCCTCGAAGCCAAGCGCGAGGCGCTGCGCGAGGACATGGCGAAGCTGGCCGCAAAGCTGGGGGTCTAAAACATGGCCGACAATGTAACCGCGAACCCCGGCAGCGGCGGCGCGACGTTCCGAACGGACGATCTTGGCGGTGACACCCACGTCCCGTACACGAAGCAGGATCTCGGCGGCGATGGCGTGCACGATCCGCTGGTCGGGTTCAGGTCGGTTCCGCCGAACGATGCCCTCGCGACCCCCGTGCGGGCGGTCGGTCAAGAGGTTTGGAACGTTTCGTTTGCCGATACCGGCGCCTCGGTGCTGTCGGCAGATTTTACGTCGCCGGTCGTCACGGGCGGCGTCACCTATAACCAAGGCACGAGCGCGCTCAACGTCGTCGCCGGCACGAACGTCAACGCCGAATTCCTGACGCGCTCGACGCGCGCGTGGCAGGGGTCGATGCGCCTGAAATTCGGCATCGTGGCCTCGCAGCGCATCGTCAACAACAACTTTGCCGTGATGCTGGCCGACCTGATCGGCGAGAACCTGAGCTACACGATCAACTCGTCGACGAGCGTGACGGTCACGGCTCCGGGCCATGCGTTTACGTCCCTGTCGGTTGGGCAGTTTGTCAACCTTGCGGGCATCACGGGTGCGGCTGGCGTGCCGGGCCGATATGCCATTGCATCCGTTGTCGCGGGTACGTCGATCACGTTCACGGTCGCGGGCTGGCCTGCGTCCGGCACCGGCACGCTGACGCTGATGGGGCACTCCTACGTCCGCAACCTGTTCACGGGCGCCACGGCCACAAACGTCGCGTTCGACGCGCAGCGCAACGGCTGGGCGACTGGCGACACGACGGCGACGATCAACACGACGGCTTCGCCCGGCACCGTCATCCACAACGAAGCGACGGGCCGCGAAGTGGTTCTAATGGATCAGCTTCGCGCATCGAGCGGCGCACCGAACGTTGTGACCCGCGCGAACCGCGTCGAGAACATCCCTGACGACAACCTCAATCTCTACGTCTGGATCTGGAATTTCAACGGCACGGTTGCCCCGGCGTCGAGCACAACCTTTACGCTTGGGTTCGTTTCGCTCGAAAAGTTCGCGAACCTGCCCGTTTACATCCAAGGCTTCCGCGCGCTGGGCAACACGAACGCGCCGTTCGTCAACATCACTGGCAACCCGAACGTCGTCGGGGCCGCCGCTGCCGGTTCGGCTCATTCGGGCAACCCGGTTCTGATGGGCGGCTCGGACGGCACGAACGCGCAGCGTGTCCGCGTCGACGGTGCTGGCAACCTGATAGCCGCCGCTGTTGCGCCGCTTCTGATCACCGATGTCGCGTCGGCCGCGCTCACGACCACGACCACGACGGCGACCCTCACGCCGTCGCACGGCAACGCCTACCAAGTCGCCATTCCGGTCACGGCGGTCACGGGCACCACGCCGACGCTTGACGTGGGTATCGAAGAAAGCGACGACGGCGGCACGAACTGGTTTCGGGTCTACGATTTCCCGCGCATCACGGCGACCGGCGCGTATCGCTCGCCCGTCCTGCCTTGGGCGGGCAATCGTATCCGCTACGTGCAGACGGTCGGCGGCACCACGCCGTCGTTCACGCGCGCGGTAAACCGTTCGCAGATCGGCACGTCCGTCGACCCGATCCGCCAGATCATCGACCGCACGCTGGCGGTCAACACGCTGAACTCGGTCACGGCATCGCTCAACGTCCAGAACTGCCGCAACCTCCAATGCGTGCTGACGCTGGGCGCCGCCACGACGCCGCCGACGATCCAGATCGAGGGCTCCGACGACAACGGCGCCAACTGGTACGCCATCGGCACGGCCACGGCGGGCGTGGCGTCCAGCACCGTCCGGTTCGCCGCGACCGATGTGCAGGCGCAGCTCGCGCGCGCGCGCGTGTCCAGCGCCGGCACGGGCGCAACCCTCACGACGCTCACACTCAAGGGGTTCTAGGCCATGTCGAACACTGCAGACCGGTTCATGCTCTACGACGTGCAGGCCAACGGGGATAAAATCCTCGTGGGCACCTTCGACACGTTCGAGGATGCGCAGGCCGCGAACGTCGGAATCGAAACCGCGAGCATCGAGCGCGTCACCCTGGTCGGGACGACCGTTCTGTTTCAGTCGCCGCGGGGCGCCTGATGACGACGATCCTGATGTTCTTTTTTCCCGATATCGGCTCCGGGCCGCCGCCGCCGCTCGAGGGCGGTGGCGGGCTTTATCAGGTTCCCATCCTTCGCCGTCGTCGGAGGTAATCCATGCCCTCGCAAGTCTCGATCTGCAACATGGCGCTGGGCTACCTGAACCACGCCATTCGCATCGCCGCGCTCGACGAGAACTCGAACGAGGCGGATCAATGCAGCCTGTATTACGAGCCCGCGCTGCGGGCGACGCTGCGGGCGTTCCCGTGGAACTTCGCCATGCGCTACGCCACGCTGGCGAACCTCGGCACGCCGATCTCGCCGAGCTGGACGGTCATGTATGCCGTGCCGTCCGACGCGGTGGCGATCCGCGCGATCATGCCTGAGATCCCGGGCACGCCGGCGAACAAGTACGAGGTCGCGTTCAACGGCACGGCCAAGGTCATCATGTGCAACGTCGACGACGCGACGGCGCGATACACGGCCTTCGTCGACGACCCGAACATCTACGACGCGCAGTTCGTCACGGCGTTCGCGTGGCAACTGGCGAGCGAGATGGCGCTGGTCCTGACGGGCTCGGTGCAGATGAAGCAGATGGCCGAAACCCAGTTCCGCAACGTCATCAATTCTGCCTGGGTGTCGGACGGCAGCGAAGGCATCCCCGACGAGCCGATCGAGGCCGAGTGGATACGCGCGCGGTATGACGGCGGGCGCGAGGATCTGGCCTGATGGCGACGCTCATAAAGCCGTCGTTTGCCGGCGGGGAAATCAGCCCGGCGCTGCATGCGCGCGTCGACCTTGCCAAGTACCAGACGGGCCTCGCGCTGTGCCGGAATTTCTTCATCCAGGCGCACGGCGGCGCCTCGAACCGCGCGGGGCTCCGGTTCTGCGGCGAGGTGAAGGCGTCCGGCGTGGCCGGGCGGCTGGTGCCGTTCCAGTTCAACACGACCGACGCCTACGCCCTCGAGTTCGGCGAGGGGGTCATGCGCGTCGTCAAGAACGGCGCCTATGTCCTCGAGTCCGCGAAAACGATCACGGCGATCACGCAGGCGAACCCGGGCGTGGTCACGTCGAACGCGCACGGCTACGCGAACGGCGAGGAAATCTATGTCGCGGGCGTCGGCGGCATGACGGCGCTCAACGGCCGGAACTTCATCGTGCGCAACGCGACGACGAACACGTTCACGCTGGAAACCCGGGCGGGCGCTGCGGTCAACACGACGGCGCTGGCGGCCTTCACCTCGGGCGGCACGGCCGCGCGCATCTACCAGCTCACGGTGCCCTATACGGCGGCCGACCTGGCGCTGCTCAAGTGGGAGCAGTCGGCCGATACCATGACGCTCGTGCATCCGTCCTACGCGCCGCGCGACCTGACGCGCACGAGCGATGCGTCGTGGACCCTCACGTCCGTCGTGTTCGCGCCCTCGATCTCCGCGCCGGCCGCGCCTGCGGTGACGCCGAACACGACCGGCTCGACGACGTATTCGTATGTCGTCACGGCGATCGCGGCGAGCGGCGAGGAATCGGTGGCGTCGCCGACGACGACGATCACGAACGGCAACGCTGCGGCGAACAACACGATCACCTGGGGCGCCGTGTCGGGCGCGGTGTCGTATGTCATCTATAAGCAGGGCTCGGGCCTGCTGGGCTTCATCGGGCGCTCGACGGCGCTGACGTTCACGGATAGCAACATCAAGCCCGACGAGACGGATAGCCCCCAGACGGCGAATAACCCGTTCCCGAGCGCGGGGAACTATCCGGGCTGCGTGACCTTCCACGAGGAGCGCAAGTGGTTCGGGCGCACGAACACGAAGCGGCAGACGCTGTTCGCTTCCCAGCCCGGTGCGTACAACAATTTCGGCGTGTCGACGCCGACGAAGGACGACGACGGGATCGAGGTCGCGCTGGTGTCGCGCCAGGTGCACGAGATCCGGCACCTGATCTCGCTGGGCGGCCTGCTGGTCATGACGAGCGGCGGCGAGTGGATCGCCAAGCCCGGCGGCCAGTCGGACGCGATCACGCCGCTCAGCCTGACGGTCAAGCCGCAATCCTATCGCGGCTCGTCGGACGTGCGGCCGATCGTCGTGGGCAATATGGCGCTCTATGTGCAGGACCGCGGGCAGATCGTCCGCGACCTCGGCTACAAGTTCGATGTCGATAGCTACACGGGCGACGACCTGACGCTGCTCGCGCGGCACCTGTTCGAGGGCCGGACCATCAAGGAATGGGCCTATGCCCAGGCGCCGCACTCGATCATCTGGTGCGTCATGTCGGACGGCGGGCTCATGTCGCTCACCTACCTGCGCGAGCACGAGGTCTGGGCGTGGGCGCGACACGACACGGACGGCGATTTCGAGTCCGTCGCGGTCATCTCGGACGGGACCGAGGACGTGCCCTATTTCATCGTGCGCCGGACCATCGGCGGCCAGACGCGGCGCTACGTCGAGCGCATGGCGTCGCGGCTCGTGTTGGACGTCGAGGATGCGTTCTTCGTCGACTGCGGCCTCACGCTGAACGCGCCGGTCGCGATCTCGGGCATCACCTCGGCGAACCCGCCGGTCATCACTACGGCGACGGCGCACGGCCTGACGACGGGCGATCTGGTCGACGTCGAGGGAACGCAGGTGTTCAATCCCGACTATCCGGCCACGTCGGACGACCGGTTCCTCGCGCACGCCACGGCGCGCCAGCGCTATCAGGTCACGGTGCTGTCGGGCACGACGTTCCAGCTCCGCGACTACCTGACGGGGGTGAACGTCGACGGTTCGGCGTGGGCGGCGTGGGGGCGGGGCGGCAACGTGCGCCGGGCGGTCACGACGCTCTCGGGCCTCGAACACCTCAACGGGAAATCGGTCGCGATTCTGGCGAACGGCGACGTGCTGCCGAACCAGGTGGTGGCGAACGGCACGATCACGCTTGAGCGCGCGGCGTCGCGCATCCACGTCGGGCTGTCGTACTATTCGGACCTGCAGACGCTGCGGCTCGACACGGGCGGCTCGCCGGACGGCACGATGCAGGGCCGCAAGAAGGCGATCCCCTACGTCACGCTGCGGCTCGAGCGCACGCGCGGGCTCAAGGCCGGGCCGCGCGAGACGCACCTCAGGGAAATGAAGTCGCTGCTGACGGGCTACAACGAGGCGGCCGGTCTGGTGACGGGCGACTACCGGCTGAGCGTGCCCTCGGATCAAAGCACGGGCGGGCAACTGTTTTTCCGGCAGGAATATCCGCTGCCCTGCACGCTCCTGGGCATCATCCCCGAGGTGCAATTTGGTTCACATTGAGATCCGCCATGCTGATCCCGCCGATATCCCGCCGCTGGCCCAGAATATGCGCGAGGCGGATCGCCGGGAGATTTGGGCGGCCTCGCTGGCCGAACCCCATGCCGCGCTGGCCCGGTCGCTGGGCCGGTCGGAAATGGCCTGGACCGGGCTGATCGACGGGCGGCCGGCGGCCATGTTCGGCGCGGGGGGGCCCTTGTCGGTCATCGGGGGCGGGGCGTCTGCGTGGTTGCTTGGGACGCCGGAAATTGCGAAAATCCCAAGGTTCTTCCTGACGGAAAGCCGGGTCTACGTCGCCATGATGCTCGAACGGTTCCCGACCCTGATGAACTACGTCGACGTGCGGAACCGCGCGACGCTTTCGTGGCTGCGGCGGCTCGGCGCCCAGTTCGGCGCGCCCCAGCCCTACGGGGCGCTCGGGCTCGATTTCGTTCCCTTCACGCTGAGGGCTGGCAATGTGTGAACTCGCAACGATCGCCGCGGCCGCCTCGATCGCCGGCACGGTCATGGGCGCGGTCGGCCAGTTGCAGGCCGGCGACGCGGCGGCTAAGGCCGCGAACTACAACGCGGCCGTGGCGCGCAACAACCAGATCATCGCCGAGCAGCAGGCGCAGGACGCGCTCAAGCGCGGGCAGATCGCCGAGGACGAGCAGCGGCGCAAGACGGCGCAGATCAAGGGCGCCCAGCGCGCCAGTCTGGCGGCGTCGGGCGTGGCGCTCGACCAGGGTGCGCCGCTCGATATCCTCGGCGACACGGCGGCGTTCGGGGAACTGGACGCGCTCACGATCCGCAACAACGCGGACCGCGAAGCCTACGGTTACCGGGTGCAGGGCATGAATTTCGCGGCCGAGGCGGGGCTGGCCGATGCGCGCGCGGGCGCGGCACGGCAGGCCGGCATGATCGGCGCGGCGGGCACGCTGCTGTCGGGCGCCGGGACGGTCATGGATCGATGGGCTCAGCGGAACAAGGGCAGTAAACCGGGCGGCGGGAACTCGCCCTCGGCTTACATGGCCGGTTATTCGGGGGCTGGCTAATGCCGCGCGTTCCTGCCGTCACCGGCCAGTCCGTCATGCCGAACGCCGTGCCGGCGCCGTTTCAGCGGGTGCAGGCGACGCCGGCGGATTTCGGGGCTGGCATCGGCCAGGCGCTTGAGCGCACGGGCGGGCAGGTTGCTCAGGTTGGGGACCGGCTGAAACAGCGCGAGATCGAGATCAGCCGGGAGAACGACGCGCTGGCGGCGGAGCAAGCCTACGCCGCGTTCTCGGACCAGGAGCGCGTGTTCCTGAACGACCCCGAGCGGGGCATCTTCTCGCGGCGCGGCGGCAATGCCATCAGAGCCTACGAGGACGCGACGAAGTGGTGGGACGAGTCCACGCGCGCGGCCGTCGAGGGGATGGCGAACCCGAACCAGCAGCGGCTGCTGCGAGGCATCCTGCTGCGGCGCCGCGACGCCTCGCTGGACGGCGTGGCGCGGCACGTCGCGCGCGAGCGCCAGACCTACATCGGCGAGGTCACGGACGCGCGGGTCAAGGGGCTCGTGGCGGACGCTGCGGCGGCCTACAACGACGAGGGCAAGGTCAACGGCATCATTCTCGAAGCCGATGGCGCGCTGCGTGAGTGGGGCCGGCGCATGGGCCAGGCGCCCGAACTGATCGACCTGAACGCGCGCGCGGCGCGGTCGTCGATCCGGCGCTCGGTGATCGAGCGCATGGCGATCGACAACCCGATGGCCGCGATGCGGTACTACGAGGCGAACAAGGGCGATCTGGACGGCACGACGCAACAGGCCATCGAAAAGGCGCTCAAGGGCGCGGTCGACCGGCAAAAGGGCAACATGGCGGCGGCGGCGGTGTTCCCGCGCGGAGCCGCTCTGGAAGGCGGCGATATTCGGGAACGCGTGTGGCGGATCGAGGGCGGCGAGGCGCAGAACCCCGAGCCCGGCCAGACGGCGCGCGGCGGCGGCATTACCGATGGGACGTGGCGCCAGTACGCCGGGCGGCTTGGCCTGACGGACGCCCAGCGCGGCACGCGCGAGGGTTTCAATGCGGTCTGGACCGCGTATCAGCAGGACGCCACGGCGGCGATCGGCCGGCCGCTGACGCCGGGCGAGCAATATGCGGCGTGGTTCCTCGGCATCGGCGGCGCCAAGGCGTTCATGAACGCGCCGCGCAACGCGGACGCGCAGGAGGTCTATCGGCAGGCGGCGGGCGCGGGCATCGCGGACCAGGCGTTCCGGGTGAACGGCGCCATGATGCGGCCCGGCATGACGGTCGGCGAGGTGCTGGACGCGGTGCAGGGCAAGGTCGTGGGCGGCACGGCCGAGCAGCGGGGCGCGCGAATCGACGGAACGCTTGAGGCCGCGCGGCGGCGGCTCGACGACATGCGCCAGCGCGGCGAGTTGACCGAAGACCAGCTTCAAATCGCGCAGACGCGACTGCGGCAGGATTTCGGCGAGCAGCGCCAAGCCGAGGAAGATACCCGGCGCGAGGCGCTGCGGGAAATTCGCAAGAAGATCGCCACGTCGAAGTCACTGGATACCCTGACGCCGAATGAGTTGGCCGTTCTTTCGGATGATCCGATGGAAAAAGAAAGGTGGCTTGATTGGATCGCGCGCGCGGGTCGGGTCACGACGGACTTCCCCACCTACAACCGCATCAACAACATGCGCGGCACGGATGAATTCGAGACGCTTGACCTTACGTCGCCGGAGTTTGCGACCAAGCTGTCGCCCGAGGATCTGAAGCGCTTTTCCGACATGCAGGTGGCCCAGCGAAGGGGCGACAACTCTGCTGCTGTGCGGGCCGAACGCTTGGTCGAGCAACAGCGCGCGGCGATCGTGCGCGAGCGCCTGCGCGAGGCTGGCATAGACCCGACGCCGAGGGATACGGACGCGAGCGGATCAGAAAAGGTGCGCAGGTTCAACGACGCGCTGGACGCCAGCATCGCGGGCTGGAAGGCGAGCAATCCGAACAAGATCATCACGATCGACGACATGAAAAGGCTGGCGGACTCGCTGCTTATCCAAGGCGAGCTTTTGACGGGTAGCTGGTGGCGTCCCGACCCGAACCGCCGGGCGTTTGAGGTATTTGATATGTCGCCCGAGGAACGGGGCCGGTTCGACATTCGCGGGTTCCTGTCCGACGCCAAGGACCGCGCCCGCGTGGCGCGCGTGACCGGGGTGCCGGTCGACCAGATCGACGCCTACGCGAACGCGCTCAAGGCCGCGAACGTGCCCGTGACCCCCGACAACCTTGCCGCGCTCTGGCGCCGGACTGGTGGCCGATGACCGATTCCCTGATGAACGAGGCGCTGCGGCTGCGGACGGAACTGGACCGCGCGCGCGAGGCGCCCACGGCGATCGACCTGCAAGCCGAGGCCAAGCGCATGCGCGCCGAGCGCGACGAGCAGGCGCTGCGCCAGACGGCCGTGGGGGCGCAGGGCTCGACGCCCGACACGACGGCGCGCGCGCTGGGCCTGTCGCGCCAGACGGGCCTGCCGGTGCCCGTGGTCGAGCGCAATATGAGCGAGGTCGAGCGCAAGGCGGAATTCGACCGACTCGGGCGCGTGGCCGAAGATCCGAACATGGCGGCGTTCGTGACGGACCCGACAAACTACCGGCTGGCGCGCGACGATTTCGACACGCTGCAAGCGGTGTCCGACGTGGCGCGCTCGCTGCCTGCGGGCGCTATCAAGGGCCTGGGCTCGGCGGCGGCGGGGTTTGGCTCGGCGATCGACGCCGGCGCGCGCCAGATCGACCGGGGCGTGCGGTCGCTGTTTGGCGATAGCGCCGCAAACCTGTTCTGGTTCGACGGGTTCAACCCGGCGACGGGGCTGATGCAGGGCGGCGATTTCCTGAAGGATGTCGGCGCTGGCGTCGGCGTGCCGGCGGAACGGCAGAACCTCGCGACGGATATTTCCGAGGGCGTCGGGCAGTTGGGCCAGCAGCTCGCCATGATGATCATGACGGGCGGCGTGGCTGGCACGACGATGCTGTTTTCGCAGGGCGTAGACCAGCAGCGCGAACGCCAGGACCGGCAAGGGGTCTACGGGCGCGATGCGACGACGGACGCCGCGCTGTTTGCGGGCGGCGCCGTGACCGCGCTGACGGAGCGCTACGGGCTAGACTTCCTCATGCGCAAGCTGCCGGACCCCGTGCGGGCTGGCATCATGGGGAAAATCCGCGACGTGATGCTGTCGGCCGGGAACGAGGCCGCGCAAGAGGTCGTCGAGGGCATCCTGCAGAACGTCGTCGAATATGCGTTCTACAACCCCGACGCCGAGATCGTGCAGGATTTCAGCCGCGAGGCGCTGGCCGCCGGCGGCGCTGCGGCCGTGGTGCGGTCGCTGATCCTGGCCGCGATGGGCGGCAAGGGGGCGGCGCGCGGCCAGCAGGCGGCGGACCAGGCGACGCGCGACGCGGACGCGCTCAAGCAGATCAACGCGCTGGCCGAGCAGTCGAACCTGCGCCAGCGCTCGCCGGAGAAATTCGCGGAGTTCGTGCGCGGCCTCGTCGAACAGGACCGCGCCGTCGAGATCGACGCGCGCACGGCGGCGGTGCTGTTCCAGGACCAGCCCGACATGGGGCAGTTCATGTCGCCCGAGGAAGTCGCGCGCCTCACGCGCGAGGTGGCGCTGGCCCAGGAAACGGGCGCGGACGTGCGCATGCCGCTCTCGACGTTCGTGGGGGCCTTCGTCGGGAACGAGCGGTTCGACGAGCTGGCCGAAAACGTTCGCGTGACCGAGGACGCGCCGACCGCGCGCGAGGCCGCCGAGTGGTCGCCCGAGGAATTAGAGCGCCAGGTCAACATGCTGCGCGACGACGTGGCGTCGGCGGTCGGCCAGCAGAACGCGGCGCAAGTCGTGTTCGACGATATGTTCCGCCAGTTGAAGGCGGCGGCGGTCGACGATGCGGCGGCGACGCGATACGCGGCGATCGTGGCCGCGCGCGTGCGGACCCGGGCCGAGCGTCTGGGCGTCGATCCGGTCGAGATGTATTTCGACCAGCGGCCGGCCGTCCGGCGCCAACTGCAAGGGCGGCAGGACGTCGACATGCTCGACCTGGCGCTCGACGACCTGCGCTCGAAGGTGCGGATTTCCGACCGCGCGGCGTATGGCCCGTCGATGTTGGAGGCCGTGGCCGACTACGGAGGCATCGTCGACCGGGGCGGCGAGTTCAAGACGCTCAAGGCCGATAAGTGGCACCTGAGCAAGCCCGGCCGCAAAAAGCTGGTGCGCGACGTGGGCCCCGAGAGCGCCGACATGTTGGGCGGCACCGGGTTCACGGCGCGGTTCCATGTCGATGTTGTCGCCAAGCGCATGCAGGACGCGGGCTACATCGACGAGAGCGTGCCGCCGGACCAGTTGGTTGACAAGTTCATGGAACTGTTTACGCAGGAAATGGACGGGAAGCCGGTCTATTCGTTGCAAAACCGCGACGAGACGCGGGCCCGGCGGCTAGAAGCGCGCGCTACGCTCGACGAGCAACTGTCCGTGCTGGGGCTGGACCCGAACCGCGTGACGGCGGCCGAGGTGCGCGAGGCGCACGAACGCTGGGCGGCCGAACAGGTCGGCATGCCGGCCGAGCGCAAGCGGACGATCATGGATCAAGTGCCGGTCGACGTTGTGAAGCGCATGGCCTATCCGGTGAGCCTGCCGACCGATCCCCTGTTTGCTGAGGCTGTTGCGAATACGCCGGGCGCCTCGATCACGCCGGACGGGCTGCTGATCGACCTGGTGCGGTTCCAAAAGCCCGAGCAAAGCGGCGATCAGTCGGTGCGAACCGGCGTGTTTTATCTGCCAAACGGCGCGGCAACGGCCAAGCATTACAAGACCGGCAAGACGGGCTATGGCGGCACGGAAAAGGTGCAGGGCGAAACGCTGCTGCGCGCGCCGCTGTTCGTCAAAGGCGCGACCGGCGGGAAGGCGCCCGAGGCCGCATACGATCAGATTAAAGGTAAGGGCGCCTACGAGAAGATGCGCAATGACGTGCTGCGCGTGGCGGTGGGCTGGGGCAAGGGCGAAGCGCAAATCGTCGAGGGGGTGACCGAGGTGCTGCAGCAGTACGGCGCCGACCCCGACTTGGCTTGGCAGATCGTCCAGAATTCCAAGGGCGGCAATTTACTGCCGTATGCCGTGCAGGAGAACATCGTGGCGTTTGCTGTGCGAGGCGCTGGATACGATAGCGTCGTCGGCTACAGCAAGACGAAGGGCGCGCCGGTTATCTCGGAAGTGTTCGACGTTCGCGAGGACGCCTATCCGACGCCGGATGGCGAGTTTTCGCTGCGTCCTGAATTTGAGCGGCTGCTTAACCAGCCGGCGGACGGCAAAGCGCTTGAGCAACGCGAGGGCGACACGCCGCGCGGCTCGATTCAGTTCCTGCCGGGCGGGCGGTCGATCATCACGCTCACGGGCAAGGCGGACCTTTCGACGTTCCTCCACGAAATGAGCCACGGCTGGCTTGAGGAAATGAAGGCCGACGCCGCGCGCACCGATGCGCCGGCCGATATCCGCGCGGACTGGGAGCGCATCGCGCGCTATCTGGAAATCGACCCCGAGGTGGCGGAGATCCCCGTCGAGGCGCACGAGCGTTTTGCGCGCACGGGCGAGGCGTATTTCATGGAAGGCAAGGCGCCGAGCCTCGAACTGGCGTCGGCGTTCGAGCGCTTCAAGGCGTGGCTGGTGCGCATCTATCGGTCGATCCGCGACCTGAACGTGCCGATCAACGACGATATCCGGGGCGTGTTCGACCGCATGCTCGCGACCGACGCCGAAATCGCCCAGGCTCAAGAGCAATACAAATTCGTCGGCATGTTCCGCGCGGCCAAGGACGCCGGCATGACCGACCAGGAATTCGAGCGCTACCAGAACCTAGCCGCCAAGGCGCGCATGGAAGCCGAGCAGAAGGTGCTGGCGCGCCTGCAGCGCGAAGCCGCGCGCGTGGATTCCGACGAGTACCGCGAGGCGCGCGAGGGCGTGGCGAACGAGGTCGAGGCTCAGATGCGGGCCGAGCCCGTCTATGCGGCCATCCGGCTCATGCAGGACGGCACGCTGCCGGACGGCAAGTCGGCGGGGCGGTCCTACAAGCTCGACCGCAAGCTGCTCAAGGAAGCCTATGGCGAGGGCGTAGTGAAGCGCCTGCCGCGCAACGTGACGGTCAAGGGCGGCGTGCCGGCCGATCTGGTGGCGCCCATGTTCGGGTTCACGTCGGCCGACGAGATGGTGCAGGCCATGCTGAACGCCGCGCCGTTCAACGCCGAGGTGCAGGCGCGCACCGACCGGATCATGCGCGAGCGGTTCCCCGACCCGACCAAGGACGGGACCGCGCACGAGGAGGCAATCCAGGCGCTGCACGGCGACGCGCAAATGCTGGTGCTCGAAGCCGAGTTCCGGGCGCTCAAGAAACTCGGCGCGGGCAAGATGGTCGAGGCGGCGGTGCGCCGGGAGATGGAGGGCAAGGCGGCGCCGTCCGTGGGCGACGTGCAGGCCGCGCGCGTCGATCAGCAGGAATCCGAGGCGCTGCGCATGGGCGAGGGGGCCGATGCGCGCTCGCGGGCGCAGGTGGCGACGGAACGTCTGGCGACGGACGCGAAGGCGGGCGAGGCCAAGGCCGCGCGGCGCGACCAGGCCAAGGCGCGCAAGATCGCCGTCGACGCGCTGAGGGTGGATCGCAAGGCGCTCGAAAAGGCGTCCGAGCAGATCGTGGCCGACGCCACGGTCGGCGATTTGCTGAACACGAATAAATGGCGACGGGCCGAAAAGGCCGCGGCCGACGCGGTGGCCGACGCGATCGCGGCGCGCGACTATGCGGCGGCGGCGTGGCATCAACGCCAGCGGATCATCAACGCCTATCTCGTGCGGGAGTCGGGCAAGGTCCGGGCCGAAGTCGAAAAGGCCATCGAGCGGTTCACGAAGTACGCGGGCCGCAAGGCGCCGAAGTCGATCGACGCGGACTATCTGCAGCAGGTGCGCACGATCCTCGACGCCTACCAGTTCGGGCCGCAACTGTCGGACCGCAAGCGCACGATCCTCGAACTGCGGGCGATCAACAACTGGATCAAGGCGCTCGACGAAAACCAGCAGGCGCAACTCGAGGTGCCGCCGGAAATTCTGGCGGCCGACGAAAAGACGCACTATCGCGACATGAAGGTCGGCGAGTTCATGGGCCTGCGCGATAGCGTCGAGAACCTTGTCGCCGTGGGCCGGAACAAGAACCGGCTGCTGCGCGAGGCGAAAGAGCGCGACCTGAACCGCGTGGCGGCGCTCGTCGGCGAGACGATCAGCCAGAACATGAAGGAGCGCGGGGACAAGGACCAGATCGAGAAAGGGCCGGGCTATCGCGCGCGCCAGTTTGTCGACGGGTTCTTTGCCTCGCATCGCAAGCTCGAATTCCTCGCCCGCGAAATGGACGGGTTCGTCGACCTTGGGCCGGTCTGGACGGCGTTGTTCAAGCCGCTGCAGGACGCCCAGAACGTCGAGACGCGCATGTCTCTGGAAGCCCACGAAGCGATGGGCAAGCTGTTCGAGCGGTTCCCCGAGGACGCCCGCAAGACGTGGCGCACGAAGCCGGTCTATTACCCCGAACTCGGGCAGTCGCTCACGAAGTCGACCGTTATGGCGCTGGCCTTGAACTGGGGCAACGAGGGCAACCGCGAGGCAATCCGTAAGGGCTACAAGTGGGACGACGCCCAGGTGAAAGCGGTGCTCGACCGCACGCTGACGGAGCGCGACTGGCAGTTCGTGCAAGAGGCTTGGGATTACGTCGATTCCTTCTGGCCGCAACTGGCCGGGCTGGAAAAGCGGGTCAAGGGCGTCGAGCCCCAGAAAGTCGAGGCGTCGCCGGTTGTCACCCCGTTTGGCACGCTGCGCGGCGGCTACTATCCGCTGAAATACGACGCGGACCGGAGCGAGCGCGCCTATTCGCACTCGGTCGACAAGATGGCCCAGCAGCTCATGAGCGGGTTCGTCGCGAAGGCGAGCACGCGCGCCGGCGCCGCGATCGAGCGCGTCGGTTCTGGCGGCATGCCGGTCCGGCTCGAAATGGACGTGCTGTTCGAGCACGTCGCCGAACTGATCCACGATGTCAGCCATCGCGAGGCGGTGCTGGACGTGAACCGGCTGCTCGACCACCCCGAGGTCAAGGGCGCCGTGCTCAACACGGCTGGGCCGCAGTTCCACCGGGCGATGAAACAGCAGGTCCGCGATATCGCGGCCGGCGACGTTCCCGCGCTGAACTGGATGGACAAGACGATCAACCACCTGCGCGGCGGCATGTCGATCGCGGCGATGGGCTGGAAACTCACGACGGCGCTGGTGCAGGTCACGGGCTTCCTGCAGTCGGTGCCGCGCGTGGGCGTCGGGCCGATGGTCAAGCACGTCGGCTCGTTCTACGGCAACCCGTTCGCCATGAAGGCCAAGGTCGACTGGGCGTTTTCGAAGTCCGTTGAACTGCGCACGCGCGCGAACACCTACGACCGCGATATCCGCGACGAGATGCGCAAGATCGAGGGCAACGACACCTCGGCCCAGGTCAAGCGGTCCTTCTTCTACCTGACGGCCATGATGGACATGGGCGTTGCCGTGCCCGTGTGGTCGGCCGCCTATGAGCGGGGCATGGAGAAGTTCAAGGGCGACGAGGCGCAGGCGATCGACTACGCCGACCAGATGGTGCGCACGACGCAATCCTCGGGGCTGATGAAGGATCTCGCGGGCATCCAGCGCGGCGGGCCGACGCAGAAGATGTTCACGATGTTCTATTCGTATTTCTCGGCGACCTACAACCTGATGGTCGACGAGATGAAGCAACTCAAGCGGCCGACCGACATGCCGCGCTTCGTCGCGAACATGGCGTTCCTGACGTTCCTGCCGGCCGTGCTGTCGGAATTGCTGATGGGGCGCGGGCCCGAGGAGGGCGAGGACGACGAGGCGGGCTGGGCGAAGTGGATGGCGGGCATGACGCTCAAATATGCGCTGTCTGGCTTCGTGGGCGTGCGCGACGTGGTGAACGCGCTGGGCACGAATTTCGGCTATGCGGGCTCGCCGGTCGGGAGCGCGGTCGAGGCCGTGGTCACGCTGGGCAAGGAAATCGGGCAGGGCGAGGCGGATCGCGGGCTGGCCAAGGCGGCTTTCCGCGCGGCCGGGCCGGTGCTGCACCTGCCCACGGGCCAAGCCTGGATCACGGCCGAGGGCATCTATCTGTGGGCCGAGGGGTACGATATCACCCCGTTCGAGATGTTCGTCACCCGCGACCCCAATAAGTTCCGGTAACTATTAAGGAAAGCGCGCGCCTGTCGCGCGGGAATTACGATGTGGAAAACCCAAGCAGCCCGTAGTATCTTGCGGAAATCCCAAGCCCAAGGGGTAGGTGGTCAATGACTGTCGCCAGCGCAACGGCCAAAAGCGGCCCTTACACCGGCAACGGTTCTCAGACCGTCTTTGCCTACGGCTTCAAGGTTTTCGCCAATACCGAACTGCGAGTCATTCGCACGAGCATTGCGGGCGCGGACACGATTCTGACGCTGGCGACCGATTACACGGTGTCGGGCGTCGGCGCGGACGGCGGCGGCAACGTCACCTGCACGACGGCGCCGGCGACGGGCGAGAAAATCACGATCCTGCGGAACGTGCCGCTGACGCAGTTGACCGATCTGCGGCAACAGGGCGGCTTCTATCCCGAGGTCCACGAGCGGGTTTTCGACCGGCTCGCGATGGCGGTGCAGCAGGTCAACGAAAAGGTCGAGCGGTCGATCAAGGTGTCGCCCTCGGCCGCCACGTCGCCGGACGACCTGTTGGCGAGCATCGCGGCAAGCGAAGCGAACGCGGCGGCCAGCGCGTCGTCGGCCGCGTCGAGCGCTGCGACGGCCGTGTCGGCGGCGTCCACCGTGGGCGTGCCCTCGCTGGGCGTGTTTACGGGCAACGGCTCGCAAACGGTGTTCACGCTCCCCGCCACGCCGCCGAGCACGAACGCGATCATGGTGTTCGTCGGCGGCGTGCATCAAGAGCGCACGAAGTTCTCGTATGTCGGCACGACGCTTACGTTCGTCACGGCGCCGCCGAACGGCGCGCCTATCCAGGTCGTCATCGGTGCGCCGCTGAACTCGACGGCGTTCACGAACACGGTCGGCACGAACGAGATGCAGGATGCGGCGGTCACCGCGCGCAAGGAAAGCGACGACGCCTGGTCGAGCGTGGCGTCGGCGGCGACGGTCGATCTGGGTGCGGTCAATTCGCGCAACGCGCTGATCACCGGCACGACGACGATCACCTCGTTCGGCAACACGGGCGGCGAGGGCCGGGTCATCCGCGTGCGTTTCTCGGGCGCGCTGACGCTTACGCACAACGCCACGTCGCTGATCCTGCCGAGCGGCGCCAACATCACGACGGCGGCCGGGGACACGGCCGAGTTCGTCAAGGAAAGCGGCACCGGCAACTGGCGCTGCACGGATTACCAGCGTGCGAGCGGGCAGGCGGTTGTGGCGCCTGTGGCGATTTTCTCCGCCGCTTACACCTCGTCCGACCAGACTATCACGTCGGCGGGCCTACTCACGCTGGCGCATAGCCTTGGCGGTGCGCCGACGCTGGTGTTCTGCCAGGTGGTCTGCGCCACGGCAGAACACAACTACTCAATCGGAGATGTCGTTTTCTGGTACTCGGCGCAAAGCAACGCCTCGGGGAGTTTTGGCGCGGCCGTTCTCGCCGACGCCACCAACGTAAGCGTTCGGTTCGGCGCTGCGGCTAGCCCGTTCGCTTTGCCGGACAAGACCACTGGAATCGTGCAGCCGCTGACCAACGCCAACTGGCGACTTCGCGTGAGGGCTTGGCGATGACCAAATACTTTGTCGATGCAAACGGCAACTATCTCGGCGGGTTCGAAGGCGTCGATCCGCCCGAGGGCGCAATCGAGATACCCGAGCCGCCGCCGCATGGGTGGATGGTTCTGACGCCGAGCGGGTGGGTCATGCCGCCCGAGAAGCAAGCGATCTTGGACGCTCTGCCGCAATGACGGCCGCGGCTTACATCCTCTGGTGTGGCGTCGTGTGGGTGCTGCGCGGCGGCAAGTTTGGCGCGATCGTGCGGCCCGTGTTCGGCGAGCCCGGAACGACGGTCACGCGCATCGTCTGCGCGGGTCTCATGGCGGGGCCGTTGGCGTTCGTCGTCGGCTGGTGGGCGCTCGCGCTCTGGGCCTCAATCTACGTCGCCATGACGCTCGGCTATTTCGACGAAAGCATGGGCCTCGAACAGCCCGGTCGCGATCACCTTTGGCTTGCCGCTTGGGGCGTGTGCGTCGCGGGCTGCGCGATCATGCCGGCGCTCGTCTTTGCCGCCCCACACGTCTGGGCCTGGGCGGCGCTCGGCGCGCTCGCCGTGGCGGCCTACGCCAGCCAGAAACCGCTCGGCCGCCGCTGGGGCCTCGATTGGACCGAGCGCGCGGAATTCTTGACCGGCTGCGCGATAGGCGCGGCCCTATACGGAGCGTCCCTCGCATGACCACGCAAGTCCCCGCCGCGCTGATCGAGAACGGCGCCGTGCTGCTCGGCAAGATGCCGGACGGCCTGTTCACGGCCGACGCCGCCGGGCGGGCCAAGTTCGCGCTTGGCTTTGTCGATCACACGCTGCTGGCGGCCGGGACGCTCGTGCAGACGGTCGGCACGACGACGGGCGCCGTGGCGACGGGGACGACGACGATTCCCCTGGACGACACGCTGCCCCAGCAAAGCACCGAGGGCACCGAATTCCTGACGCGCTCGATCACGCCGCTGTCGGCGAGCAACGTCCTGCAGATCGACGCGCTGCTGAATCTTTCCAACTCTACCGGCGCCGGCACGATGATCGCGGCGCTGTTCCGCGACAGTGGCGCGGACGCTCTGGCGGTCGCGCCGATGATCATGGCGAACAGCGGAGTGATGACGCAGGTGCGGATCAGCCATCGCGTGACGGCGGGCTCGACTGCGGCCACGACGTTCCGGGTTCGCGCCGGATTCTCGACGGCCGCCACGGTCACGCTCAACGGCACGCTGGGCTCGCGGCAGTTCGGGGGCGCGCTCATTTCCTCGCTCTTTGTCACGGAGTTCAAGGTCTGATGCGCGAAATGAACCAAGATCCCGTAGGGGCGGCCGTGCTCGGGCACGCCAAGGAAATCGGCGCGCTGCAGGCCGACATGACCGCCGTGAAAGCCCGGCTCGAGTCGATCGAGGACAAACTGCAGCAGCTCGTCGACGCCGCGAACATGGGCAAGGGCATGTGGTGGGCGTCGGTCAAGGTCGGCGGCCTGATCCTGACGGTGGCCGGCGGGCTGGCGTGGGCGTGGCAGCACATGCCGCACCCCTGGCGCCCGTCGAACTGAGGGGGTGTCATGCAGATCGGAAAAGCCGGGCTGAAACTGCTCAAGGAATTCGAGGGCTGTAAGCTGACTGCCTACCGCGACGTGGCCGGGGTCTGGACGATCGGATACGGCCACACACGCACGGCGCGCGAGGGCATGCGGATCACGCAGGCGGAGGCGGATCGCCTGCTGCGCGCGGATCTCGACACGTTCGAGGCGGTGGTCTGGGACGCCTGCATTGAAGTCCCAAACCGCAACCAGTTCGACGCCATGGTGTCGCTGGCCTTCAACGTCGGCGCGGCCGGATTCCGCAAGTCGACCGTGCTGCGCCTGCACAATCGCGGGAACTTCGTCGGGGCGGCCAAGGCGTTCGCCATGTGGAACAAGGCGCGCAACGCCGAGACGGGCAAGCTCGAGCCCTTTGCCGGGCTGACGCGCCGCCGCGCGGCCGAGGCGGCGTTGTACCTCACCCCGGTCGACGACCGGCCGCAGACGACCAGCTCCGCCACGGTCGAGGGGCCGGACGCGCGCGCCGTGTCGCCCGTGACCGTGATGGCAAGCGCTGGCGCCGGCCTGACGGTGGCCCAGCAGGCGATAGCCCAGGCAGCGGACGTGTGGGACGGCCTTTCGCGTTTCGGCCTGAGCCCGAACGTCGTGCTGGCCGTGCTCGGGGCCGCGGCGATCGCGGGCCTCGCCTGGTTCGTCTGGAACGAACGCAAGCGCCAGCAGGAGGGCGGGCTGTGATGGGCATGCTGACGGGCGTCGGCGCGCGCGCGTGGGGCTACATCGTTGCGGCGGCGGCCGTGCTGTGGGGGTTGCTGCTGCTCATGGGCCGGGCGCGGAAGGCGGGCGGCGACGCGGTGCGCGTCGAGGCGGCCGGCCAGCGGGACCAGAATCGAGAGGTGCGTGATGCGGTGGAACGCGACACTATTCGCCAGCCTGACGGCGCTGCTGCTGGCAAGCTGCGGGACAAGTGGGCCCGCGATTAGCGCGGGCGGCTGCGAGTGGGCCAAGCCGGTCTACATTTCGCGGGCCGACGTCCTGACGGACGGGACCGCGCGCCAGATCCTCGCCCATAACGAGGCGTGGGAGCGCGTCTGCGGGCCGGTGCGGAAATGAGCCCGCTCGCCCCCGTCGCGCTGTTCCTCGGCGCCTGGGTGGCGCTCACGCTGCTCGGCGGCGGCTAGACTGCCCGGGGCAAAGGTGGAACAATCTGGGCAGTCTTGGGACAATCCCAATGCGCAAGGTTCTGGGGAGTCAAGGAAAAATGGGTCTGTTCAAGGACATTTTTTGCCCTTGATATACAGTAACATAGGCGCGCGTTTCGCCGCGTTTTCTTCGCGTTTTCCTTCCGTGTGAATTGGGAAAACGGCTATACTCCGTCCGTTCTTTGACGGAGGTATTTCCATGAAAAGAGAAGGTGGCCCGCGTAGCGATCAAGACCCGACCAACGTGTATGTCATGCAGGCTGAGGTCGGGCCAATAAAAATCGGCACGGCTAAGGTTGTGTCGGACCGCTGGAAGCAAATCGACAACGCCAATCCGTTCAAGATATTTGTGGTCCATCGCGAGCCCGGTGATCTCTCGCGGGAAATGGATCTGCAAAGCTTGCTGTCTGCCCATCACCTTAAAGGCGAGTGGTATCGGGACGGCGAGGAAACGCGCCGGATCATCCTGCAGTTCTTTGGCAAGGAATCCCTGCCGTTCGTTCAATACAAGGGCTTTGCCGCAAGGGTCGTGCCGACGAGCGCGAAGGTCGTGCGGCGCATGCTGGCGGACGGAACGGTGAAAACGTACCATTACAAGCGCGTCTCCGCTCGCGACGTGGATTGATCGGCTTCTGCCCGCACTTCCTCGATCGTCGTGCCGTGGCGCCTGAGCAGGCTGTAGACAGCCGCGCGCCGGACGCCCAAGCGGTCGGCGATCTGCTGGCCGTTCAACCCCTGCCGCGCGAGGCGGAACACCCGGTCGGCGTCGAGCGCGTTGCGCATGGGTCAGGTGGTCCAGGGTGGCGCCAAAAAGACGCTGGCGCGCGGGTCTATGGGGCCGTGTTTGAACTGGATTTCCGCCACCAGCTCACTGAATTTGCGCTGCCAATGCGCGGCTTCTACCTCCCGCCGATAGCGGGCGTACCAGTCCTGATCGGTGTCGTCGGTCATCGCTTACCCTCCAATCTCACGATGGCGGCGCGCGCGCGGTGCTTCTGGTTCGCGCTTTTCGTGTAGTGCTGCACCATGGCAATCGAGGCGTGGCCCGTGATCGCCATGATTTCGTGCGTCGAGCACCCGGCCTCGGCGAGGCGCGCGGCGGCCGTCTTGCGCAGGCCGTGGTAGACGCAGCCGGCGAGTGCGGGCACGTCGCGGACGGCGAGCGAGAACGACGAGCAGAACGAGGCGGCGCTCGTCCACGGGCGGCCGTCGAGCGTCGTGAGCATGGTGACGGCTTCGCGCGGCCACGCGCTGAGTTCGGCCCGGAGCGCGCTGTGGCAGGGAATCCAAAGGCGGGCGCCGGTTTTCTCCTGCACGACGCGGACCCCCTCGCCGTCGTAGTCGGTCCAGGTCATGCGCACGGTATCGCTGGCGCGCTGGCCGGTGTAGAGGGCGAGGACTGCGGCGCGCCGGAACCGCTCGGGCAGGGCGTCGAGGGCCGCGACGTGGTGGTCCTCCCAGAACTGGTGCTCGCCGCCGGGCAGGGCCTTCATGCGGAGCAGGGGATTGAAGTCGATCAGGTCGTCCTCAAGGGCGAACGCCATGAGCGCGCGCGCCGTGCGCACGAAATTGTTGGCCTTGCCCGGCGTGTCGGCGAGCTCGTCGCGGATCGCGCGGACGTGACGGCGCTTCACGTCGGCGATCGGCACGTCGGCCAAGGGCTCAAGCAGGCGGAGCAGGCCGTCGTACTGGCGGCGCGTGCCGGGGGCGAGCTTGGTGAACGCCGGGCTGCGCTTGTAGGCGACGATCACCTTGCCCACCGTCCAGACGTTCGCGGCCGGCCGGCGGGCGTAGGTGTACGTTTTAACGGTGCCGTCGCTTAGGCGGCGCCTGACGGTTTTGTCCCTGGGCTCGTTCTTGTCGGATGGCATTGACGGCGATCTCCGTGGCGGCGTCGGCGTCGGCGCGCGCGGTGGTGGCGGACTTGGATGCAAGCCAAGCATCGAGGCTAGCCCGCGTCCAGACGACGGTGCGCGGCCCGAGGCGGACGGGCTTGGGGCCGTGCCGTTTGAGCGTGTTGCGGCTGATGCCGAGGTAAGCCGCGGCCTCGTTGATGCGCATGCCGGCGGGGGTCATGACGCCAGCCTCGACTCATCGGGCGACGCGGCGTCGGCCTCGACGAAAAACTCGTGCTTGAATTTCAGGCCCAGCGTCCACGCGAGCTTGCCCATTCTATGAACGTCTAAATCGCGCGTGCCGAACAGGAACCCGCGCAGTTCGTCGGCGGTCATGTCGGCGCTATACGCAACGTCGCCAATTACGAACTGGGGCTGCGGGCAGCGGCTATAGGGCGGCGGCGGCACCTTTCCGCTGCGCCACACAAATGCGCAGTCACGGCGAATCTGTTTGAAGGCGCGCCGCATTTCCTTGGCGACGCGGCGGCGGAACCGCTTGCCTGCGGTGATGTGGTCGGGGTTCATGGCGTCATCCCCAGTGGTATCCGATGGCGAATCCGATCATGGCGCAGGCGACGATCCAGCCGAGGAACGCGAGCCGCTGGCAGCGTCGCCGCCGACGCTGGAACTCGCCCAGCGCCGGCAGGTCGTAGGCGCGCACTAGATCAGATCCTCGCCCGTGGGAGCGCCGGCGGGCGCGGGCGCACGGCGCAGGCTCTCGGGGATATCGTCGAAGTCCTCGGCCTGCGGCGCGGTCTGCGGCGCGGCGGCCGGGGCGGGCGTCTGGACGGCCGTGCCCTCGATCACCTGCGACGCGCGGGTGCGGCGCTTGCGGGGCTCGGGCTCGGCCGGGGCGGCGGGGGCCGGGGACTGGGGTGCGGCGGCGTCCACGTCGTAGAGGTCGTCGTCGCGGCGCACCACCTCGTCGAAGCCGTCGCGGTCGGTGCTCGACGGCAGGTACTTTGCGAGGCGCCGGATGACGGTTTTCTTAGCCATTTCGTCCCACCATTGCGTCCACGGCCCGGCGCCCTTGGCGCGGCTGACGGCGCGGACCTTCTCAACCTCGGCGACGGTCATCACCGCGCGCTGTACGCCGCCGTCCTTGAGGCGCGCGACGGCATAGACCAGCACGGGCTTGCCGCGATCCTCGCCAAGATGGGGCTTGTGTTCGATCTTCTCGTCGTCGCCGAGCGTGTACGAGAAGGTATCGCGCTCATAGACAACGTGCGCGTTGAGCGTCGAAATATCGCCGCTGTTGCGGGCTTGTTTTAGGATGCCCGCAACCATCTTCATGTACTGCGCTTCGCTGCCGAACTTGACCAGCGCGGCCTCGCGGCCGTCGAGCACGAGCCCGTCCTGCGCGGCCTTCATGCAGGCGGCGTAGATCGAGGGGCGGCTGCACTCGACGATTCCGGGGTTGACCTGCAGCGCGGTCATGACGGTCCGCACGAATTTCTCGGGCGGGATGTGCGCCGGAAGCGCGGCGGCGAACTGGGGCTGCATCTTCGTGAGCCCGTCGCGCAGCACGTCGATCGGTGCGAGCGCGCGGGACTGCGGGGCGGGGGCGTTGGTGGCGTCGGCCATTGGTGGTTACTCCTGGTTGGTGGTCTGGTGGGCGTAGAACAGGTGGCGGCGGGCGATCTGCGTGCGGGCGTAGTGCATCTGCCACGAGCCCCACCAGCCGGGGTGCAGGGGCTTGTCGCGGAAGATCACATATCGACCGTGCTCGAACTCGCTCACGAGCGCGCGCAGGTTGAGGATCGCCCGGCCCTTGCGGTACTTGCGGGGGCGGCTCATTACGCCACCTCCTTCATGGTCAGGCGGAACTGGCGGTAGCCCTTGCGGGCGCCGATCGTCTGGCCCACCATGTCCGGCGTGACGAGCGTGCCGGGGCTGTCCTTCGTCTCCGAGCACGAGATCGACCAGCCATCGCCAAGCACCTTCGAGGCGTTGCCGATCATCGTGACGATCTCGGCGCGCGCGGCTTCCTTGCGGGCGGCGGCGTCCTTTTCCTCGCGCTGGGCGGCGGCGTAGGTCTGCACGAGCGCCTGCAGATAGTTGTTGCCGTGCGCCATGAACGGCGCGCCCTTGCCGTCGCGATACAGCGAGCGGATCGCCTCGCCGTCCTTGGCATAGTCCGGCTTGGGCGGCTGCTTGGCGTCCACGCGGGCCCAGAACGCGCGGATCGCGTCGCGGATTTTTGCACCCATCTCGCGGTCGCGCGGCACGCGGATCACCTTGGGCGTGTTGCCGGCGACGAGCACGACGATCAGAGCCCACTCGCGATTGGCGACTTCGAGCTGGTGCTGGACCTGGACCTCGATGTGCGGCGGCGCCTCGTCGTCCAGCCACTCGCGCTGATAGACGAGGTAATCGACGTTCTTGACCTCCATGATGCCGGGCCCGTCCGGGTGGTCGATGATCTCGAAATCGAACGACGAGCCCATGCGCAGGGTGGCGTCGTCGTGGCGCCAGTAGGTCTTGATGCGCCGGATGCGCAGGTTGTTGTCCTGGGCGACGCCGAGCGCGATGGCGTCCTGCAGACGGATGCCCCAGGTCATGCGCTCGTTCGGCTCGATCTCGTCGCTGAGCGCGCCGACCTTCTGCTGGTAAAGCTCGAACTCGGTGGCGTAGGGGCTGAGGCCGAACAGCGCGGCGGACTGCGTAGAGGTGACGTCCTCCATGCGCAGGGCCAGCCAGTGGTCGCGGTTCTCGGGGTTGATGATCTTGGGCATGTCGTGGGTGTCTCCCGTTGCTTGACGTTGGGAATATGCCAATGCGCCCGGCGCGCGTCAAGGGCTAAATTGGGATTATCTGGTATCTTGTGGACGCTCGTTGCCGAGGCGCGCAAGGTCGGCCTCGCTGCGCGCGATGAACGCAATGCCGCCCGCGCGATGCACCGTCTCGAGGAAATGCGATTGCTGGTCGGTGGGCTGGCCGGTCGGGGTCTTGACTTCGATGGCCGTGAACACGGCGATGCGCTGGCCTATCATGTCCGGCGTCACGGTGCGCGTCGTCCAGCCGATCAGGTCGGACGAGCCCACGCATAGGCCGAAGCGGTGCACCTGGCCGCGCTCGTCGCGGATCATGCCGACGTGGTTTCGGAACACGGTGGCCCGTCGCCCGATCGCCACCATGAGGCGGCGCATGAGGTTCGATTCCTTCACGCGCCGCCCCGCTTGGTGCGCCGTTTGGCGCGCGGCCTCAGTATTTCTTGCCGCCCTTGCCCTTCTTCTTCATGCCCATGCGGATCACCTCCCTTCCGAATTAATCGCGTTGCGTGGGTGCTGTATTGACCGTGGTGCGTGCCGATAGCGGCGTCGCTGTGCTTGAAACCGGGCGGCGGCCGGTGCCCACGGGGCACGCGCACGACCACGAGAACGTCGCCCTCGCGCATCTTGCGGGTCATGCTGCGGCCTCGATCTGAACGGCGGCGAACAGCCCTCCATCGCCCTCGATCCGGCGTCGAGCGATGGCGGCATATTCCGGATTGAGTTCGATCAGGATCGCGTTGCGTTTGTTACGGTCGGCAACGAGGCCGGTCGTGCCGGCGCCCCCGAATGGATCCAGCACGGTTCCGCCAATTGGGCACCCGGCTTTAATCATGGGCTCGATCAACGCGGGCGGGAACGTCGCAAAGTGCGCATCGCGGAACGGCTGCGGGGGAACGTCGAGCGCGAGCGGGCGGCCTTCGCTGTCGGTGATAAGCCCGTGCGGTTCCTTCAAGCTCTCAAAGAACAGGTCCGTGTTCCGAAAATTGCGACCCGCCGCAATTTGCTCGTCGCGCTCCATCGCATCCCAGCGTTCATTGAAGCCTTGGTGACGGCGCCCGTGGCCGCGCTGCTTGTCTGCGCGCGGTCCGCCGACTGCCTTCATGTTGCCGTTGGTTTTCCGGCCGCCATTGGCGCGCGCCGATCCGGTCTGGCCCTCGATGTTCTGATCCCATCGTTGCAGGCTAGACGGTGCCGCTTGCCGCCGAACGGCCTCGGCGTCGTACCAGTAGCGTTCGGACTTGCTGAAAAGGAAAACGTACTCGGTCGCCGTTGCGGGCCTGTCGGCAATCGACTCCGGCATGCTGTTGCGCTTTACCCAAGGCAGCATCGAACGAAGCCACCAGCCATCGTCCTGCATGCCGATCGCGAACCGCGACGGGATCATGCAAAGGTCTTTCGGTTTGAGGCCACCCGCGACGGTCGAGAACGGCTTGTCTCGGAACGTGCGGTCGTCGTTGCCTGCGGCCTTTGTGTCGGCGGCGCTGCGGCCGTTGACGGCTGTGGCATAGCTGTCGCCGTAGTTTACCCAGCACACGCCGTCCGGGCGCAGCACGCGGCGCACTTCGCGGAACACGTCGACCATGGCGGCAACGTGGGCCTGCGGCGTGGGCTCAAGTCCGATCTGGCCCGGCACCCCGTAATCGCGCAAACCCCAATAGGGCGGACTGGTCACGACGCAATGAACGCTGTCGGACGGGAGTTGCTGCAGGCGCGATCTCACGTCGCCGAGTAGTATGCGGACGGTCATGCTGCCCTCTGCCGCTTCGCGGCTCTGGCGGTTAGAACGTGGGCCGCCCACTTCTCGGGGTTCTTGTAGCCCCGGGACTGGGCCAGCCGGATTAGGTCGTCGAGCGTCGAGGCGCTGGCCTGCTCGCGCCGGCGCATGTCGCGCACGAGCGACGGATCGACCTCGTGCAGCTCGCCGTCGACCTGCTCGATCTCGCGGCCCGCGCGCTCGTAGACGTGGCCGCAATGCGGGCAGACGGGCGCGGGGCGGTGCGTGAGGTAGCAGGTCGGGCATTGGCGCACGGCGAAATTGGGCTCGCCGCTGTTGCCGCTTTTCTTTTTCTCGCGGTCCGCGAGGGACCAGTCGCGGTCCTCGTCGGGCAGGCCGTGCGTCGCGATGTTGTTCGCGTGGTCGAGGATCAGGGCGTGCTGTTTCCCCGGAAACGGACGCAGCGCGCGGCCGACCTGCTGCAGGTAGAGGCTCAGGGATTTCGTCGGCCGCAACAGGATCGCGGCCTCGATCGCGGGCAGGTCGAAGCCCTCGCCGAACAGGTCGACGTTCGTGAGCACCTGGATATGGCCCTCGCGGAACGCCTTGATCGCGGCGCGGCGCTCGTCGCGCGGCGTCGTGCCGTCGAGGTGGTGGGCGACGAACCCGGCGGCGCGGAACTCGGCGGCGACGTGCTCGGAGTGCTTCACGCTGACGCAGAACGCGACGGCGCGCTTGCCAGCGGCGAGCTTGCGGTAGTGGCCGATGGCGTCGCCGACGATCGCGGACTTGCCCATGACGGCCGCAAGCTCGGTCTGAACGTAGTCGCCCGCGCGCGTGTGGACGTTGCCCAGGTCGGGGTGCGACGGCGCAAAGGCGCGGTACGGGCTCAGGTATCCGCCTTCGATCAGCCAGCGCACGCTGGGGCCGCGCACCATGCGCGCGAAGTGGCGGCCCAAGCCGGTGCCGTCGAGGCGCCAGGGCGTCGCCGTCAGGCCGATGTGCTTGGCGTGGGGGTAGGCGTGCATCACGCGCGTCCAGCCGGCGGCGGCGACGTGGTGGCACTCGTCCCATACCACGAGCGCGGGCGCGTCCACCTTGTCGAGGCGGTTTTTCAGGGTGTCGATGCTCGCGATCTGGACGGGCGCGAACGGGTTGCCGCGATATCCAGCGGCGATGATGCCGTAGGATATCCCGACATCGGTGAACGTGGCGGCGGCCTGCTCCACGAGTTCGGCGCGGTGGCAGATGAAAAACGAGCGATGCCCGCGCGACGCGGCGGTGCCGAGCATGCTCGCGGTCAGGGCGGTGTTGTGCGTGACGGTGAAATCGCCCAGCAGGAACAGGCGGTCGCCGTCGATCTCGAACCCGAAATATTCGCCCTCGCCGTAGGGCTCGACCTTGATGCCGACGCGCAAGGCGTTCTTCTTGATCGCGCGCGGCGCGGCTTTTTTCCGGGCGACTCGGCACGGGATTATGTCGACGTCGCCCGATACGTTGACCGTGTGGTAAACGCCAACGGCGCCGTTGTTCGTGCAAGTTTTAAGGCCGGTCGTGACGTAGGCGGCGAGGCCGAGCGAGCGCGCCACAAAGGCGATCTCGCATGCTAGTTCGCCGTTCTTCTGGGTGATGTGGTAGCAGTTCTTCCCGAGGTATCCGTCCGTGTCGATGATGCCGGCGAGCAGGTCTAGGCGCTCCTGCCGCGATCCGGTCTTGTAGCGATGGGGGACATGCTTGCGCTCCCAGACGCCGATGCTGCGAAGGCGCTCGCGCAGGACATTTTTCTCGGTCTTTTTGTTGACGCCATAGAGGTTGACCGAGCCCGGCGAATTGTTCTCGACGCGCATACGAAGGCCGAGCGTCTGGAAATAGGCCATGCACTCCTGCACGATTTCCATGTCGCCAGACGTGATCGCGGTTTTCTTGCGCGTACCGTCGCCCAGCCAAACGCCTAGGAAATACGGGGCGACGAGGGGCGCCTTATCGTGCGGCGGGAACTCCACGCCGGTCCGCCAGCCTTTCGCGCAATGCTTGAACGTCCGGCTTTCTGCCAGATAACTCAGCACGTCGATGTTGTGGATCTTGTCGGCGAGGAACTTCGTGGTGCGCGGCTTGGCGCTCTTGCACCCGCCTGGTGTCATGCGAAGCGAAAGAATATGCGCCTCGTTTACGACGTAGGGATCGCCCTTGGTCGGGGTCACGAGGTACAGGCGATCGTGCCCACTCGTCACGGTTAGAACGGTGCGCGGGGTGCTGTCGGGGCCCATAAGCAGGTCGCCGGGGCGAATGTCCTCAACCGGCTTGACGGTCCCGTTGAACAGCAGCACGGGCGTCCCTCGGCCTAGGCACTTGCCGGCGCCGGTCGGAGCCTGGATCAGCACGCTCGAAACCTCGCGCAGATAGCCGCGCGCGGTGTCGATGATCTTGGTCTGGTAGGGGCGGAGCGCGAAGGTCATCGCAGGATGGCGCGGGCGAGCATGACGGTGGCGACGAGGACGGTGGTGCCGACGACGATCAGCGCCCAGCCGAGCATCACGGTCGGATCGGAGTCGCGGTGTCTCATTGGGATTTTCCCAAGGCTTCGGGCACTAGAACAAACTCGTCTGCTGCTGCTGGGGCTGCTGCTGGGGCGGCGACGGCGGCCGGTGCTCGCGGCAATACCAGCGGCCGAGTTTGCGGTATCCGCGCTCGCGCTCGCCGGCAAGGATCAGGTCGAGCCCGGCCTTGGGAAAGCAGTCCACGCCGAACGCCGCGGGCTGGCCGCACGTCTCGCAGGTGTGGTTCCAGAAGATCGCGCCCGTGTCGCGGCTGCGGGTGAGGGTGATGGGCATTAGGCTACCAGCCCAGAATAGCGCAGGCGGAATCCGCCGGGCCTCGAAAGCAGATTGCCGACGTGGTGACCGTCGAGCCATACCTTGCCGTTCTCGTCGACGGCGTGCTCGCGGCCGT
>JADCGK010000160.1 GCA_020249045.1 Azospirillum sp. | reverse complement strand
GCCGGCCCGCGCGACGTTCCCTGTCGATCGAAACCTTGACCTTGATGACGGCGCCGTCGTCCATCGGATAGGCGAATTCGCCGTCCTTCAGCACGTCGAGCACGCGGCGGACCTGTTCTTCGGCGTTGTCCTGCACGTGTCCCATGTAGGCGCGCACGACGTCGAGGCCGAATTCGCGGACCATCTTGCGCAGTTCCTGAGCGCCCTTCTCGCACGCGGCGATCTGGGCCTTCAGATCGGCGATGTTCTGGGCGGGATTGCGCGCGGGATACTTGCCCGAGCGCAGCAACGCCGTCATCTCGGCCTCGCGGAAACGGCCCTGTTCGACAAGCAGGAAGTCGTCGATCAGAACGCCCTCCTCCTCGACCGTCGTCGAATCGGGCGGCATCGAACCGGGCGTCAGCCCGCCGATATCGGCCTGATGGCCGCGGCTCGCGACGAAGAACAGGATGTCGGCACCGGCCTCGTCGAACACGGGCATCACGACCGTGACGTCGGGCAGATGCGTTCCGCCGTTATAGGGCGCGTTCAGCACGAAAACGTCCCCGGGCCGCATCGTGCCTTCGCGCGCGCGCGTGACCGCGGCAACGCTTTCGCCCATCGAACCCAGATGCACGGGCATGTGGGGGGCGTTGGCGATCAGATTCCCCCGCCGGTCGAACAGCGCGCAGGAGAAATCGAGCCGTTCCTTGATGTTGACCGAGTAGGCGGTGTTCTGCAGCGCCACGCCCATCTGCTCGGCGATGGACATGAACAGGTTGTTGAACACCTCCAGCATCACCGGGTCGACCTTCGTGCCGACCGCGTGCTGGCGGGCGATGGCCGCCACGCGACGCAGCACCAGATGATCCTTGGCCGTCACTTCCGCCGCCCAGCCGGGCTCGACCACCGTCGTGGCGTTGCGATCCGAGATGATCGCCGGGCCCCGCACCCGCATGCCCGGCTTCAGCGTGTCGCGCAGATAAAGCGGCGTGTCGTGCGTGCCGCCGTCCGAATACATCGCCGCACGTGCGGCGGGCTCGGGCGGGGTTTGCGCACCGACCTCGCGCGCCGCGTCGTCGGCGCTTTCGGTGTGGCCGACGACCTCGACCGCCACCGCTTCGACGATCACCGCCTTGCCCGGCATCGTGAAGCCGTAGCGCAGCCGATGTTCGCGCGCGAAGGCCTCGGCCGCCTCGGCGGCCGGCGCATACGCGACGACGAGCGTCGAGTCGGTTCCTTCGTACTTGAGGTGCAGCTTGCGCAGCGCCTCGATTTTTCCCGGATCGATGCCCTGGCGGCGCATCTCGGCCAGGCCCTCGGCGGCCAGGGCATCGAGCTCGCGCTCGAGCGCGCCGTAAAGTCCCGGTTCGAGTTTGGCTTCGACCGCCTTCTCGCGCATCACGCGCAGGTCGGCCAGTCCCATGCCGTAGGCCGACAGCACGCCGGCCAGCGGATGGACGAAAACGGTCGTCATTCCGAGCGCGTCGGCGACCTTGCACGCGTGCTGACCGCCCGCCCCGCCGAAGCAATTCAGCGCGTAACCCGACACGTCGTAGCCGCGCTGGATCGAAATCTGCTTGATCGCGTTGGCCATGTTCTCGACCGCGATCTTCAGGAAGCCGTCGGCGATCGCCTCGGGCGTGCGCTTCTCGCCCGTCGCCTTCTCCACCTCGACGGCGAGGGCGGCGAACTTCTCGCGCACGATCCGCGCGTCGAGCGCTTCGTCGCCGTTCGGCCCGAACACTTTCGGGAAGAATTCGGGCACGATCTTGCCGACCATGACGTTGGCGTCGGTCACGGCCAGCGGCCCGCCGCGGCGATAGCAGGCGGGTCCGGGATTGGCCCCGGCGCTTTCCGGACCGCAGCGGAAGCGCGTGCCGTCGAAGAACAGGATCGAGCCGCCGCCCGCCGCGACCGTGTGGATCTTCATCATGGGCGCGCGCATGCGCACGCCCGCGACGACGGTTTCGAAGGCGCGTTCGTACTCGCCGTTGTAGAGCGCGACGTCGGTCGACGTGCCGCCCATGTCGAAGCCGATGATCTTGTCGAACCCGGCCATCGCGGCGGTCCTTGCCGCGCCCACGATCCCGCCCGCCGGGCCCGACAGGATCGAATCCTTGCCCTGGAAGAAGCGCGCATCGACCAAGCCGCCGTTGGACTGCATGAACATCAGCCGCGTGCCGCCCAGATCGCCCGCCACGCGGTCGACGTAGCGGCGGAGAATGGGCGACACGTAGGCGTCCACGACCGTCGTGTCGCCGCGCCCGACCATCTTCATCAACGGCGAAACTTCGTGGGAGATCGAAACCTGCTCGAACCCGACGTCGCGCGCGATCTCGCCCAGGCGCTTTTCGTGGGCGGGATAGCGATAGCCGTGCAGCAGCACGATGGCCACCGCCCGGAAGCCCTTCGCGTGGACGGCCACGAGATCGGCGCGGGCTTTATCCTCGTCGAGCGGGCGGAGTACCGCGCCGTGCGCGTCGACGCGCTCGTCGATCTCGATCGCGGTTTCGTAGAGAAGCTCGGGCAGAACGATCCGGCGCACGAAAAGCTTCGGGCGGTTCTGGTAGGCGATGCGCAGCTGGTCCTTGAAGCCCTTGGTGATCGCCAACGCCACGCGCTCGCCCTTGCGTTCGAGCAGCGCGTTGGTGGCCACGGTCGTGCCCATCTTCACCGCTTCGATGGGAGCGGCCGAAAGATCGGCGTCCGGACCGAGGCCGAGAAGCTCGCGGATGCCCTGCAACGCCGCGTCCTTGTAGCGCTCGGGATTTTCCGAGAGGAGCTTGTGCGTCAGCAGCGCGCCGTCGGGCCGCTTGGCCACGATGTCGGTGAACGTGCCGCCGCGGTCGATCCAAAACTGCCACTTCGCTTGCGCCGGATGCATGTGCCGTCCTCCCGTGGGGGAGTTATGATAAAACGTTGACGATTTGTCAACGTATCAAAGCGTCGCCGCGGAGCGCGCGGCCTGGTCGTAAAGCCCCGACAGGGCGCGCATGAGGCCGGCGACCTGGGCCAACGCCTCGTTCGGTTCGCCCAGGCGCGCAACGGCGTCCACCAGGCACGCTTCGCGGATCGCGCGATAGCGGTCGCACAGTGCGCGGCCCTTGGGCGTCGCCGACCAATGGACTTCCTTGCCCTGTTTGACGCCCGCGACGAGTCCCAGGCGCTTGAGTTTTTTGAGGCCGTAATTGACGAGGTGATCGTCCTCGACGTT
>JADCGK010000016.1 GCA_020249045.1 Azospirillum sp. | reverse complement strand
TTGTATGTATCCCCCCCTTTGATACAACCTGAAAACGATAGCGAGCAGGATGTCGCCTGTCAATCGCCGCCCGACCGCTTTGCGCCCGCGCGCATTTGGGCTAAAAGGGCGGCCATGAAACGCGACGGACATTCGAGCGAAGGGGCATCGCAGCGCCAATTGCGCGTGGGCGAAGCCTTGCGCCGCGCGCTCATCGAGGTGCTGCGCGACGGGCATTTCCGCGATCCCGATCTGCAGGACACGCTCAGCATCACGATCGGCGAAGTGCGCGTCGCCCCCGACCTCAAACACGCGACCGCGTTCGTGACCACGCTCGGCAGCGTGGGGGCGGAGCCCACGATTGCGGCCCTCGGACGTGCACGCGCCTATATCCGCGGCGAGATCGCACGGCGCGTGGATCTGCGCATGGCGCCCGAATGGCATTTCCAGCGCGACACGTCGTTCGACTATGCCGAGCGCATCGACCGCGCGTTGCGCGATCCCAAGGTTGCCGCCGACATATCGCCGCCGCCGCCGGAGAAGCCTGCACCGAAGCGCCGGGCCAAGAAAAAAGCGTGAGCAGCGCCAAGCGCGACAAGATCGACGGCTGGGTGCTGCTCGACAAACCGCTCGGCCTGTCTTCGACCCAAGCGCTCGGCCGCGTGCGGCGCGTGTTCAACGCCGCCAAAGGCGGGCATGCCGGCACGCTCGATCCGCTGGCCACGGGCGTGCTGCCGATCGCCCTTGGCGAGGCCACCAAGACGCTGCCCTATCTCGTGGACGGCGACAAAGAATACGAATTTGCCGTGCGCTGGGGCGAGGCCACGGCGACCGACGACCGCGAAGGGGCGGTCGTGGCCACCTCCGATATTCGCCCGACAGACACCCAGATCGCGGGCGTCCTGGGGCGGTTTGTCGGTCAAATCGACCAGACCCCGCCGGTCTATTCGGCCATCAAAATCGCCGGCGAGCGCGCCTATGCGCGCGCCAGGGCCGGCGAGGACGTTGCGATGGAATCGCGCAAGGTCTTGATTCACAAGCTCGAATATCTGGGAGCGGCAGACGCCGATACCGCGCGGTTTCGGGTCGCAAGCGGCAAAGGCATGTATGTGCGCAGCCTGGGCCGCGATCTGGCGCAGGCCCTGGGAACGTGCGCGCATGTGACGCAATTGCGGCGCACGGCGGTCGGCCGATTTCGCATCGATGCCGCGATTTCCCTGGAAAAACTGGAGGGTTTTGGGCATAGTGCCGCCCGCTTTGGGGTCCTCGCCCCGGTTGAGACCGTGCTGGACGACATCCCGGCTCTGGCCGTGACTGCGGAACAAGCCGCCGCCCTTCGAAGGGGCCAGGCTTTGCGAGACCCCCGCGTGGAACCATCCCCGCTCGAGGCGCCGGCACTTGTCGTCTTTTGCGACGGCAAGCTGGTCGCACTCGCAGCGTCCGACGGCGCGACTTTGCGCCCCACGCGCGTCTTCAACCTCTAGGGTCCAAGGAGAGACCGATGTCGATGAACGCCGCACGCAAGACCGAAATCGTCGAAGCCTACGCCGTCCAAAAGGGCGACACGGGCTCGCCGGAAGTCCAGGTTGCCCTCCTGTCGGAGCGCATCAAGGAACTGGCCGAGCATTTGACGACCCACAAAAAAGATTTCCATGCGCGCCGCGGTCTTTTGAGGAGGGTCGGCAAGCGGCGCTCGCTGCTCGACTATCTGAAGTCGAAAGACAAGAAGCGCTACGAGACGCTGATCGGGCGCCTCGACCTGCGTCGCTAAAAGCGGACTGCTTGACCTTCCACCGACCGAAGCGCGCGCTTCATCCGTACCCGAAGCCGGGGCAGATGCGGCGCGCGCTTTTTTCCGATTCCGGCCACACACCCCGCGCGGCGGTCCGTCGTACGACGCCGCGCAACCGATATTCGACGCCCCGATCGACAGGGGCGGCGCCGGTTGGGGCGAGGGCCATCCGGGCTTTCGCAACCGTCGCCACGTCGCGCGCATCACGGGATGCGCGTCGGCGGGTCCGTACGCGGCAGAAAGAAAGAGAGTAATTCCATGTTCGACGTCGTTCGCAAGGAAATGATGTGGGGCGGGCGCAAGCTCGTCCTCGAAACCGGCAAGATCGCCCGCCAGGCCGACGGGGCCGTGATGGCCACCTACGGCGACACGGTCGTGCTGTGCACGGTCGTGGGCGCCAAATCGGCGAAGCCCGGCCAGGATTTCTTCCCGCTGACCGTGCACTACCAGGAAAAGACCTTCGCAGCCGGCAAGATCCCCGGCGGCTTCTTCAAGCGCGAAGGCCGCCCGACGGAAAAGGAAACGCTGACGTCGCGCCTGATCGACCGTCCGGTGCGCCCGCTGTTCCCCGAGGGCTTCCGCAACGAAGTGCAGGTCATCGCGACCGTGCTGAGCCACGATCTCGAAAACGATCCCGACATCGTCGCGATGGTCGGTTGCTCGGCCGCCCTCACGATCTCGGGCATTCCGTTCATGGGCCCGATCGGGGCCGCGCGCGTCGGCGTCTACAACGGCGAGTTCCGCCTCAACCCGCTGCAGACCGATCTCGAGACGAGCGATCTCGACCTCATCGTGGCCGGCACCAAGGACGGCGTGCTGATGGTCGAATCGCAGGCCAAGGAACTGACGGAAGAGACGATGCTGGGGGCCGTGATGTTCGGCCACCGCGCGTTCCAGCCGGTCATCGATCTCATCATCGCGCTCGCCGAAACG
>JADCGK010000159.1 GCA_020249045.1 Azospirillum sp. | reverse complement strand
TTCCGGGCCTTGCGCGAACCCGTTCGGGTCGTCCATCGCCATTGAGGGGATCAGCATGAGGCCGATTAGAGTTCTCGCCGCAATTTGGATGATCTTCGCCGCCCGGGACGTTGCCTCAAGCGAGCGCTTGGTTTTCGGCGTCGTCCCCCAGCAGACGCCGGCCCGCCTCGCCGAGACGTGGGTGCCTTTGCTGGAGGAGGTCGGGCGGCGGGCGGGCGTCGAACTCGGCTTCGCGACCGCCAAAGACATTCCGTCGTTCGAGTCTTGCCTGGCGCGCGGGGCCTACGACGTGGCCTACATGAACCCCTATCACTACGTCGTCTTCGCCAAGAGCCCCGGCTATGCGGCGTTCGCCCGGCAGGAAGGCGGGGCGATGCGCGGTTTGGTCGTCGTGGCCCTCGAATCGCCGGCGCGCAGCCTTGCGGACCTTGCCGGTGGACGCCTTGCCCTGCCGTCGCCCGCCGCGTTCGCGGCCAGCGTTTTGCCGCGTGCCGAACTGCGTGCGGCGGGGATTCCGGTTGAGACGCTCTATGTCCGCTCGCACGAAAGCGTCTATCGCGCCGTCGTGGCCGGACAAGTCGAGGCTGGCGGCGGGATCGACCGTACGTTCGAGAGCGCGGAGCCCGAACTTCGGGCGGCGTTGCGGGTCCTGCATGCGACCGAGGGCTACACGCCGCACGCTTTCGCGGCGCATCCGAAAATCACCGCAGCGACCCGCGTCCGGCTGGCGGCCGCGTTGGCCGAGGCGGGAGCCGCGCGACCGGACTTGCTGCCGGCGCTGGGCGTCGCCGGCTTCCGTCCGGCCGTGGATGCGGAGTGGAACGACATCCGCAAGCTCGACATCCGCAGCGAGGACGCGCCCGTACGCACCGAAGGATCCGCGCCGTGTCGATCCGACTGAAGACGCTTTTGGGAATTGCGGCGATCGAAATCGCACTGCTGGCCGTACTGATCGCGAATGGGATCGGCTTCCTGCGGGCCTCGAGCGAGGATCTGATCCGCGCGCGCGCGCAAGCGACCGCAGAATTGATCGCCGCGACGGCGGTGGATGCGGCGGTGGCACTGGATTTGGGCGCGCTCGAGACGTTGGTGCGGGCATCGGCGGCGCTGCCCGCGACCGCGCACGTGAGGATACTGGACAGATCGGGACGAACGCTCGCCCAAGCCGACGGACCGTCCACGGGCGTCGATGCCGAAATACTTCGTCACGCGGCCGAAATAAGGGCGGCGGGACGCGTGTTCGCGACGGTGGAGGTCGGTTTGTCGACCGAGGATCTGGCCGCGTCCGTGGCGCGCGCGCAAACCCGAATGGGGTGGATCGCCGGCGTGGAGGTGGCGTTGGTCGCCATCTTCGGATTGGCGTTGGGAACGGCATTCGTGAACCGGCTGCGCGATCTGGCGCATGGTGCGGCACGGTTGGCGGCGGGCGATCTGTCGGTCCGCGTGGTTCCGCATGGGCGCGACGAGCTCGCGCGCACCGCCCACGCATTCAACGCGATGGCCGAGAAACTCGCGCGCACGCTCGAGCGGGTGGAGTCCGCGCGCGCGAAGGCCGAGACCCGTCTGGCCGAGGCGATCGAAGAACTGCCGCACGCGGTTGCGATGGGCGACGCGGACGGCCGGATCGTCTTCGCGAACCCATCGTTCGTGACGACGATCCGAAGGCTGGGGGCGGACGTGGACGCGCGCGCGACGATCGAGGGGATGGACGGGGTGCTGGCCGCCGCCACCGTGGCGGAGTCCGACGGCGTGTCTCGGTTGACGGACGGCCGGTCGATCGTCGTCCACAAGCGCGGATTGTCGGGTGGCGAGGCCATCCGGGTGCATACCGACGTGACACCGCTGGTGACGGCCGCCGAGCGCAATGGCCAGCTCGAGCGCGAGATGGCTCAGGTCCGCCGCTTGGAGACGCTTGGCTCCTTGGCGGGGGGAATCGCGCACGAGATCAACACGCCGATCCAGTTTGTCGGCGACAATCTGCGTTTCCTGGAGGAGGGGCTGACGCATCTGGTCGCCGCCAAAGCCGGCGACGACTTCCCGGTGGAGGAGATTCCGGCGGCGCTGCGGCAGTCGCGCGAAGGCGTCGAGCGGATCGCGCGCATCGTATCGGCGATCAAGAGCATGGCCGAACCCACCGCGGGCGTCACGGTCGCTCTCGATGCGCGCGCCGCGATGGGGCAGGCTGTGGACGTGACCGCAAATGTCTGGCGGGGGATAGCCGCGATGGAGGTCGACGCGCCGGACGGATTGCCCATGCCGCCGACGCGAGCGGGAGAAATCGAGCAGGTTCTGGTGGGGTTGATCGTCAACGCGGCGCATGCGATCGAGGGACGGGGCGGGGCGGGGACGATCCGGATTTCCGCGCGCGCGCATGGCGAAGATCTTGAAATTGCGGTCCGCGACGACGGACCCGGCGTTCCACCCGCATTGCGCTCCCGGATATTCGATCCTTTCTTCACGACGAAAAGTCCGGGCAAAGGGACGGGCCAGGGTCTTGCAGTCGCGCGCGCGGTGGTCGAGGCCCATCACGGCGGCACTCTGGTTCTGCGCTCGCCGCCCGAAGGCGGCGCGGAATTCGCGATGATTCTGCCCGCCCGGCGCAGGGCCACGGTTGGCGTGGCGGCCTGACGCATCGACGCCGCGTTGACCGTCGTGCGCGGGTCAGTTCGGCCCAAACTGGCCGGAATTGCTGGCGATGCCCGGAATTCCAAACTGCGTAATGCTGGGTATGCGCGGCGGATTGAGGTTCAGCAGACCCGGCAAGATCACCTGGGGCGGTCCGCCGCCGGCGGGCGGCGTGATCGTCACCGCGGTCGTCCCACCCGACGTGCTGATGGTGATCGTCGTGCCGACCGCGAATACGCCCGGTACCGCCGGGGCCTGCGGCGCACCGGCGGTCGGTGCTGGGCCGGCGGCGGGCGTCACCAGGACGGCGCTGCCCGGCTCGGCCGATTGCTGCTGGTTTTGCTGGGTCGCCGCTTCGCCGAGGATCGCCACCAGTGCGGCCTGCAAGGCGACAGGGCTCACGACGGCCGCAGCCCCCACCGCTTCGCCCGAACCGCCGGCGGTCAACGACGAGGTGGTCGTCGATGCGACCGAAGCGAGGATCGCGGCGATGACTTGCGCGATCTGCTGGTTGGTCGTCGTTTCGGTCACGGTCACGACCGGAGCGGGCGCGGCGCTGTTCGGAACGGCGGCACCCCCGAACGTGAAGCCCGCGCCCAAGGCCGTCACCGCACCCGGCACGGCGAGAGCCGTACTGCCGGCGGCGGACGCGACCGTCCCGTTCAACGCGCCACCCGTACCCGCCAAAGCCAAGGTCGCGCCGAAATCGTTGCCGGCGTTGGCCAGCGTCATCGTGCCGCCGGACAGGCTGGTCGCGCCGCCGACGGTGATGATGCCCGATTGCGTGACGCTACCGCCCGCGACGACGGTCAGGTTGTTCGCCACATCGAACGCGCCGACTTGCAACGCGCCGGCCGTGTTGATCGACGCCGAACCGGACGTCGCCGTCAGGTTGAGGGCACCGCCGAAGGCGTTGGACGCGTTCGTCAAGGTGATGTTGCCGGTATCGTTGCTGAT
>JADCGK010000158.1 GCA_020249045.1 Azospirillum sp. | reverse complement strand
TTGAAAACCGGCAGGGAGGCAACGTCCTCGTGGGTTCGAATCCCACCCCCTCCGCCACTTCCTGTTTCCAGGACGTGACGCCTGCCCTCGGGCGACGCCACGCGCTTGGCCTATGTCCTATCGACGATCCGCCAAGCAATCGAAACCGGGGAATTAGCCGCACGCCTGGACGCCATCGAAACCGAAATGAAGGGGGGCGAAAATGTCGCGGATTAGCCGCGCGCGCCTCGCCCGTATCGAAAAGACGTTGGCCGCCGATCTCGACGCCTCGCGCCGCGTCGCCCGACTGGAAAAGATCGCCACGAATGAAGCCGAACACCCCGCTCGCCGAGCACGCGCCTACGATGAAATTTACATGGCGTGGCGCAAGGCCGCGCTGGCCACGCCCATCAAGGCGGCCGTGTTTTGGGAACGGGCGCGCGTTGCCGCCGTTACCGCCGAGACCCTGCGGCCGAATGCGTGTGCGTTGATCGCCGGGCGCCTCGAAGCCATTGCCAAAGGCCAGCCTATGCCCGAGATCGAGCCTGATCCCGACTATCGTGGCGATCCGAATAGCCCGGCTTCGCGCGAACTCCGCCAACGTCTCGACAGGCTAGTAGCTGGACATTTACCCTAATAACGGTGAGCCAGAACCGTTGTGCTCGAAAAATGTTTAGTTCTAGTATAACTTTTAAAAAATAATACTAATTAGGATTTAATTTTCTCCCGATGGCTTAATGTTCCCGCGTGATTTTGTACGATCCCACTCGTGTTTGAGAATGCGTTTGACCGCTTCTTGAAACTGCACTCTTGCATTTTTGTATCTCTCAATAGCTGCAATTTTTAGCTTCTCTTGTTCAACAGGTTTTAGCTTATTTAGATCATTGATTTTTGGATATTGCGTGTATGTAAGATAATACTCTTCAATAGCTTCAGCCGCCTTCTGATGCAGCTCCTCATTTGGATTTAGAAGTAGCAAAAAATAAAATCTTGTTTCTGCTAGATTGTTAAGATCTTCGGAAATGTCGACAATAACCCCAGACCCTGTCTGTCCGATAGCCTTGTTAATCAGCGCAGCCATGCGGCCATTAAATTGCGAAGCGGACTTCCGCAGTGTCTCAAGCCATTCAATGCGCTTCTCTGCAATAAGCCGATCATGAGCCGTGATTACCGCCACTCGCTCTGACATTTCTGCCTGCAGCTTCATCGCTGCTTGGGTCGCTTTCAACTGCGTCCGCGCCGATTGTCTATTCCACCATCCCACGAGTAACGCGGCGCCAGCACTTGCAAGGCCGACAGCTGCCGGTAGCCAATCTGTGCGTATATTTTTTAGGGAAGCCTCAATGGTAGAAACTTGAGTTGAAAGATCACTGAGTTTGACAAGAACATCGACAATTCCAATGTCAGTATCAGACACAATCGTCTCCACAAAATGACGACCCAAATTAAAGCCCATACTAACGTTGGCACGTCATTGTGATAAGCACCCAGAACCGATCTATAAATGTGGATTATTTTGTGGATCATTTCCTGGCGCGGTTTTTAATGCTTTGATTTAACGTGATGTTTTATTTGTTTACGGCGGACACCCCTCCGCCACTGGCCGGGGGTGAGTTCGATCCGGCGTCAGATCGGCACGCGCAAACTGTGCTTCAAGGCGACGGCCGCTTTGACGACCTGAAGCCCGTCCAGTTGGACGTGCCGGATGCCGGGCACGGCCTCGCAGAGCGAACGGATCGCATCGTGCTGGGCCTTGGAGGCACAAATGCCGCCCACACGCGCGACACCGCGGTCGACCGCCACGTTCAAAAGCGCCGTGTCGCTCCAGCTCTCCTTGCGCAGCCGCTTGCGAATCTCGGCCGTCGCGTCGGCGTCCGACAAAGGCGCACGGTCTTGCGTGTCCAAAGCCGCATCGGCGAATGCCGCCAAAACATCGGCCCGGCTGACGACGCCGACTGGCTTGCCGTCGGCTCCCACGACCGGAAGACGCTTGACGCCATGCTTGTCCATCAACGCGACGATGGCGGGAATCTTGGCATCCGGCGCCACCACGACCACGTTCCGGGTCATCGCATCGGCGACCTTGCGGCCATGCGCACGGGCATATTCGCGCGCGAGCGTGCGATCGGGCGTGAGCAACGCAAGCCACCACGAGCCCTTCTTGCGCGTACCCAACTCCATGCGATGGACCAGATCGCCCTCGCTGATCACGCCAAGCAAGCGGCGCTTCGCGTCGAGGACGAGCAACGCGCTGACCTTCCGCTTCAACATCGTCTTCGCGGCAAGGCGGCACGACGCGTCCGGTGAAATTGCGGCCACGCGCCCGGACATTATATCCCTGGCGGTAATGCTCTCGATCGACATGATGATCCTCCCTGATAGGAAGGAGCATGTGGGAACGGCGCGCGTCGACCGCAAGGGCCCAAAATGTCGCGGCGGGAAGGACGGATCAGTCGTCCGCCGCCGGGGCAACCGCGCGCAACACACGCTCCGCGGGAAAACTGACGGTCGCGACGGTACCCTCGCCGATGCGGCTCGTAAGCTTCAATTCCGCACCATGCAGGCGCGCAAGCGTCTGGACCATCGCGAGATTGCGGCCCGCGGGCTCGTCCCGGTCGCTGCTCACCCCGCCGACCTGACGCTTTCGCTTCAGCACCTGGTCGGCCGACACGCCCGGCCCGCCGTCGCGGACCTGGAAGTCGATCCGCCCCTTCCGCTCGACGACCGACAAGGTGACAAGCGAGTCGGCGGGCGAGAACCGGATCGCGTTGCCGACGAGATTGATCATCATCTGGCGCACCAATCCCGCATCGCAACGCAAGCGGGGCAAATCCCGCGCGATCGCCGCCGAAAGCCGATGTCCGCGCTTGGTCGCGTCGATCTCGAGCATACGGACGGCCGCGCGCGCGATCTCGCCGGGATCGGACTCGCTTTCGCGCAGAAGGCCCGGTGCGGGGTCGACGGACGCGAGCTCCAACAGCCGCGCCACGAAATCCAAAAGATGCTCGGCGCTGGCGTGGATGTCGGTCGCGTGGCGCCGCGCGTTCTGCGCCCCCCCGGCGCCGATCGTCTCGCTTTCGATCAATTCTGACACGCCCAGGATAGTATCCAGCGGCGCGCGCATGTCGCGGCTCACATCGGCGAGGAAACGCCCGCGCGCCGCCGCTTCGTCGCGCGCGCGCTGCTCCGCCGCCTTCAGCGTGAGTTCGGCGAGTTTGCGCTCGGAAATGTCGATATGCGTGACCACGGCGGCACGCGTGCCCTCGTGCGACACCGGGCGGCAGACGCACTTGAACCATCGCTCCTGCGTCGGCGAATGGCACGGATACTCGATCGTGAACTCCTCGAGTTCGCCTGCGAGCACGCGGCTCAGTCCGTCGGCCACATCGTGCGCCTCTTCCGCGCAATCGCCCGAGGCGGAACGGCACACGTCGATGTAGTTCGTCCCGCGGCCGAAACTCACGTCCGAGAGCCCGTTGGCGCGCGCGAACTCGTCCCACATTTTGTT
>JADCGK010000157.1 GCA_020249045.1 Azospirillum sp. | reverse complement strand
GCGCCGCTGCCCTGGCCCGAGGCGGCAACGCGCCTCGCCAGCGAAGGCCGCGCATATTGGGAGTGACCGGTGGGCGAAAATGCGCTGGCGGAGGGGATGAGATTTTCGCCTTCGCCGTCCGGTCTCTGCTAACTCAAGGCCTTAGCGAGCGCGTTGGTCGCTTGTGTATACCAATTCTGTTGGCCGCTGTAACCCCAACTCACTTGGCGTTCATCGCCCGTTGCCGCTCCGCTTCTACTCGCGTACCGAGTTCATAAGCCCGCGCCCGCACTTCGTCTGATGGCCACCTGTCTGGCTCGGGTGAAACACCCGAGTCTGGCGGAAGGCGGATTGGCTCTTGCCCTACTCCATCCTGAAACGAGGCTAAGCACCGCAGCGCCGTCCGATAATAGGAGCGGTCGCCATCGTCGGCGGCCTGAGCGATCTGCCTAAGTAGAGCTTGCTCGACCCAAGCTTTCGGATACGGAAGCACTTTGGCGTCAAAGACGTGTCCCTCAGGTGACGGACCACGCTTCCACAGCCCATCGTCCAATTGCTGCTGGAACAGCGTCACGACCTTTTCAATGTGTGAGGCGTTGAGTACGGGCTGGTGCACAGGTGTTGGATTTAAAGGTTGCGTCCGTGAGCGCACGACCAGTAGCAGGGCCGCGACAATGGCTAGTGCTCCACCAAACACGATCAGGAATGTACTCACGCTTTTACTCCGGAATCCAGCAGCCGCCTTTATGGCGCGAACATTACTGAAAACTGAGACTTCTATGCGCCTTCGTGCCCGGCGCGATCAAGTTCGCCACTTGGTCTACGCGCAGAACAAGCAAGTTATCAGCGGCGCTTTGACTGCGAATTAAGGAGCTCATCCCATTTGTTGATCGGCCCATCTTCCGGCCTCCGACTAGCCTTCTGTGACGCATCTATCATTGGACGCATCTCCTCCATCAGTTTGGCGTTTTGCTCAGGTGATAGCGGCTCGGCTTCTGGTTTATCTGCATACTCTCTCCAATTCGGAACACACTTGTCCCAAATCTTCTCGGAGACCATGCCCTCGCCCCGCCAGGGGTATTTGATGAAGAAAGCTGTTCCAGAGTCCTTTTTTGTCTGATCCCACCTGTCAGCGATCATCTTGAGATCAGCCCTCAGCGCTGTCGCTTCAACAAACACCTGATTGGGCTGCATGAACAGGGGGGCCACCTGGCGGTGGAATTTGTCACCCGAGGTGAAGACGTGGCAGAAGGGCAGATAGTAGACGTACTGAAGGTCGATTGCGTTGGTCGCTCTAGTACTCAGCATATTTGTCGCAACGCCCACCGCGAAAAACGTGTTTACTGCGTAGCAGTAGAGCGCGTACGGGGCATATTTTCGTAGTGGCGGCCTACCACGAATTTTCCATCGGGAAACAACTGCCTGAGAGAAGGTAGCGTCATTGGGAACTAAATTTTCAACGACATTTTTGAGCAAATTGTACTGGCCAGATTCCCCATCACACATGCGGTTCACTGCGACTATTAGTTGATCAAGACTATCGAATAGTTTTTGTCCTTTTGGTTTGAACTTATTGTAGGCTTGCACTGGCTTCGTAAGGTCAATTTCCTTAATTGCCGCCCGCCACATTTCGGCGAGACCTTCTTCAAAGTCGTTAAAGCTGCCCATTTGCCAGCGGCGTATTGCCTTATCTTCTGGGGACTCCTCAAACAGCAGCCCCCTTTTTCCTTCGGCCGAAGTGATTAGCTTTCCTCCGCCAAGCATGACGCGGCCATCCATCGGAACGTACTCGCCGAGTAAATTGTGCCGCCAAATTTCTGCATGATGAATGTTTTGATATGTGGAAAGCGGGCTGAATTTCCTGGCTAACCGTTGAACCTGCTCCGAAGAAAGCTGAAGGTCGGATGGAATCTTTTTCAGGTCGGCCACGATCTCCATAAACAAAGTTGGCGTACGATTTATGTTGTAGAGATTGGTCAGCCAGTGCGCCTCCCGCTCGGAAAACGAGTGGATCGCCGACTTATCGAAGATTAGAGTTGGCCCCATTGTCTCGCCTGAACCCGGTGTACTAAGAACGCCACCGCTCCTTAGGTGAATCAGCGCGGCACAACGCGCTCAAAAACCGTAATGCCAAGTGTATTCCGGGCTGGAATTAAGCTGGGTGGCAACTGCCCCTGGAGCACCAATACAGCTCGCGCTGCCCTAGGCTTGCCTATCGTAGCTTGGACCGCTTCCATAACCGCTCTGTACTTTACGCACTGATAGAGGCCGCGCAAGATATCAGCGATAGGTGAATTGATTGGTTTAACTTCCGCTGCAACCCACTCATTCGAACCTTGAAATGAGACATCAAGTGCATCGCCAGAAGGCAGCGGCTCCTCAGTGGTGCCGGGCGGCGTAGAGGCTGAAAGGTTGATGAGTTCCGGATGCGCTGCGACATACGCTTTTAATCGCTTATGGTCTTGCCCCTCGCCGCCTCGATATCGGCTCGCTTGATTCATCAAACTGTTGAGTTTCGGGACCGCGAAAGAAACCGATAGCGCCGCAAGAACTTGTGGCCATTTGGTGTATGCGAAAACCTTCGCTAACTCAGCCTTCACAACTTCGCGCTGCTGTGAGCGCGGCAATCTTCCAAATTCTTCCTTCTTTGTGATGAACCAGCCTATGCCTTCCCCCGGCAGCCCAGTGTTCTTGTTGACAACCAAGCACTGAATGGGAGGCACCTTTTCCTGCCATGTCTGAGAGAGGAGTTCCAGCGACTGCCCGATACTTCCAAGGACGTAGTTTAAGTTTCGAGCGTTAGGCACACCCATTTCTTCCGCCAGTTCGCTGTAGGCGATCTGCTCGCCCGCACGAGCCTGTCGAACGAGTAGCGGAAGGGCCTGACGAGCGCGCCTTTGGTAAAGTTTTTTGCCTGAGATGGGGGCGGCGGCTATTGCTGTCACTGACATATCTAAACTGTTTCCTTTTTCGACAAATCAATCCGAGCCCAAACATTTGGTTCACGCACGCGAAGCCCCTAACGCAGGGGCGCAACGCTCGTGTTTCCCCCCGGTGCCCCCCGTCGTCCCAACCCAGGCAGCCGGGCGGCCTTCCCCCGCGCTCTATGGCGTCACAGCCCAAGCGCACGCGGCGCTTTTTCCCTTGGTCTCCGGCCGCTTCCCTGGTGCGAGCAAGGAAGGGCCGCGCTCCGCTTCGCCTTGGTGCCGCTCCGTGGTCGGCAGCTAGGCGGAGGTGACCGGCGGAGGCGACGCTAGGCGGCGTTCGCCTCGGCTTCCTGGCGAGCCGCCACCGGCAAGCCCGTGAGCCACACGACACGATCCCCGACGCGGGCGATCACGCTCCCATCGTCTAACGCCCGGGACCGTCCCGAGGCGAGGCCTTGGGCCTCCTCGCAGTCGGCATAGGTGGTGACGTAGAGTTCGGCCGTGGCGTCGAGAGAGACGACCAGCGGCGCGTTGAGTTCGGCAACGTCGATCTTCATTCGCACATTCCTTCCCTTGAGATGCCCACGGAGATGAGGGCACCGGAACGCTAACCGCGCGTTCCCAACCTCCACAAGAGGAACGCGGAGCGAATACACGCTCTTGACATGCAGGGGGGCGCGCATCACATTTCCGTCTACGTCCGTTGACAGAGAGGTGATACATGCGCGCCGTGGCCTACTACCGGGTATCGACCGACAAGCAGGGCCGCTCCGGCCTGGGCCTGGAGGCTCAGCGCGAGGCGGTTCGCCGCTATCTCGGGGGTGACTGCCCACCGCTCCGGGAGTTCAAGGAAGTGGAGAGCGGCAAGCGCGCGGACCGGCCGGAACTCCGCAAGGCCGTCGAGTTCGCGAAGCTTCACAAAGCGGCCCTGGTCGTCGCCAAGGTGGACCGCTTGGCGCGCAACGTCGCCTTCCTTGAGACGATCCTGGGGAGTGGCGCCGAGGTGGTCTTCTGCGATCTTCCCCAGGTACAGGGAGCAATGGGCCGGTTCATCATCCAGCAGATGGCAGCTGTTGCTCAGCTTGAAGCGGGTCTCGTGTCGGAACGCACCAAAGCGGCCCTTGCCGCAGCGAAGGCGCGCGGAGTGAAGCTGGGTGGGTTCCGTGGCGTGAAGGTTGATCCGTCGTTGGGGACCGAGGCGCGCCAACAGGCGGCCCAAGCGCAAGCGCAGTCCCTTGCCCCGACGATTGCCGAGCTACGTGCCGAAGGTGCCCACTCGCTAGCAGCGCTTGCCGACGGCCTCAACGCGCGGCGCATCCCGGCGCCCCGAGGCGGCGCGTGGCAGCCCATGAGCGTGTCCCGCGTGCTGGCTCGATTGGAGGCAGCGTAGGGCGCCCGCCTCTCGGTTAACCCTAGGACAGCCGCCAAGACCGCCGCGATGCGCGAGGCGGGGAAGTCTCTCCGCGATGTCGCCAAGACGGTAGGTCTGTCGGTCGGAGCCGTGGCGAGGCACAGCGCCTAGCCACAAGCCGTTGGGGTGGGTGATTTAGAGCCCACTTGGGCTGCAAGAATGCAACTCGCGCCCCTCCATTGGTGGGACGCACGCGTTCTCAACCGAGAAAAAGCCCACTTAGTGAAGAGAAACGCAACTCTCCCCGCGCCTCGTGTCCCCCTGCGCTGACGGCCAGCCGGGCGCGTCTAGCCCCCGCGTTCCGCCTCGTGTCTCCCCGCCGTTCCCCGGGTGGCGTGCGGCGTTGAGCGCGGGGGCTTCCCTTTTTCGACTACCCAAACCAACACCACAAAGGAGAAGGCTCATGCCTCACGTCACCACCGCCAAGTCCATCGCGTTCTCTCTCGATCCTCGGGCCGTCAGTCAGGCGGCCTGGCTCGCCAACGTCGCCTCGGTTGCCACGGGGCGGAGCGTCCGCAAGTCCACCGTCCTTCGTCTCGCTCTGGCCGAACTGACGGGGCGCCTGTCGGCACACGTCGCGGCGGGCCAGTTCGACGCCCTCCGCGCGGACCTGGGGCGCCTCCCTGAGTTCATCCGGTGCGCCCCGGCCGGGATCGATCGCGCAACCGACCAAGCCGGGCAGCTCACGGCCTGGCGCCCCGAACAGTGAGGAGAGCAACCGCCATGACCACCGGCACCACGCCCAACCCTGTCCTTTTGCCGCTTCTCCAGGGCGGCCCCGTCGACCCTGCGGCGTTCCCCGAGGGGATCGAATGGGAGGAACCCGATTACGATCCGCAGACTGGTGAACTAGTCTGGGCCACGCATCACCTCTCCGCAGAGGAGTGGAACGCGAAGCACGAGGAAGAAACCAAGCAGCGCGAGGCCTTCCTGGCCCTACAGCGGGCAGAGGCCGCCAAGCCGTTCCACTTCGTTGACCTTGACGATATCGAGGCGTTCGCGAAGCGGGACCGGCCGTGTGCCCTGGTGGACGCGATCACCAACGGGCGGGGCCGCTCCCTGGAGGAGCTGCTCGACCTATTCGCAGGCGACGCGACACCCGCACCCCGGGTCAAGGCGGAACTCCGCACGACCGTGCGTCACCTCGTGGCGGAGCTGAAGGCCCAACGCCAGACTAACCTCGCCTTGCGTCAGCGCGTGGTTGACCTGGAGGGGCAGCTCAGGGCGGCACGCAGCGGCGCCAAGGCAGCCGCACAGCGCGACGCAGCGGGCGGACCTGGTCGGGCAGCGGTCGCGTAGGCGGCCACTCAACGGGCCGCTGAGCCCGACCAACAATCTACGCGTCACAAAAGTCCCGTGCAGGGGTTTCGGCGTGAGGTTTCGCGCACGCCCGAGACCCCCCACGTACAACTTTCAACGAGGAACACGACACCATGTACTGCTTTGCCGCAGGCTGTCGGCAGACAGCCCAGACCTACGGAAATCTCTGCCAACGCCACGCTGTCCACCAGCGCACCCACGGGCACCCCGAGCAACGCCCCGTGACCGCCAAGGAGCTTCGCCCCTACCGGCAAGCGGTGCGGCCGATCATCGCCCGGAACCGAACGACCGACGCTCTCATGATCACCGAGGAGCGGTGGACCGAAACCCTCCGCCGTTGTGGCGCATACGCGGAGACCGACGGCCGTACGGTCTTCCATCGGCCAACCAAGCAGGCCGCCCAAGCGCTCGTGAAGCTCGGTAACGAGGCGGCCTTTGATGCGGTCTTGGAGACCGTGGCGGCGATGCTGCTGCTCCAAGAGCGCGACCCGAGGCGCTTCAAGTCCGGCCGCGCGTTCTCCGTTGAGCTGGCCCGGGTGGTCCGGCGCCTCGGCACATTGGCCATCGTCTCGCAGTGGGATCAGCGGGCGGGACGGGTACGGGGCGTCTACCGGCGCTTCCCGCTCCCGGCCTCGCTGGCCCTAGCCGAGCTGGTAACCACTGCCATCGGCTTGGCTGCCAAGCGCATCGCCGACACCGTGCAAGCAGAGGAAGCGCGCAAGGTGCGGCTTGAGGGGGAGTACCGAGCGAGCCTTGAGGGGATCGCCTAAGGCCAACGTGTGTCCCTGAATACATTACCCACGAACTAAACACCCCCCAAACAAGTCCTCCGTCGATCACATCACCGGCCCCCTCAGAGGGGCCGTTTCTGTTTTTGGAGACACCACATGGAATACACGACTGAAGTATTGAACCGGGCTACCGGCGACCTTGAGCTTAAGAGCCTTGGAGACTGGGTGCCCGTCACTGAGTTCGGCGAACGCTTTGGCGTAGATGCTAGGCGCGTCCGCGCGATCTTGCACGAAATTGGCCTACTCCAACCCGAGGGACACCATGGGCGATATCGCCTGACCCATGAGGCTGTGGGCCAGGGATACGGCAAGCGCGTCCGCCCCAAGAAGGGAAAGTACCCGTTCGATGTCCTCTCTCCCGCCGGGCAAGCGTACGCAGCGGCGAACTGGGATAGAGCGGTGAGGCAACTAGAGGACGCTGTTGGGCGATGCGAGAAATCTACCCGTGCCCGCGCCGCTCTCGACAGCTTCGCATTACACCGCAGCCGTCCAATGACCACCCAGGAAGAAGTCCGGTGGCTCTGCCACCACTATCCTTCCCTACCGAAGCGGCGAATTGCAGCGATCCTCGGTATCTCCGAGCAACTCGTGGGGCGCTACGCAAATCAACGCGAGCGCCAGCTAGCTGAACAAGCTACACGGCGACGCATCCACTTGAAGCCTATTGACGAAGCGAGGATACGCCTCTTGCGTGGCCAGATTTACTCGGGGGTATGTGCATCGGGTATCGACAAAGCAGCGAGCACAGACTGCCTTTAGGGAATGGTTGGCAAGGCCTGCAGCGATCCGCGCCGGAACTTGCCCCGCTTGGGTTTCGGCGCGGAGGCTGTCGGCAAAGACACCAACCGCAGGGCGCCCCGTTCAGGGGATGGCCTCCCTGGAGGGGCCTTGGTGCGACTCGGAACGCTACCCTATAGTTGCTTAGTCCCATAAGCGGGGCGGAAGGAAGGCCTGCTTTGAAATATTTTCTTCCCCCCGGTCTCACGGCGCGGCTGGTAGAGCGGCGGTGAGGTGTCTCGATGGGGCAGTAGCGTAGGACAGTGCAGAGCACAGAGCGCTCTACCGCTCTGGTCCGCAACAGCGCATGGGCAGCTCAAGGGCCTTGGCCTCAACGCCAAGACAAACCCCAAAGCGGTCCGAGAAGGGTAGCGCCCTCGCGGAGTTGTTCGATGATGTTCGGTCGGGACGCCTGTCGTCCAACAGCCGGAAGTGCGGAGGACCGGGGGAAACCTCGCCAATCGCCGCACCAGCCCGCTAGAGGATAGCCCGGAGAGAACCGGCATTCGCTAAGCTTGGGGGTCGCCTCGTGCGGCCCCCAAGTGCGTTTGGAGGTGCGAGATGAAGCAAGCGGCCACGATCGGATTGAGCCTCTACACCCTGATTTGCGCGCCCCTCGCGGCTTGGTACGCGGGATGGCTAACGGCACTGTTCGTTGTCACCGCCGCGCTGACGTGTGTCGTGGTGATACGACTGCCCGACCTTGCCGAGTTTGCAATCGGACCGCTCAAAACGAAGCTGGAGCGCGAAGTGCGAGAGGCGGCCGCCACGGTGCAACAGCTACGGGAGTTCGGTGCGGCATTCGGCCAAACAATCCTAGCCGTGTTGGCTGGAGAAGGCCGTTGGGGCGGGATGGGCTATCAAGCAAAGTTTGCATTCAAGGCAAAGATCGACGCTGAGTTACGCAAGCTCGGCTTGGACGAAGCGCAGATGAAGCGAGCGCACGCGGTATGGCACCAGTACATCCTTTATGATCATGGTGTTCAGATTGCCGGGCTCATACCGCAGATCGCAAAGCTCAACTCTCCGCGCCTTATGGCTCTACTCGGGCCTGACCTTCGGACCGCCAGTCCTAGCGAGTGGAGGGAAGCGTTAGCGGCTCAGGGGCTGCTAACGGGGGAGGCCGACGCTCGCATCGCAGACATGGAGCACTATATCCAGCACCAGACGCTAAGGCGCCCCGAGCTTTGGCGAGTGGGCGATCAGCCCGCCTATGGAGCAGAACCTAACGTTTAACGTTTGAGCGACCTCCGGCGACACGCACCGCTTGTCGGACTCACGAAGCCCGCCGTCGAGCGGCTTTGGGCGCGGCTACGCGGAGATGGTCCAAGTTCAGCCCCTCGTACCGGATGCGCGCCATAGCTTCCACCAAGGGGACCACCTGGGCAGGCGTCCTGAACGCTACGCCGTAGCGAGCCCCCTGCCCCTTCAGGGCATGCCCTACTAGCGCGTTGCCCTGCTCGTCACTGACACCGGCCGCGCGGCGCGCGTCGATAAAGTTGTGACGAAAGCTATGGAAGGCGTTCTTGCGATCCTTGATCCCGAGGATGCGAAGCCAGCGCGCGAAGCTCTTGGAGAAAGGAGAGCTGTAGTACCCGTCCTCCCCCTTCTTCAGTTCCGGGAATAGACGCTCATCGTCCGCGTCGCGCCGTGCCTTTACGAAGTCTAGAAAGCCGAACGCGACCAATTCCGGGTGAACCGGCACCACGCGCGCCGAGTGCGCCGTCTTGAGGCGCATGTCTTCGGCGTTCTCATGAATGGAAATCACCCAGTGCCCGCCAAACTCCAGCACGTCGGCCGTGCGGAGCTGCACCAGTTCCCCGAGGCGGGCGCCTGAGAACAGCGCTAGCAGCGGAACCCAGAAGACGCCTCTGTCCCGAGGCACGTAGGCGCCCGGTTCGTTCAACTGCTTCAACCCCGCGCAACCCACGAAGCGCGGCGCGCTGAAGATCGTCCGCAGTTCCTCAAGCGTGAATGGGTGGCGTTCGTCTCGCGCACTGGTTTGAAGGGCAAGCTTCAATCCGGCGAAAGGATTGGGCGGCGCTTCATCGTAGTGCCGCGCGGCCCACCGCCAGAACGATCCGACGTAATCGACCAGCTTGTTGACGTTCTTGTCGGACATCGGCGGCAGCCCGAGGGACCGCGCCTTTTCGGCCGCCTCTACGATCCCGAGCCCTTTCAAGACGGGTTGGAGCGTCCAACTCTTGGGGAGCTTTTGGAGGAGCGCGCGGAACTCCCGGCCATCCTGCTTGCGGTAGGTGGATAACGGCCTATCGCCGCGCGCCTCAAGAAAGCGCTGGCTCCAGACCTCGTGTTCGTCCCGCGTCTTCTGAACCCAGCCCTTCGTCTTCTCCGCGATCCAGGCCGCCATAGCCTCGGAGCAGCGCGGCCCCTCACCGGCCTTGTCCACCACGAAGTCCGCCGCCGAAACGCGCTCGTAGGCCCGCAGACGGTCGATCACTGACAGGGCTAGGCGCTTTGTCTCCAGCAACTCCCGGCAGAGGCGGCGGAACGCTTCTTCGGAGTGGCGGACCTTCAGGCCCTCATCGGCCAGCAACGCGTCCACCTCCGGCGCGGTCGCGCGCCACCCGTTGTCTAACCCCTCGTCTTCCGCATCGGCCAGCACGTCAGCGAACGTATCGCGTGTCGAGTGCTCGCCGCCTTCGGTCTGCCACCGGGCGTGCTCGGGGTCTGCGATCAAGTCTTCGATCACCTTGCGACGCCACGCCGCCGCGAAGCGGTCCACCTGTTCCGCAGTCAGCGCATCGTGCGGCCGAAGGCCATGCGCCTTGCGGATCGCCTCCATCCGCTTGTCGAACTTCAAGACCTCCTCGGGGAGGCGGCGCTTCGCCTGATCGATGTCGTTTGTGCCCAAGGATACCTTGTCGAACGTCCCGAGCTTCTTCCTGTCAGCGCGCGTGACATCCGCCTTGCCGACAAGATCGAGCGGAATGCGCCGATAGAAGACGTAGCGCGCGCCACGGCGAAAGAGATAGCTGATCCCAGGCACCTGCTTCATGCCCCCGTGTATACCAATCATGTATACCAACGGGAACTCACAGGGCCTTGAGAGTGCAGGGAAACCCAGTGTTTACGGGCTTCGAAGCAGCGCTGGCGGAGGGGATGAGATTCGAACTCACGATGGGGTTTCCCCCATACACGCTTTCCAAGCGAGCGCCTTAAACCACTCGGCCACCCCTCCGCCGGGGCGCGTTCGGGCCTTTTGGGCGCGGGACCATAGCAAGGCCGCCCCGCCCCGCCAAGCGTCGCCTGCGCGGCCGAAATCCGCTATCGTACGGTCATGCGCGTGGTCCGGTTCCTGGCTTGGCTGGCGATCGCGGCGGCCGCCGTGGCGGCCGGGCGCGACGGCGTCGTATGGCTGGAAACCGGCGCCTACGATCCGCTTCCGCTGGGCCAAGTCTGGGCCGATCTGCATTTCGATTCGCTGCAACTCGTCGAACCGGCGCTGGTCCGCCACGTCCATCCCGCCTTGTGGGAGTGGCTGGTCTTCCCGCTGCTGCAGAGCCCGGCGGCGATCGTCGCCGGCGGTTTGGGGGTCGCCTTGTTGATCCTCGTGCCGCGGCCCAAGCGCCGCCGCCGGTCGGGCGACTGGCGCTGAGCGGGCCGCCTCAGTCGTCGCGGGCTTTGAGCGCGGCGAGGAAGGCGCTTTGCGGGATTTCGACCTGGCCGAATTGGCGCATGCGCTTCTTGCCCTCTTTCTGCTTGTCGAGGAGCTTGCGCTTGCGCGAGATGTCGCCGCCGTAGCATTTGGCCGTCACGTCCTTGCGCAAGGCCGAGATCGTTTCGCGCGCCACGATCTTGCCGCCGATCGCCGCCTGGATCGGAATCTGGAACAGCTGGCGCGGGATCAGGTCCTTCAGCTTCACGCACAGCGCGCGGCCGCGGCTTTCGGCTTGCGTGCGATGCACGATCACCGACAGCGCGTCCACCGGTTCGGCGTTGACCAGGATCGACAGGCGCACGAGATCGTCCTCGCGATAGCCCATCATCTGATAGTCGAACGAAGCGTAGCCGCGGCTCACGCTTTTGAGGCGGTCGTAGAAATCGAACACGACCTCGTTGAGCGGCAGGTCGTAGACGACCATCGCCCGGTTGCCGACATAGGTCAGGTTCTGCTGGATGCCGCGCCGGTCCTGGCACAGCTTCAGCACCGCGCCCAAATGCTCGTCGGGCACCAGGATCGTCGCCTTGATGCGCGGTTCCTCGATATGGTCGATATAGACCGCATCGGGCATGTCGGCGGGGTTGTGCATCTCCTGCACCGACCCGTCGTTCTTGTGGATGCGGTAGACGACCGAGGGCGCGGTCGCGATCAGATCGAGATCGAATTCGCGCGACAGGCGCTCCTGGATGATTTCGAGATGCAGCAGACCCAGGAAGCCGCAGCGGAAGCCGAAGCCCAGCGCCGCCGAGCTCTCCGGCTCGTAATGGAACGACGCGTCGTTGAGGCGCAGCTTGCCCAGGCTTTCGCGCAGATGCTCGAACTCGGCCGGGTCGACCGGGAACAGCCCGCACCACACCACCGGCAGCGACGGCTTGAAGCCGGGCAGCGGTTCGGCCGCCAGGCGCTTTTCCTCGGTGATCGTGTCGCCGACGCCCACGTCGGCGACCGCCTTGATGCCCGCGGTGATGTAGCCGACCTCGCCCGGTCCCAATTCGGGGAATTCCTTGAGCTTGGGCGTGAACACGCCTACGCGCTCGACGTCGTAGGTCGCCCCGGCGTTCATCATCCGGATCTTCATGCCCTTGGAAAGGCGCCCGTCCTTGACGCGCACCAGCAGCACGACGCCGAGGTAAAGGTCGTACCAGGCGTCGACCAGCAGCGCCTTCAAGGGCGCGCTTGCGTCGCCCTTGGGCGCCGGCAGCCGCGTGACCAGCGCTTCGAGCACCTGGTCGATATTGAGCCCGGTCTTGGCCGAGATGGGGACCGCGTCCGACGCGTCGAGGCCGATCACGTCCTCGATCTGCTTTTTGATGCGATCGGGTTCGGCGGCGGGCAGATCGATCTTGTTGAGCACGGGCACGATTTCGTGGCCCGCGTCGATCGCCTGATAGACGTTGGCGAGGGTTTGCGCCTCCACGCCCTGGCTCGCGTCCACCACCAGGATCGAGCCTTCGCACGCGGCGAGGCTGCGGCTCACCTCGTAGGCGAAGTCGACATGGCCGGGCGTGTCCATCAGGTTGAGGACGTAGTCCTTGCCGTCCTTGGCTTTGTAGTCGAGGCGCACGGTCTGCGCCTTGATGGTGATGCCGCGCTCGCGCTCGATATCCATCGAATCGAGCATCTGTTCTTGCATCTCGCGGGCCTCGACGGCGCCGCAGAACTGGATCAGGCGGTCGGCCAGCGTCGACTTGCCGTGGTCGATATGCGCCACGATCGAGAAATTGCGGATGCGCGAAAGATCGGTGGCCATCGAAACGGGGATTTCCGGCGGGGGTTCAAGGCGAGGGAACATAGGGGGCGAATCGCCCCCTGGCAACCTCGCTCAACGCCCTGAAATGCCGCGAAGATCGGACCGTCGCAAACGCTCCGTCAGTCCCGTCCCTTCAGGGCGTCCAACAGCGCCTTGGCCCGCGCGTCGGCTTTGACCGAATGGACGACGAAGATCGCGTGCACGGCGCAGATCGCCCACAGCACGAAGCCGATCGTGAAGCCCAGGATCGTGATCGCGAACACGACCGACGCGAGCCACAGCAGCAGGTTCAGGATGCCCTGGAACGGCTTGCCCGACAGGAACAGCGCCAGCGGCGGCAACAGCAACGCGCACAGATAAAGCACCGCGTCAGCCCCGCAAGCTGGCGCCGGTCGCCTTGGCGACGGCGGCGACGATCTTCTGGGCGACCGCGTCGAGGTCCTGTTCGGTCAGCGTGCGTTCGACGGGTTGCAATCGGACGGCGATGGCGACCGATTTCTTGCCTTCGGGCACGCCTTTGCCTTGATAGACGTCGAAGACGCTGGCGCCGCCGATCAGCGCCTTGTCGGCGGATCTGGCGGCGCGCAGGATCGCATCGGCCGCGACCGACGCATCCACGACGAACGCGAAATCGCGTTCGAGCGGCTGGAACGGCGACAATTTCAACGCCGGGCGCTGGCGCCCGCCCTTGGCTTTGGGGGCCGGGATCGCATCGAGGAACACCTCGCACGCCGCGACCGGCCCTTCGAGATCGAGGGCCTGGGCCACGCGCGGGTGCAGTTCGCCGAACCACGCGAGCACGGTTTTGGGGCCGAGCTTCAACGCCCCCGAACGGCCGGGATGGAACCACGCGGGCGCTTCGCGGGCGACCGCGACGTTCTCGACCGACAGGCCGAGCCCGCGCAAGAGGTCGAGCGCGTCGGCCTTCGCGTCGAAGGCGTCGACGGCGCGCGCGGCTTGGCCCCAATGGCGGGGCACGGCCGCCCCGGCGCGCAGGACGCCCGCGACCAGACGCTGGTCCTTCTCGCCGATGCCGTCGAAGATCGGCCCGACCTCGAACAACGCGCAATCGCCGAGCCCGCGGGCGGCGTTGCGCGCCGCGGCCGAGGCGAGATTGGGGACGACCGACGGGCGCATATAGTCGAGATCGGCCGAAATCGGATTGGCGACTTCGAGTTCGGGTTTCGGTGCGGCGAACATTGCCGCCTGATCCTTGCGCATGAAGGAGAAGGTGACCGCCTCGTTGAGGCCGAGCCCTGCGAGCACGCGCTTGGCGTCGCGCGACCGGCGCTGGGCGGGCGTCAGCGCCAAGGGCGGCATGGCGCCTTCGCGCGGCAGCCGCGTGGCGGCGATGGAATCGTACCCTTCGATGCGGCAGACTTCCTCGACGAGATCGGCTTCGCCGACGACGTCCGCCCGCCACGACGGCGGCGTCACGTCGAAATCGCCGCCCTTCGCGGCGACGCCGAAGCCGAGCGATTCGAGGATCGCCTTCTGGCGCGCGGGCGCCACGTCGAGCCCGCCCAGCGTCGCCACGCGGGTTCCACGCAACGCGTAGCTCCGGCGCGTGTCCGGCACCGCGCCCGCGATCGCCGGCGCGGACGCTTCGCCGCCGCACAGATCGAGGATCATGCGCGTCGCCGCCTCCATCCCGTCCATCACGAAGGCGGGATCGAGCCCGCGTTCGAAGCGATAGCGCGCGTCGGACAGGATCTGATGGTGCCGGCCGGTCGCGGCCGTGCGGATCGGATCGAACAGGGCGACTTCGAGGAACACCTCGGTCGTGTCGAAATCGCAGCCCGTGGAGGTTCCGCCGATCACGCCCGCGAGCGATACCGCGCCGCCGGCATCGCAAATCAGCGTTTCGCCGCCGGCCATCGCGTAGGTCTTCTTGTCGAGCGCTTCGAAGCTCTCGCCGCCTTGCGCGGGCTTCAGATGCAGATCGCCCTTGAGCTTTTTGGCGTCGAACACGTGCAGCGGGCGGTTCAGATCGAGCGTGAAGAAATTCGTGATGTCGACGAGAGCGGAGATCGGCCGCAAGCCCACCGAGGTCAGCCGGTCCTGCAGCCATTTCGGCGACGGGCCGTTCTTCAGCCCGCGGAAATGACGGCCGACGAAGACCGGGCACGCGCCCGAAGCGCCCAGCGCCGACAGATCGATCTTGATCGGCGACGGATAGGCGCCCGCCACCGCGGCGATCGGCAGGGGTTTGAGCGTCCCCGCACCGGCCGCGGCCAGATCGCGCGCGATGCCGCGCACGCCCAGGCAATCGGCGCGGTTGGGCGTGATCGCCACGTCGAACAGCGGATCGTCCAGGCCCAGCAAGCCCGCGAACGGCACGCCGACGGGGGCGTCGGCGGGAAGATCGATGATGCCGTCGTGATCCTCGCCCAACCCCATTTCGCGCATCGAGACGAGCATGCCGTTGGACGCTTGGCCGCGGATTTGGCCCGCCTTCAGCAGCAATCCCGTGCCGGGCACGACGACGCCCGCGGGCGCGAACACGCCCTTCATGCCGGTGCGCGCGTTGGGCGCGCCGCAGACGACCTGGATCTTCTCCGTCCCGGTATCGACCAGGCACACGCGCAGGCGGTCGGCGTCGGGATGCGGTTTGGCTTCGACGACGTAGGCGACCTTGAACGGCGCCAGCGCCTTGGCGGGATTGGTCAGACTTTCGAGTTCGAGCCCCACGGCGGTCAGCTTTTCCGCCAACGCTTCGGCGGACAGGTCGGTCGCCAGATGCGTCTTGAGCCAGGACAGCGTGAACTTCATCGGGCCAACCCTCCGGCCAAAGTGGGCACGTCGGCGGATGCGAATCCGTAATGCCGCAGCCAGCGCAGATCGGCCTCGTAGAAGGTGCGCAGATCGGGGATGCCGTATTTGAGCATCGCCACGCGCTCGATCCCCATCCCGAAGGCGAAGCCCTGATACTCGGCCGGATCGATGCCGCACATCGCGAGCACCTTCGGGTTGACCATGCCGCAGCCGAGGATTTCGAGCCAATCGTCGCCGACGCCGAGCTTCAATTCGCCCTGCCCGCGCGTGCAGGCGATGTCCATCTCGGCCGAGGGCTCGGTGAACGGAAAATAGCTCGGGCGGAACCGGTAGCGCAGATCGGGAATTTCGAAGAACGCGCGCACGAACTCCACCAGGCAGCCTTTGAGATGGCCCATATGCGTCGTCTTGTCGACGACGAGACCTTCGATCTGATGGAAGTTGGGCGAATGCGTCGCGTCGGAATCCGACCGGTAGGTGCGGCCCGGCGCGATCACCCGGATGGGCGGCTTCTGGCCCAGCATCGCGCGCACCTGCACGGGGCTGGTGTGCGTGCGCAAGACGACGTGCGACTCGCCGGGCTTGCCGGCAAGGTAGAACGTGTCGTGCGCTTGGCGGGCGGGATGTTCGGGCGGGATGTTCAGGCGCGTGAAGTTGTAGTCGTCGCTTTCGATATCCGGCCCCTCGGCGACCGCGAAGCCCATTTCGCCGAAGATCGCGACGAGTTCGTCGATCGTCTGGCTGATCGGATGGATGCGGCCGTCCTCGCGCGGGCGCGGGGGCAGCGTCACGTCCACCGTTTCGGCCGCGAGGCGCGCATCGAGCGCCGCGGCGTCCAGCGCGGCCTTGCGCGCGTCGAGCCGTGCGGCGAGCGTCTCCTTCAGCGCGTTGAGCGCCGCACCGCGCGCCTTGCGCTCGTCCGGGGACAAGGCGCCCAGCGTCTTCATCAATTCGGTCACGCGGCCCTTCTTGCCCAACGCTTCGACGCGCACGGCGTCCAGGGCGTCGGGGGAAGCGGCCGCGGCGATCTTGGCGGCGATTTCGGTTTCGAGGGCGGCGAGATCGGTCATGGGGTCACGCGCGAAAAAAGAAGGGGCCCAGCCTCGGGAAAGGCCAGACCCCCTCTCGGGTCGATGAAACGCTCGAATGCGCTTAGAGGGCGGCCTTGGCCTTTTCGACCAGCGCCCCAAAGCCCTGCGGATCGGTCATCGCGATGTTGGCCAGCACCTTGCGATCGATCTCGATCTGCGCCTTCTTCAGGCCCGCGACGAGCTTCGAGTAGGTGAGGCCGTGTTCGCGCGCGCCCGCGTTGATGCGCTGGATCCACAGCGCGCGGAACTCGCGCTTCTTCGCGCGGCGATCGCGATAGGCGTATTGAAGCGCCTTCTCCAGACGCTCGAGCGCCGGGCGGAAGGTGGAACCGCTGCGGCCGACATAGCCGGACGCGGCCTTGATGACTTTCTTGTGACGCGCACGCTGGGTGACGCCACGCTTGACGCGAGCCATGGTTGCTCTCCTCTATCCGGCGATCAGGCGTAGGGAAGGAAGAAGCGCTTCACGCGCACTTCCTCGCCATGGGTCAACGCGACCGTGCCGCGCGCGCTCCGCTTCATCTTCTGGGGCCGCTTGCGCAGGTTGTGGCGCTTGAACGCGACGGGGGCGAGCACTTTGCCGCTCGACGTCACTTTGAACCGCTTCTTGGCGGCCGACTTGGTCTTCATCTTGGGCATTTCGATCTCCTGTTTTCACTGCGGTTGGGCATGCCCGGGCGAAAATCCGAAGGGATTT
>JADCGK010000156.1 GCA_020249045.1 Azospirillum sp. | reverse complement strand
ATGCAGGCGCGCCCCGGCGTATCTGTCTGCTTCTGTTAAGCCCCATTCAATGGCCTCGCGCATGTCATCGCGATTGCGTTTAGCCGCCTCCACCTCGCGCCGATAGCGCGCGTACCAGTCGGGGTCTGTGTCGGTCATTTTTCCCTCCACAAAAGCGCGTCAATCATACGGTTCCAGTCACTTGAGTGCAGCCCCATTCGCTCTGCGGTGGCGGCTACATGCGGCGGCCAATCGCCGTTCAGGACATAAAGCGCACCTATTGCCGCGATAGCGTCCCTAATATATGGAAACCTTTGTTTTTCAGTTAGATTTTCCCACGGGACGCATCCTTGGCCGCTGCGGTCTTCATAGACAAATTGCGCTGCCCGCTTGACCATTTCGTCGTTTTTTCTCATCTCGTATCTCCATTCAGCAGCCGCCGCAGGGCCATGCGGGCGTCGCGGATTGCTTGTTGGCATTGTTGCGGGTCAATCATGCCGTGCTTTTCGGCATAAGCGTAAGCGCGCGGTAGGTTTTCCAGCCACATTTGCGCCGCTTTTTCGCTTGGCAGGTCTAGGGTTATCACTTCCGCCTCCCATAAAGCTCGTTTCCGAGTGCCTCGAAAAACTCGCGCTCTATCTCGTTTCGGCTGTACCCGTCCGGTATCCACAGGCCCTTGCCCTGGTGCCATGCAGCCGCCGCGAATTTTTTTATTTCTTCCGGCGTCGCGTTTTCGCGGGCCATGAAGCGGGCGAGGCTGCTACGCATACAAATCGCCCTCGACCATTTTCCGGCGCGGGGCGTGTTCCGGGTACAGATCGCCAATCGACATGTCATCGGGCTTTCCGAAAAAGTGCGGCGGGGGATACGGAAACGGCATTCCGGGGCCCTCAGCCGCCTTTATCCGGCGGTCAAACTCCAATCGCCAGCGCTCATCCCAAATCGGCCAAACCTCCACCGTCATCTTACACCCCGCTTTCCGCATTAGGCGCGTTTCTGGAGGGGTCAGCCTGCCCACGTAGGGCGGCGCCACCTTGGGCCAGCGCCGCGCGCACCTTGGCCATTTCCGCGTCAACGCGGGCTATCTCCTCCGGGGTCCGTCGCCCGGTGCGGCGCTCGACGGGGGCCAGCTTCATTTTTTGAAGCCCGGCCATAACCCGGCGCCGTAGGGCAAGATCGTCCGCCACCGTCGCCTCGATTTCCGCCGGAAGCGGGGGGCGGTAGCTATCCGTTTTGCGCGAGATTGCGGCGTCAACGGCCTTCGCAAGCAGATCGCGGGGCAAATTCGCAAGCGGCGCGTAAAACTTAGCCGCCTTGGCCCTGTCCGCGTTAATCCCGAAAGCGGCGGCAAACTCGAACAGCTTGTCAAGCTGCACCGCAAGAAACTCGGGGCCAGCGGGCGCCAAGTGATACTCGCAAGCGCGGATCGCGTCAGAAAGCATCTTCGCCTGAGCCTCGGTTATCCGTTCGCCCGTGCCCTGGAACGCCAAGGCCAAGTCCTTCAGCGATTTCAAAGCGGCGTTGTCTGACGGCCTCGGGGCTGGAAGCGTCGAAGCGGTTCGCGCGGGCAGGTTGCTCATTCTGTTTCCCTCGGGGTAGGTTATCGGCGGTTCGCGAAATCCAGTTCTGCCAAGTCGAAGCCCATCCGCTTGGCTTTCTCCGCGTGCCCCCGCCTTTGCCGTTAACCCAGTACGCCCGGAACTTGATCGCCTCGCGCGCGGCTTCGTCCGGCGTCAGTCCCATTTCCAGCGCAAATTTGTTTTCCGCGTCTGACGGCACCCAGTCGGGCGGCAAGACGACGGCGGCTTCGCGTTTACGCGAAGGCGCTAATATCTTCTCCGACCTATCAGTATAATTCTGGTTATCTTCTGAGGTTGCGGTTGCGGTTGCGGGGTTGACTTTTAGTTGGCGTTTAGTTGACCCCTTAGTTGACGTTAAGTTGCCATCTAGTTGGGTGTTTAGTTGCGATTTAGTTGCCCGCGCGTCGGCTGAGGCTCTGCCGGCTTCTACGGCGCGGGCTTTAAGCCTTTGGGCGCGTTCCAATTCCTTGTCGATCCGCTTGTGGCGCCAAATCCCGTCCGCAACCTGGAAAAAGGCGGCGACGGTTTCCCGCACGCCCGGCCACTCCGCGCGGTCGATCCGGCAGATTGCGGCTAGCTTTCGGTCGTCGTCGGGAAGCGGGCCGGTTGTCCAATAGTGCATGATCGCGAGCAAGTATGCGCCATGCTCTTGCGCGGTCAAATGCATCGTGTCTTTGAGGTAATCCCCAATGACAAGCGGCATGTAGGTATCGGGTTTTTTCAACGCGTCGCCTCCTCGTGGCGTCCCTCGATGTAGAACCCGGCGGCAGGCGCGCGAGGAACGCGCCCTTCAGCCGCTAAGCCTAGCCGCCGGGTGGTTTCCATTTGTACGCAACGCGACGAAGAAAGCAAGGTCACGCCGTCACCGTGTTGCCGTAACGCTCCATAAACACCTGGGGCCGCGCTTGGGCCATCATGCGGAGCTTGTGTTCGTAGCGCCGCACCATTTCCGCGATGATGCGTTCGGGGCCATGTTCCTCGCGCGGGGTTTTCATGAGTTCGCGTGCGACGACTTTTGCCGAAACGTACTGCTTTTGAAACGCGGCGTCGGATTGATAATGGCGGCGCGCCTTTTCGCAGCCGTACTCAATCGCGGTCCAATGCCGCCCCCATAAGTCGCCAGTTTCTTTCTGGTTCACGTCCATAAGATCGGCGGTCAGTGACCACGCCATATGACGCGCGCGGACGACGCGCCGGTTACGGCGGTGCGATAGGATTTGCTCGACGGTCACGCCTGTCACTTCCGCGACGGCGCGCGCGATTGCGTTCACGGTTGTCATGTGTCAACCATCAAAACGGCACGTCGTCGTCAATCGGCGCGGGCTTACGCGGCGTGGCGGTTTGGGGCTTTGGCGGGTCAAGGTGCGCGTCGTCATACTCTGGTGAGCCTGCCGTGCGGGTGCCGTTTTTCTCGCCAAGCAAAACGAGTTCGCCTCGGAATTTTTGCAACACAATCTCAGTCGCATATTTTTCCGCGCCGTCTTTGTCGGTCCATTTGCGGGTTTGCAACGCGCCCTCGATGTAAATGCGCGAGCCTTTTTTGACGTAGCGCTCGGCAACGTCGGCAATCTTTTCGTTAAAGATTACGACGCGGTGCCACTCGGTTTTTTCCTGGCGTTCGCCCGAGTTCTTGTCCTTCCATGTTTCGGACGTGGCAACGGACAGGTTAACCACCTTGCCGCCGCTGCCCATAGTGCGGGCCTCGGGGTCGCGCCCGACGTTGCCCACCAGAATAACTTTGTTCACGCTTGCCATCGGTCATTTTCCTTTCGATATACGCCATTCGATGTTGGGGAAGATCGCCTGAGCCAACTTCCACTTGACGCGCCAGTCGCGCGTTTCATGGCCCTTGAAGTCATCGTACACGCGCTTGCCGCTTTCAAAGTAAGCGAAGTCCGGCCTCAGCGCGCAAACCTTAGTCCCGTTGACCACAAGCGGCACCGTGATTTGCCGCTCCAGATTGCGAATAACGCCCTCGCGCTCCAGCGCCTGAAGTTCAAGCCACCGGAAGTATTCCCCGTGGCTGTCGAACCGCACGCCGTCAACTGTCACGGGCTTGTTGCCGAATTTGCGCCTCATGGCGTCAAATCCTTTTTCGGGGTCTGGATTTCGCGCGCGCGGTCGATGCACATGGCGGCGGTGCGCGCGTAGCCCGCGATGTCAATAAGGCTGTCCAAATGATCCGGCGTTTGAACGAGCCTCGCCATTTTGACCGCGATCATTTCGAGCGCGTGCCGGACTAACGGGTCTTTGCAATCGACAAGCGCGGACTTGATGGTATTGGCCCGAGCAAAATCGACGGCGGGATGTCCATAAACGGCGCCGCGCTGTTGCGTGACCTTCTGGATAGCAGCGTCAAACTCTTGAAGCGGCGTCATCGTATACCCCCAATCTCGAAAAAACGATCCAGAAAGACGCGGTTGGCGGCGGCTGGTTCAAGCGCCATAATCGGAACGTCAAGCCCTTGGCCCGTCAGACCCCAATCTGCGGCCTCGGGGTCCATTAGCGCGGCCTTTTCGTCGTGCAGAATAGCATAATCTGCGGCCTTGACCGAAATGGGTTCCGCTTCCGGCAATCCATAAGCCTCGCAAACCGCGCGCATGACACGCGCCTCGATTTCCACAAAGCCGGGCATTGCCGCCTTAATCGGGCGCGCAACGTCCGGCAAATAAGCCTCGCTTGCGTCGTGTAGCAGCGCCCAAAGCGCGTCCTCTTCCGGGACGTGGCGCGACACCAAAACGCTGTGCTCCGCGACCGAATAGAACTTTCGAGTATGCCCATTGTAGCGGCACTTCATCGAAAGCGCGTGGGCTATGTCGGCAATCCGCACATGCTCGGGCTTGGGGTCAAGCGGCCAAAACGCGATACCGCTGAATGTCTGTATCCATTGGGTCATGGCGCGTTTCCTTCCTTGCGGTTCCTCGGGCGACGGCGGGTCATCGGGTGGCCTTTTGCGGCTTTTCAATCGGCTTTCTTTTTTCAATCCACGTTGCCGTTGCCGCACAAAAAAACATTTCGCACGGCTCTGGATGCTCGCATTCACGATCCTTTACCGGACACCAATTTTTTTTACTCATTTTGCCCTCCATTGGCCTTTGTCTGATAGCTATGCATTTTCGCCGCCGCGTCGGGGTCGCGCATGAACTTTAGAACAACCGCATTCAACTCAATATCGCATGGGACGCAAATTGCGCGCGGCCTGTTGCCGTCAGCGCATATGT
>JADCGK010000155.1 GCA_020249045.1 Azospirillum sp. | reverse complement strand
CTTCCCAATCCACACGATCGCGCCTATCCGGTGCGAAAGCGAGGATCGCGGCTGCTACGAGCGGCGCCTCGATGACCGCTAGAGCCTCTCCCCTCTCGACAGCGCTGGCGCTGGCCAATGGCGGGTGAACTTCCAGCATAAGGCCCCCCTGGTGCCAGCCGAGCTTGACCGGCTCGTCGATCACCCGCACGGACGTGCCCACGGTGACGGCAACAAAAAGCCGTTCGATGTCCTCCGGATAAAGCCGGAAGCATCCATGACTCACACGGCGGCCGACGGCGTCGGGCTGGTTGGTGCCGTGGATCGCGATCGCCGGCCAACCGAGATCGAGCGCATAAGCACCCAGCGGATTGTCCGGACCCGGCGGCACGCGCTCGGGCAGTTCCGGGTTCTCGGCGCGCACCGAAGGCGGCGGATACCAGACAGGACGAACGCGCTTTCGAGCGATCGACGTAATACCCGTCCGGATCGCGACCGCATCATCGGCGATCCCGATGGGATAGGTCGCAGTCCGGGCTACGGCGAAGTGGTAAAGCCGCTGATCCCCGAGATTGACGACGATGCCGTTGCGCGGTCCGGGAGGAAGAAGATGCGCCCCCGGAACGCGAAGGCGAAGGCCCGGCGGCGGCAACCATGGATCGACGCCCGGGTTGGCCGCCGCAAGTTCGACATAGCCCAGGCCGTGGCGCCGCGCGATGTCGAGCAGCGTCTCTCCCGCTGCGACGACATGAGTACCCGACGCACCGATCAAATCGACGTCGCGCGAGCCTGCGGCGCGCGGGCCCGCGACGCGCGCGACGGCGACGCCGCAACCGCACAGCGCGCCCAGAAGGGTGCGACGTGCGAGAAGCGGCCCGGTCAGGCCACCGCCCTGACCGGAATTTTCCGCGCCTTGGACTGCGCCGCCGGCAGTTTCGGCAATGTGATTTTGAGCACGCCCGCCTCCAGCCTCGCATCGATCTTGTCCGCATCGATGTCGTCGAGCGCGATCGACCGCCGGAACGAGCCGAAGCTGCGTTCGCAGACATAAGCGCCCTCGGACTCCTTCTCCAACGCCGAGCGCTTCTCCGCGCGTACCGTCAAGGCGCCGTCGGCGTAGCTGACTTCGACGTCCTTAATGTCCACACCGGGCATTTCGAGTTGGACTTCGAAGGTTTTGTCCGTTTCGCGGACGTCGGTCGCGGGCACGAGGAAGCCATTGGCCTCGCCCGCTCCCGAAGACGCGGCGCCGAAAAATTCGTCGAACATCCGGTTGATCCGGCTTTGCAGGGCGAAAAAGCCGTTATCCGGCCGGCGCTCGCGCGATAAGGACGGCAGCATGAAACCCTCCGTAGGGAAAGGTGACGATGCCCGGCAGTTTGCGGCGCGCGGCGCCATCGCCGATTGACCGCGATCAACCCTCAAGCGCCGTCGGCATGGGAATTCGAGGCGAATACAAGAGCGCGGATCGCGAAAGGCGGCTATCCAATGAAAGCTACCGAAGAACGCGAAGCCGGCGGCTCGCTCGAAGCGCTCGACCGTTTCGTACGGGCGGCCGCCGCGAGTTGGAGCTTCGGGATTTCGCCCGCAGGCCTCGCCCTCGCCTTCGCCGACTGGGCGCTGCATCTTTCCGCCGCCCCGGGCAAACAGATCGAGTTGGCGCAGAAAGTCCAACGCAAGCTGGCAAGTTTCCTTGCCCTTGCCGCCTTCGACCGGCCCTGGGCCCCCGCCCCGGCGATCATCGAGCCGCTGCCCGCCGATATGCGCTTCCGCGATCCGGCCTGGCGCGCGTGGCCGTTCGATCTGTATTACCAAGGCTTCCTGCTCGTGCAGCAATGGCTGCACGTCGCAAGCGAGGGCGTTCCAGGCGCGCGGCGGCACAGCCTCGAGGTCGTTCACTTCGCCCTACGGCAGTTGCTCGACATTTGGTCGCCGTCAAATTTTCCGGCGACGAACCCCGAGGTCGTGTCCGAGGCGTGGCGCAGCGGCGGCGGCAATTTCGCGCGCGGGGTTGCGAACCTTCTCGCCGACCTAGCCGCATCGACCGCACCGCCCCAGCGCTCGGCACGCTTCATGCCGGGTCGCGAAGTCGCCGTAACGCCGGGCCGGGTGGTCTTTCGCAACCGTCTGATCGAGCTGATCCGCTACGCGCCTGCGACCGGCACGGTCTGGGACGTGCCCCTACTGATCGTCCCCGCGTGGATCATGAAATACTACATTCTCGATCTATCGCCCGGAAACTCGCTGGTCCTGCATCTGGTCGCGCAAGGCCGAACAGTCTATACGATTTCCTGGCGCAACCCGACCGAGGACGATCGCGACCTTTCGATGGAGGATTACCGGCGGCTCGGCGCCGTAGCCGCCCTCGACACGATCGCGGCAGCGCATCCCGGCGCGCCCATCGACATGCTTGGCTATTGTCTCGGCGGAACTTTGGCGGCAATTGCGGCCGCCGCGATGGCGCGCGACGGCGACAACCGGCTGCGCTCGCTTGTCCTACTTGCGGCACAGACCGATTTCAGCGAACCCGGCGAGCTTGCGCTTTTTATCGGCGAAAGCCAAATCGACTTCATCGAAGCCATGATGTGGCGCAAAGGCTATCTCGATACCCGCCAGATGTCGGGCGCTTTCCAGATTTTGCGCTCGAACGATCTAATCTGGTCGCGGATCGTACGGCGCTATCTCTTGGGCGAGGCCGAGGTCAATTCCGACCTGATGGCATGGAACGCCGATGCGACCCGCATGCCCTATCGCATGCACGCAGAGTATCTGCGCGGCCTTTTCCTCGGCAACGACCTTGCCGCAGGCCGGTACCTAGCGGCGGGTCGACCAGTCGCGCTATCCGATATCATACTGCCGATCTTCGCAGTCGGTACGGAACGTGATCACGTCGCGCCGTGGCGCTCGGTCTACAAGATTGCGCTCTTTACCGGCGGCGACGTGACGTTTGCACTGGCGGCGGGCGGGCACAATCTCGGGATCGTCGATCCGCCCGGCACGCCCGGACGGCTCTTTCGGCTGGGCGTCCTGCAAGCGGGCCAGCCTTATGTCGATCCCGATCGGTGGTTTTCAGGCGCGGAGATTCGGAGCGGTTCTTGGTGGAGAGCCCTCGATGCTTGGCTTGCGGCACTCGGCGGGGCGCGCGTGAAGCCCGCACCAATGCCCGACGGGCTATGCCCCGCCCCCGGCACTTACGTTCACGAAGCCTGATCCGTCCCCGCTTCGATCCGGCCATCGACGACGCGCACGATCCGATCGCAGCGTGCGGCAAGATCGCGATTATGGGTCACTAGCAGAAAGCTCGTGCCACGCTCGCGATTGATCGCGCGCAAAAGCGCGAAAACGTCAGCCGCGGATCTGCTGTCGAGGTTCCCCGTCGGCTCGTCGGCGAGCACCAGATGCGGGTCCATCGCCAGCGCTCGCGCGATCGCCACGCGCTGTTGCTGGCCGCCGGACATATCGGTCGCACGATTGCGCGCGAACGCCGCAAGCCCCACGTCGCGCAGCAAATCGCTTGCGCGCGCTTCGATCCGCGCCGCCGGCAGACCGCCATTGGCGACGATCGGCAGCATCAGGTTCTCCAACGCCGTGAACGCCGAGAGCAGCAGATGATATTGAAATACGAAGCCGATCGCATGGCCGCGCAGCCGCGTGATCTCGGCATCCCCCAGGCCGTACGTATCCACCCCATCGATCGTGACGCGCCCTGCGCTTGGCCGGTCGAGCAGCCCCACGATATTGAGCAGCGTGCTTTTCCCCGATCCCGAGGGTCCCATAAGCGCAACGAACTCGCCGCGCGCCACCTCAAGATCGATGTCATGAAGGACTTCGACGGCGGCTTGCGTGCCCGCGCCATAAATCTTGAAGACCTTGTCGAGCCGCAAGATAGGATCAGCCACGGATCGCAACCACGGGATCCAGACGTGCCGCGCGTGCGGCGGGAGCGGCGGCGGCGAGCACGCCCGTGAGCGTTGCCAAGATCGCCGTGGCGACGAACAGCGACGGCTCGAGGACGAGCGGAAACAACTCCCGCCCATCCGGCTGCCGGGTAAGGTCGTGCCATTGGACCAGTGCTGCGGCGCCAAGCGCCGATCCGGCCCCCGAGCCCACGAAACCCAGGATCGCGCCTTGCAAGAGGAAAACCCGCAAGATCTGCCCGCGCCGCACGCCGGTCGCCCGCAGAATGCCGATATCCCGCGCGCGTTGGATCACCGAAACGACGAGGACGGCGGCGATCCCGAACCCAACCGAAAGACCGACGAGGGCGCGGATCAACGTGTTGGTGTTGATCTGCGCGCGGATCGCCGCGAAGAACTGGGCATTCGAGGCGATCCAGCTTTCGGCCTTGACCCGATGCTGGGCGCCGATCAACCGGGCGATGGTCTCGGCCGCATAGATATCGTGTAACGTCACGTCGATCGACGTCGCCCCGCCGATCAAGCCGG
>JADCGK010000154.1 GCA_020249045.1 Azospirillum sp. | reverse complement strand
CTGTAAGCGTCGTGACTGGGCCCTTGTATCGATGATGATCTGACGTAGGCGACTGTCGGGGGAGCGGCATGGGGCGTAAGGGACGCTCTTAAGTGCGCTCTTAAGGACAGATCGATGACGCGTGGCGAGATCCTGGATGGCCCCGAGCGCCGTCGGCGCTGGAGCGAGGACGAGAGGACTGAGATTCTGGCCGAACTGGCGAAGCCGGGTTCGAAAGGCGCCGAGATCGCGCGCAGGTACGGCGTCAGCCGAGGGTTGCTTTACACGTGGCGGAAGGAAGCGGGCCTGGGCAAGGCGCCGCGTGGCGCGCCGGCGATGGCGTTTGCACCTGTGCTGCTGACGGGCCCGGCGCCGCAAGCCGAGACGCCCGCGCCATCGGCGGCGCCCCTATCGTTCATCGAGATCGAGCTGAAGGGCGCGCGCGTGCGGCTGCCGGGGAACGCGCCGGCTTCGACCGTCACGGCGGCGATCAAGGCCCTGCGGGGCCGTTCGTGATCGTTCCCGGGCGCGGGGTCCGCGTCTTGATCGCGCTGAAGCCCGTGGACTTCCGCAAAGGGGCGAACGGGCTTGCCGCGTTGGTGCAGGAAACCATCAAGGCCGACCCCTTCTCGGGAGCCGTGTTCGTGTTCCGCGCGAAGCGCGCGGATCGACTGAAGCTGGTCTACTGGGATGGAACGGGACTTTGCCTGTTCGCCAAGACGCTGGAGAACGGGCGCTTCCGCTGGCCGAAGATCGAGGATGGCGCCATGCGCATGACGCCAGCGCAGCTTGGTGCCTTGATCGAAGGGCTCGATTGGATGCGCGTGCACGCCGAGGACACGACGGCGCCGGCGGCGAGCGCATAAATAGCCCGCACCGGGTCTTGTGCGCGGAGGCCGCGATTCCATATGGGAATCATGGTCCTCGATGCCGCCGCACTACCCGATGATCCCGCGACCTTGCGCGCAATGCTGCGCGCGGCGCACGACGAGATCGAGCGGCTTCGCGGCTTCATCGCAGCGCTCAACCGCAACAAGTTCGGCGCGCGCTCGGAGAAGCTCGATCCGGATCAGTTGAGCCTGGGGCTCGAGGATGCCGAGCAGGAACTGGCCGCGTCGGCCGAAGCGATCGAGCGCAAGGCCGGTTCCGTTGCGCGTGTCGGTGCGCGCCGCAATCTTGGGAACTTGCCGGCGCACCTGCCGCGCATCGAGCGGGTGATCGACATCGACGATAAGGCCTGCCCTTGCTGCCAAGGCGAGCTCCATCGGATCGGTGAGGACGTGGCCGAGCGGCTGGACGTGGTGCCCGCCCAGTTCCGGGTGATCGTCACGCGTCGCCCCAAATACGCGTGCCGGGCCTGCGAGGGCACGGTCATCCAGGCGCCGGCGCCCGGGCATGTGGTCGAAGGCGGGCTGCCGACCGAAGCGCTGGTCGCGCAGGTGATCGTGAGCAAGTACGCCGATCACTGCCCGCTCTATCGCCAGGCCGGGATCTATGCCCGCCAGGGTATCCAGCTCGACCGCGCCACGCTCGCCGACTGGGTCGGGCGAGCGGCTTGGCTCCTTGCTCCCGTCTACGACCGATTACGTGCCGATCTGATGGCCTCGCCGAAGCTGTTCGCCGACGAGACGACGGCCCCCGTCCTTGATCCGGGACGCGGGCGGACCAAGACGGGGCAGTTCTGGGCCTATGCGCGCGACGATCGCCCCTGGGGCGGAACCGCCCCGCCGGCCGTGGCTTATGTCTATGCCCCCGACCGATCCAAAGCGCGACCGCGCGAGCATCTGGCCGGGTTCCGGGGCGTGCTGCAGGTCGATGCCTATGCTGGCTACAAGGCGCTTGGCGAAGCTGGCGAAGTAACGCTGGCGTTGTGTTGGGCGCATGCGCGAAGGCGGTTCTACGAGATCGCGGCGGCGGGACCCGCACCGATCGCCGACGAGGCCTTGCGCCGGGTCGCCGCCCTCTACGAGATCGAAGCGGATATCCGCGGGTGTGCGCCCGAGACGCGCGCCGCTACCCGCAAGGAGCGCAGCCGACCGATCCTCGACGGCTTCGAGCCGTGGCTGCGCGCCAATCTCGAGCGCGTGTCGGGCAAGTCCCCGACCGCCGAGGCCATCCGATACACGCTCTCGCACTGGGCCGGGCTCACCCGCTTCGTCGACGATGGGCGCATCGAGCTCGATAACAACGTGGTCGAGCGGGCCATTCGACCCCAAGCGCTCACCCGCAAGAACGCATTGTTCGCGGGTAGCGATGGCGGCGCGCAGCATTGGGCCTGCCTGGCATCCTTGATCGAGACCGCGAAGCTCAACGGCCTCAATCCGCTCGCCTACCTAACCGCCACCCTCGAAGCCCTCGCGAGCGGCCATCCAATCAACCGCATCGACGAGTTGCTCCCTTGGCGCTCGGCACCCCAGCCGTCAACCGTGTGATCGCCACGACGCTTACAGGTCACCTCATGGGACTGTGGGTAATTCGTTCTATGAAAAGCATCGGCATATGCGTAATCGGAACAATATTGCTCGTCTTCGGCGTAGCGCCAGTTTTGGCGATTGCCGCATCCGCTGCGGGGCCACCGCCGCGTGAATCCTTGACGCGTGAGACGTTCAAGGTTGATGCATCGATTGATGGGCGCATTCACGCACTGGAAGCGCTTGCAGTGTATCCGCCGGGCGAGGGGCCGTTTCCCTTGGCGTTATTCACACATGGGTCGCCTCGCGGCGGCGTCGCTGGATTTCCTTTCGTGGTCCCGCAAGCCTTCGTTCCACAGATGGAGGAGTTCGCGCGACGCGGCTACGCGAGCGTTATCGTAATGCGCCGAGGATTCGGCGAGTCAACCGGCCCGGCGGCCGAGTTCCAGAATGTGTGCGATGGCGCGGACCATCGGTACACCACACGTGAGGGCGGAAAGGATATGCGCGCCGCTGCTGAGGCGCTGCGGGGTCGCTCGAAGCTCGACATGTCGCGTTTCATTGCGGTCGGCTACTCGACTGGGGGCCTCGCCGTTCTGTCGATGGCACGCGAGCCGGTCGAGGGTCTAACTTTTGTTTTGGCTTTCGCCCCCGCAAGGGGCTCGCGCGGACCCAACGACACCTGCAATCCATCGAGCCTGGTCGCGGCGATGGAAGAGATCGGCCGGACAGCGCGCGTGGCATCCGCATGGGTCTATACCGCGAACGATACGTTCGCCAATCTGCCGATGGTTCGGCGGATGCACGCCGCGTATGTCGGCGGCGGCGGTGTAGCCGAGCTCATCGAACTACCGGCGTGGGGAAGCGATGGACATTTTCTGTTCAGTCGCGCAGGCATTCCCGATTGGCGGCCAGTTGTCGATCGTCTGTTAACGACGGCTGGTTTGCCAAATTGGGCCGCGCCACCGACTGATGCACCATGGCCGGAATTGCCACCTCCATCCGGCTTATCGGCGGCGGCGCAAGCGGGATGGGCGCAGTATATACGTCAAGGCCCGCATAAGGCCTTTGCCGCGAACAGCTCCGGCAATTGGGCCTATCGGGTCGGATTGCGGACGCCGGACGCCGCGCGCGCGGCTGCGCTGCAAGCGTGCCATAGCCAGCGCGAAAGCTGTCGAATCGTTGCGGTCGACGATGAACTCGCCCAGTAAGGACGAGGCAACGCCGGTATTGATTGTGAACCGGGGCAGGCCACTCAGTCATTCTTTCTCTTGAATTGCGTGGACTTGAACATGCACTCGACCATGACCGTGAACGCTTTGGTTGGAACACTTGAGTCCCTGCAAATCTTGGCAAAACGCTCAATGTCGCCTGAGAGAATGACCGCTCTCATCGATCGAAATCGCTCGCCGGTATAGTCGCTTGCCAACGTCACCTGTATATCCCGGGATGCACTAGATATTGCATTCATCACCAGAACGACATCGTCGGCGAGCCATCCTGCGCCAGGCTTCGTACTCTGCTCAATTCGATGACGCGTAGACCCTGGGAAAGAGTCCGTAAGAGCGTTTTCTTTGAAGAAGTGAGCGAGAACAAGCTTGAGGGCGTTCGGAGGGCGTTCGATTAGATCGTGAAGAGGTCCCAATAATGGTTCGATAACCCAGTCGAGCATGCCGAACGCGATCGGAACTGGTAGATCAGCGCGCTCGATCAAGCGCTTTTGCAGCTCGGGACGTCCCTTGGCGATTTTACAGATTTCAGTGAAGGCTTGTTCGCCTATTTGTGCGTCTCGGTTGCGCAAGACAGTCTCGATCACGTCATACTCGCCGAAGCATGTAAGGGCGGTCGCAACGATCTCATTGAGGTGGTTTCGGGATGCCACCGCCAACCGATGCTGGTGGGTTTGGTTCAATACGACTTCGACAAGATCGATGTCGCGCAGGCCTAAATGATTCTGAAGGATTGGATGGGCTACCTCGCCGGCATCGTTGGCGAGAATCATCAAGATTTCCCTGGGTGCATTCATCTCATTACAGATCTTGTTCGCCAGTTGCACCCGAACAGGAATCGCAAGCTCTCGAATGACAGCACGAAGAAGTTCTTGGGCGAGAAGCTGATGTCGCGACAAACAGCCTTCAACATCGAGCGCGCCAATGATCTGCGCTACCTCTTCGACGAGGTGAGGGTCTTTCTCAGCCGACTTCCCGTTCAGCGACTGGAGAAGCCGGTGAATCCGCATCAAGATGCTCTGGTCGTCTGGGCGGGGCATCTCGGTAACGCAGAAAACTTCGCAGTATCGTCAGAATCGACCGCTTTGCATAAAGCTCCCAGCCAATCCAGGCGTGCCGTATTGGGTAGCGCTGGGTATGCGCGGCGGATTGAGGTTCAGCAGGCCCGGCAAGATCACCTGGGGCGGTCCGCCGCCGGCGGGCGGCGTGATCGTCACCGCGG
>JADCGK010000153.1 GCA_020249045.1 Azospirillum sp. | reverse complement strand
GGGCGGAGATCGCGTCGAATTTGCGGCAGACGTCAGCCTTTCTTCGTGTTTTCGCGGCATCGCCCGCCACACGCGAAGCGTTTTTCACCTTTTCGGCGGTTTTCGCAGGGCTTTCATCCGACGAACGAGCCCAATTGGCGGATCGCTACGCCGGCGACGAGGCGGTCGCGGCGCCTTTGCGGTCGACCGCGGAGCCGTTGGCGGACAGCAGTTACGATCTCCACCATACCCTCCATCATCGGCACATCCGGCGTGCACTCCTCGAGTCCGGCCATCGGGACGCGTTGCTGGTCGATGGTTCTGGTAACGTCGTTTATTCCGTGCGCAAGCGCAGAGACTTCGCCACAAACCTCCTGGCGGATGATCCGGAGAGCGTTGCGGCCAAAGCGTTCATCGCGGCTTTCGCGAACACGGCGCCCAACACCGTTTCGTTCTCGGACATCGGGATTTACCGTCCTTTCGGGGCGAACCCGACCGGCTTTTTGGCGATCGCCGTTCCCGACGAGACCGGTGCGGCGGCCGGTGCCATTCTTGTTCAGATTCAAGATCCGAACTTCGCGGCGGCGATCCGCCGGGCGCCGGCGCTCGGCGAGAGTGGCGAGGTTCTGATCGTCGGCGAGGATTATGTTCTGCGCAACGAGACCCGTTTCGTGAACGCGGAACCGTTGACGCACAAGATCCAAACAGAAGGCGTTAGGCGAGGACTTGAGGGGGAAAGGGAAACCTTCCTCTACGAGGACTACAGGGGCAACCGGGTGATCGCCGCCGTCATGCCTGTGGACGCCCTCAACGTGAGGTGGGCCGTCGTCGCCAAAACCGACCTGCGGGAGATCTTCGAAGGCATCGCAAGCCAGCTTGCGATCGACTTCATGATCGGGGTTTTCCTTGCCGCGGTGATTGCCGCCGCCGCGAGTTTCTTCGCGCGCGGGATCGCTGCGCCGATCACCGAAATATCGGCCGCATTGGCGCGGCTGTCGTCGGGCGAGCGCCGCATCGAATTGAGCCACGCCCGGCGCGACGACGAGATCGGCACGCTCGCGAAGGGCATGGAGAGATTTCGCGACTCGCTTCTCGAGTCCGAGCGGTTGGCCGAGGAATTGCGCCAGAGCGAGTCCCGGATGGCTGGGTTGCTCGACGGCGGACCCGCTGGCGCGTTGGTCGTCGCACCGGAAGATCGCGCCGTCCTGTTCGCGAGTGCAAGGGCGGCAAACTTGCTCGGCCGCTCGAAGCGCGAGCTTTCAGGGTCGCGTTTGCAGACGGCAGCGCCGGAGGGCGAAGTCGACCCCGTCGAGCGGGCGTTGGCGCAAGCGCGCCATCGCCAAACGGTGGCGCCGGGCGAGGGCCGAATCGATTGCGGTGACGGCGTGTTTCCGATCTTGCGCGTATCCGCCGAGCGGATCGATTTTCTCGGGCGTGAGGCGGTATTGCTTTGGCTGACCGATGTCACGGAACAGCGCCAAGCCGAAGCAGAAGTACGCGAGAGCGAAGCCTACAACAAATTGCTGTTCCGCGAGTCGCACTTGCCAATGGGCGTGATCGATCCGGCGACCGGCCGCTACCGCGACGCAAATCCCGCGCTCGCCCGCGCCCATGGCTTGGAGTCGCCGACCGAAATCGTCGGACGCACGACGCTTGAATTGGGGTTGTCCGACCCCACTCAAGGCGACGGCGGTCGCCCGGAAGCGCTCGTGCCGGAGCATCTCGCGCGCACGCTCTCGTCTGGAAAACATACGTTCGACTGGACCTATCGACGACGCGACGGAACGCGTTGGGACGGTCGGGTGCATATGATGACCTTCACCCACAAGCAGGAGCGCCTCGTTCAAATCGTTGTCGACGACGTCACTCCGCTCAAGCGCGCGGAGCAAACGTTGATGCGCGCCAAAGAGACGGCCGAGGATGCGACGCGGGCCAAGTCGTCGTTCCTGGCCACCATGAGCCATGAGATTCGCACGCCGATGAACGGCATCGTCGCGACCGCGGAATTGCTGGAACAGACCGACTTGGATCCCGACCAGCGCGAAATGTCCCGCGTGATCCGGAGTTCGGCGGACGCTTTGCTCGGCATCGTGAACGATATCCTCGACTTTTCGAAGATCGAGGCCGGGAAAGTCACTTTCGAATCGCTGCCTTTCGATCCCGCCGAATTGGCCGAGGATGCCGCCGACCTCGTCGCGGCGCGCGCGGAGGAAAAGAAACTCCGCCTGACCGTTCGGATCGATCCCGAACTTCCGGCAGTCGTTTGCGGCGATCCGACGCGCGTTCGTCAGATTTTGCTCAACTACCTTTCCAACGCCATCAAGTTCACTGAGCGCGGCGGCGTCGCCGTGTCGGTTGCGACAACCCGGACCGATGGCGGGAGTGCCGCGCTGCATGTCGAGGTCGCCGATACCGGAATAGGATTGTCGGACGCGCAGATGGCTGCGCTTTTCCAGCCCTTCACGCAGGCGGACGGGACGACGTTGCGGCGCTTCGGTGGTACGGGGCTTGGGCTTTCGATCTGTCGCCGGCTCGCCGAGCTGATGGGCGGCGCCGTCGGCGTCCGTTCGATGCCGGGCTCGGGTTCCGTGTTTTGGCTGCGTTTGCCGGTGCGGATCGATGATCCCGCGCCAGCCCGACCGCGGGCTGCACTCGACGGATTGGCTGTGCTGGCGATGGGGTTCGATCCGCAGGAGTCGGAGGCAATTTCGGCGGCGCTGGCGCCGGCGAACGTGTCGCTCGACTTCGTGCCCGGCGCCGAAGTCGAGTATGTCGCCTCCGCGCCAGAGGGTTGTGTTGCGTTGATCCGCGCTACCGATGGAACGGCGATCGAGCGCGGGCGACTGCTGCGTGCCGCGCGCTCCGACTTGCGGATCGCACTCTTGATCCCGCGTTCGCTCGTATCGACGATCCGATCGGCCCGGCCGCCGGAGGTGGATGCCTTCGATACGTTGCCCGCACGCAGGTCCGGACTCTGGCGCATGCTCGCGATCGCATCGGGGCGGATTCTCGACGCTGAAGCGTCGATTGAGGTTCGGCCAAGCGCGTACGACCCGCCGCAGTTGGACGAAGCGCGAGCCAGGCGCGCTGCGGTCCTTGTCGCGGAAGACAACCCGACGAATCGCTTCGTCGCCGCGAAGATCCTTGCCCGATTGGGTGTCGCCGCACGCTTCGCGCCTGATGGCCGCGAAGCGTTGCGGGTATTGGACGAGGAAGGCGGTTACGGACTTTTGCTGAGCGACTATCACATGCCCAACATGGATGGGCTCCAACTCGCCAGGGAGCTCCGATCGCGCGAAGCGCGCGGCCTGTCGAAGCGTCTGCCGATCGTGATATTGACCGCCGACGCGCTCGCCGAAACCACCAAGCTCGCGGAAGATGCGGGTGCGGATCAGTGTTTGACCAAGCCCGTGAAGTACGAGCAAGTCGCCGAAACCATAGCCAGATTGCTTCCGGAGGCGTTGGAGATGCGCCGTCCGCGCGGGGCGGCTGCGGCGAAGATGGTACCGATCGACCGAAAAGTGATCGAAGCGCAGATCGGCTCCAGCGACGATGCTGCCGTCGTCGAAGCTTTGGGCGTTTTCGCCGAGACCGCGCTCGATGGACCTGCGCGCTTGGCCGAGGCGCTGTCGGCGGACGATCCCGTCCGCGTTCGCGAGGTTCTCCATGCCATGAAGGGCAACGCCGCCGCCGTCGGGGCGCGGCGTCTTGCGGAGATTTGCGCCGCTGGGGAAGAGGACGCGAAACGCGGCGATGTCGCTGCGGTGCGTGCGCGGACGAAGACGATCGGGCAAGGGTATGCGGAGATCGCGGACTACATCGCCGATTTGCAAAAAGGAAAAGCCGTCAAATGATCAACTCGGCAAGGCCCCTCGAAGGCAAAACGGTACTCATCGTCGATGATCAGAAATTCCTGCGCAACATCCTCGCGCAAGGACTTAAGGGCGCCGGTGCCAAGGTTGTCGAAGCCTCCGATGGGTTCGAGGGCCTGTCGATTCTGGGGCTTGGTGACCGGATGTCCGATCGGATGGAGGCGATGAAACGTCAACGTCCGGACATGTTCGCGGGAGCCGCGGACCGACGCGCGATCGACTGCGTGGTCAGCGACATCCGGATGAGCCCCATGAATGGCCTCGAGATGTTGAAGGCGGTCCGGTCCGGTTTCTCGTCAGCACGCCGGGATTTGCCGTTTGTCGTAATGTCGGCGCACGCCGATGAGCCGCTCATCGGAGCGGCGATCGCACTCGACGCGCACGGTTTCGTCGCCAAGCCTGTCAGCCAAGCCGAGATCGTCGAACGAATTCTGCGCGCTCAGCGTATCCAGCTTCAGATCAAGCCCTCCGAAGCCTATGCGCTATTGATCGTGCCGGAACTCAATGCGGCAATGATGGAAACCGACGTTGGAAAGCTCGCCGAAAGTGTTGTGGCCGTCATTCGTGCGGGCGATGTGGCGGCGCTGGCCGGCCAGAATCAAGTCACGGTTGGTCTTCACGAACTCAAGGCGGACGATGTCCTTGCCGACGACGTCAAGACGACGTCGGGGCGACTCGTCATTCCTTCGGGGACGAAGGTGACGATCGCACTGATCGCCGCCCTCGGGGATCTCGCGAAAATCGCGAAGCTTGTCGACAAAGTCGCCGTCCGGCGATAGCTGACCAGCCGGTTGCCCGGGATGTGATTGATGCGCAATTCTCCGGGCTGTCTACGGCAGTCCCGTAACGCATCCAAAAAAGCTAAAGGCCGGGAAAAGAAAAACTCGATGGCGGCCGCGCGCCGGTCCGGACGATGGTCCGGCTATGGCAAAGGTAAACAAGGCCTTTAGGCCGGTTGCGATCACAGCCAATGATCTTCGCAGCGGCCGGGTGCTTTATCGGACGTTCGAGGGCGGATGGGCACCCGATGTGGCGCGCGCGGAAATTGCCCGCGATCCGGCCCGCGCGGACGCGTTGCTCGCCGCGGCGAAAGCCGATCACGATCGGGGTGTGGTCGTCGAACCATTCGCGATTTCTGTCGATCCGGTCACGGGAATGCCAGTCGCGTTGCGCGAACAGATTCGCGCGACCGGTCCCACCGTCGGAATCGAATCCGAACACTGAAACGGAAGAACCCATGTATCGGTACGACGAGTTCGACTCGGATTTCGTTCGACAACGCGTGGCGGAGTTCCGCGATCAGGTCGCGCGGCGGCTGTCGGGCGAATTGACGGAGGATCAGTTCAAGCCGCTTCGGCTGATGAACGGCGTCTATCTGCAGTTACACGCCTACATGCTGCGTATCGCCATTCCGTATGGGGTGCTGTCGGCACGGCAGCTGCGGAAGCTCGCCCATATCGCGCGGGTCTATGACCGCGGCTACGGGCATTTCACCACCCGGCAAAACCTCCAATTCAATTGGGTCGAACTCGCCCGCATTCCCGATTTGCTCGGCGAGTTGGCCGACGTCGAGATGCACGCAATCCAGACGTCGGGAAACTGCATCCGAAACGTGACGGCAGACCATTTCGCAGGTGCCGCCGCGGACGAGGCGGTCGATCCGCGCCCCTATGCGGAGATCCTTCGGCAATGGTCATCGTTGCACCCGGAGTTCTCGTTCCTGCCGCGCAAATTCAAGATCGCGGTGACGGGCGCGGAACGCGACCGGGCAGCCATCCAAGTACATGACATCGGTCTGCAGGCGCGGCGGGATGCGGACGGTGCGATCGGTTTCGCGGTCTATGTCGGTGGGGGGCAGGGGCGAACGCCGATGATCGCCAAGAAGATTCGGGATTTCCTTCCCGAGTCCGATTTGCTCGCGTACTGCACGGCGATCTTGCGGGTCTACAATCTCGAAGGACGGCGCGACAACAAGTACAAGGCGCGGATCAAAATCCTGGTCCACGAAATGGGCGAAGCCGACCTGATCCGCGAGGTTGAGCGCGAGTTCGAGGGGTTGCGCGGCACTCCGCTTGCGTTGCCCGCCGCGGAGGTTGCGCGGATCGCGCGCTATTTCGCGCCGCCGGATCTCGCCGAACTGCCGCCGCATTCGGTGGTTCTCGATAGTCGTTCGGCCGGAGATCCGGATCTTTCGCGGTTCGTACGCCGGAATCTGACGGCGCACCGCGCGCCGGGCTACACAGCCCTGACCATTTCGTTGAAGGCAATCGGCGAGGCCCCGGGCGATGCGAGTGCCGACCAGATGGACGCGGTCGCCGACTTGGCCGAGCGCTACGCCTTCGGGGAGATCCGCGTCAGTCACGAACAGAACCTGATCCTGCCGCATGTCCGGCTCGACGACGTGCCGGCTCTTCATGCCGGCCTGCAGGCAGCGGGATTGGCGACGCCGAACGCCGGTCTCGTCACCGACATCATCGCGTGCCCGGGGCTCGACTATTGCGCGCTCGCGAATGCCCGTTCGATCCCCGTCGCCCAGCGCATCGCCGAGCGTTTCGCCGATCCGGTCAGGCAAGACGCGATCGGCGATCTCAAGATCAAGATATCGGGTTGCATAAACGCCTGCGGCCATCACCACGTGGGCCATATCGGATTGCTGGGCGTCGACCGAAAGGGCGAGGAGTTCTATCAGATCACGCTCGGCGGATCGGCTGACGAGACCGCCACAATCGGCGAGATCGTGGGACCTGGCTTTCCCGCCGACCGGGTCGTCGACGCCATCGAGGCGATCGTCGACGTCTATCTCCGTCTGCGGCATGACGCGTCCGAGGATTTTCTCGCGGCCTATCGGCGGATTGGCGCCGAGCCGTTCAAATCCGCGCTCTACGCGGAGGTCTGAGCATGGCGGTTTACGATTTCCATGCCGGCGCATTCCGCGACGATGACTGGATCTTTCCCGACGATGACGCATCGCTGCCCGCGGGCAAAGCGGCCGTATCGAAGGCGCGGTTTGTCGCGCGTGAGGAAGGAGCTTTGGGTTTGGTCCTGACGGCGGGCGACACGCTTGACGGCCTCGGAAACGCGCTCGCGCGCGTCGAACTCGTCGCGTTGCGCTTCCCACGCTACGCCGATGGCCGGCCCTATTCGCTCGCGCGGCGTTTGCGCGAGCGGCACGGCTATACCGGCGAACTTCGAGCCGTGGGCGATGTGCTGCGGGATCAAGTCGACTTTTTGGCGCGCGCCGGATTCGACACGCTGGATATCGTCCATCCCGGAACGATCGAAGCACTGCGCGCGGGAACCCTCGTTCGGGTCACCCGCCATTATCAGCCCGGCGCGCGTTCGGAGCGGCCGGCCGGATATTCCTGGCGTCGGGTTTCGTTCTGACGCGCGCGCCTCAGCAGCACCACGCGCTCGGCCATAGCGCGTTCTCGTCGCACGGCGTGTCGGCCCCCTCGGCACGGCGCGCGCGTTCGTAGCGGATCACGAAGGCGGGGCCGACGCCCGCACCGGGAAGCGGCGCCGCCGAATCCCCTTCCGCGAGGACCAGGATTCGCCCTGCGCGGACGGGAATGTTCTCGGCGAACCCGATCGCGGGTGCGACGGCGACGCCGCCCTGCGCGCCGAACAGCACGATCGCCACGCATTCGTCGGCATTGGCGACGATGGGCGCGTCGCTCGACCAATTTGCGATGAAACGCGCGTCGCGCGCGCGCGCCGCCGCCTCGAGAATCTCGCCGACGGGCGACAGAAGACGTGGATGCCGGCTCAGCAAGTCCAGACCGTTGGAGCGCCGGTAAGCGCGCGGTTCGGGCACGGTCTCGGGCGTCAATGCTGCCGCTTCGCCCAGAACCCACCCGAGTTCGTCGTAAGCGAACGCGTCGATCGCGCGGTAACGGATCGAACGAGGAACGGCGAACGCGTGAGCACCCATTGCTAGCCTCCGAATTGGAGTGCCAACCAAACGCCGAATCTCCGACCGCCGCGAGGCAAAAAATCTTCGGACGTCTGTAGAATTGCTCAATTCGTCCCGTCCCGCAGTCCGCCGATACTCGGCGCCATGCTGCCGATCAATCTCGACATCCGCCGCCTGAATGTCGCGCTCGTGGGCGAGGGCCCGCGCGCCGCCCGACGCGAAGCCTTGCTCCGCGAGGCCGGTGCCGCGCCGATGCGCGTCGCGGCCGACGCCGATCTTTCGGGCTACCGCATTGTCTACGTCGCCGATCTGCCGGTCGACGCGGCGCGCCAGGTGGCCGATCGCGCCCATGCCGCCGGCGCGCTCGTCAACGTCGAAGACGAGGCCGAACTCTGCGATTTCCATACGCCGTCGGTCGTCCGGCGCGGCGACCTAACGCTGAGCGTCGCGACCGGCGGACGCTGCCCTGGTTTAGCCGGTGCGCTCGGTGAATATCTTGGCGCGCTGTTCGATGGCGCGTGGGCGATGCGCCTCGGCGTTTTGGAGGCCAAGCGCAAGCGGTGGCGTGCCGAAGGGATGGGACACGCGCAAATCCGTGCCGCTATCGCGCGTACTTTGGTTCAATCCGGCTGGGTGCCGGACTTGCCGGCGAAGGCGGCGGCTTCGGATTTCAGCCAAGCCGAAAACAACGAAACCTTGCGCAAAGCGAGTTTGGCCGGCGGACAGGCGAGCCAATAGGCGAAATCGACTGGCAACGCCGCGCCAAAAGGCTTGATCAGGCGGCCTTCGGCAAGATCGGCTGCGGCAAGCGACGCCTTGGCGAGTGCGACCCCCCGGCCCAAGACCGCCGCTTCGACGACCAAGCTCGACTGGTTGAATTTCGGCCCGCGCGTGCCGTCGATATCGTGGGCGCCCGCGGCTTTGAGCCACATCGCCCAAGTCGGGCAGGAAGGATCGTCGTCGGGGCTGTCGTCGTGCAGCAGCGTCTGATGGCGCAAGGCGTCGATCGAGTCCAGTTTGTGCGCGCCGTTGAGCAGTTTCGGACTGCACACGGGAAATACCGCTTCCGCCAACAGGCGTTCGGCATGAAGGTCCGGATATCGGCCGGCGCCATAGCGGATGGCGAGATCGACGCCGTCGGCGTGGAACTCGGCCAGCGCCATCGACGCGCCGACGCGCACGTCGATGTCCGGATGCGCTGCCTGGAAGCTTTCCAGGCGCGGTAGAAGCCATTTCGCGGCGAAAGACGGCGCGACCGAGATCGTCAGAACGCCCGACTTCCCCAAGTCGTCGATCCGCTCGATCGCCCCGGCGAAACTCTCGAACCCTTCCCGGATGCCGGGCAGGATCGCCTGACCGGCGTCGGTCAGCAGCAAGACCCCCTTCGTCCGATGGAAGAGATCGAGACCGAGATGTTCTTCGATCGTCTTGATCTGGTGGCTGACCGCAGCGGGAGTCACCGACAATTCGTCGGCGGCCTTCGTGACGCTGAGATGGCGGGCGACGGTTTCGAACGCGCGCAAGGAATTGAGGGGCGGGAGTCGACGTGGCATGCGCGGACAATACCGGGTGGCCCGTGCGAAAGTGCCACAAGAAAAACGAAAACAGGATGTTAGATAAACTCTCTTCGATGCGGCGATACGCGTGTGCGGCGATGGGGACTGCGCGGTGTTTGCGCGTCGGCGTTCGGAGCCTTAGTCTGTGCCTCGTTCGACACTCGGCACGAAGACCGTTTATTGGAAGGAAGAACGATGACGCCCGCCCAACGGCTGCGCGCCCGCCTCGAGAAGCCAGAATTCCTTGTCATGCCGGCGATTTGGGACGGGCTCAGCGCGCGGCTGGCGGCGGCCGCGGGCTTCGAGTCCGCGTTTCTGTCCGGTTCTTGCGTCGCCGCCAGCCGACTGGGCGGCCCCGACTTGGACCTGATCGGATTCGGAGAGATGTACGACGCGCTCAACATGGTCCGAAACGCGTCTCCGGACACTCTGGTTCTGGCCGACGGCGATCATGGCTACGGCAATGCGATGAACGTGCGGCGGACGGTCCGCGCTTACGGGCTTGCGGGCGCGGCGGCCGTGCTGATCGAAGACAAGATCACCCCACGTGCGTTGATCGCCGCCGGCAAGCCGTGCCTGCCGCGCGAAGAAGCGCGCATGAAGATCCGTGCGGCGATCGAGGCGGCGCGGGAGACCGGCATTCTGGTGCTGGCGCGCACGGATTGTCGCCCCACCCAAGGCATCGATGAGGCCGTCGCGCGCATCGAAATGTACGTCGACGAAGGCGCCGACATCGTTTTCCTCGACTCGCCCGCCGACGATGCGGAGATCGCGCGCGGCATCGCGGCCGCGAAGGGGCGGCCGTGTTTTTCGGTGCTCAGCCCGGGAAAAGGCCGGGCGGCGACCGATCAGGAAGCGGCCATCCGTCTCGGCTACAAAATCGGAACGTACCCGACGGGCATGTTGTCGCCGGCGATCGCCGGCATGCAGGCCGGTTTGGCGGCCAACGCCGCGGGCAAGCAGGAAGCGGCGGGCGCGCTGCCGTTGCCGGTCTTGCGTGCCGTGCTCGGCTACGACGCTTACGATGCCGAGGCGAAGCCCTATCGCTTGCCGGACTGAGACCGGTGCTTGGGTGACGGCGGTTGGGCGTTCCGGACGCGCTCTGTACGAAACGTCCGAAGGATGTCTGGGAAGTTAATCCGCTAATCGGCCGTGGCCGGCGTGGGCGCGACCGCGCGCGTCTTCAAGCGATTCATGTCCTCGTTGAGGCGCGTACCGACCAGCCCGATCAGATGGACGGCGAAGCCCGGCTCCTGCGAAAAAGCCGAGACGATGCCCTTTGCGTCGATCGAATAGAGTTCGACGGGCGTCGCGCAGACGGCAGTCGCCGTGCGGGCGTTGTCGGGCGTGAACAAGCCCACTTCGCCGAAGAACGCCCCGACATTCAGCACTGCGCCGAATTCCGGCAGATCGATGCGCCCCGAGTGGAGATAGTAGGCCTTCTCGGCCGGGTCGCCGCGGCGGAAGATCGCGTGCCCGGCGGGAAAGGTTTCGCGCTTCATCAGCGGTAGCAGCGCGGTGATATCGAAATCCCCCACCCGCGCGTCGCGCAAACGCCGCACCAGCCGCCGAAGTTCGAGCAACCGAGCCAAATTGAGCGGCAGCAGCGCGCCGTGCAGGATCGCGATGGGCCACAGCCCAAGCGGCACGCTGTAGGCGAGAAACGCGACGTTCGAGGCCAGTGCCGCCGAGCGCAGCGGGATCATCGTTTTCATGCAGAAACTCGAAAAAACCAGCCCCGCCGCGATGAAGCCGGCCGCGTGCTGCCAGTCCAAAAAGACGCCGAGACCGGGGATATCCATTCGAGATCCTTTTCACCTTCGGTTTTCGCCCGCGCAATTCTTGAAACCCAATTACTTCGCCGAGCAGCGGCTTCGCAAGCCCCCAAGCGCGTCCGTGCCGCCTTGCGGGTTGCCTTGGCCGCGCGGGTGAGGTGTGATACCCGACATTCGACGGTGCGCACAGGGACGCAAGCATCCGGCATGTTCCACGGGGTCGCGAGGCACGTCTATACCCTGATGGTGGCGTTCTTCCTGACGCATGAGGTCGACGCGGCCCTCAGGCACGAATGGCGCGTATTGCCGCTGGCCAGCTTTTTGCCGGACGAGATCGGCCGCGAAGTGTTCCTCTGGGGGCACGTCCCGATTTTCGCGGCGCTTTTCTGGCTCGGGGATCGTGCGGGTTTCAGGAGGGGGCTTGCCGCATTCGCGGTCATGCACGTTGGTTTGCATTGGCTGTTCCGAAATCACCCGGCTTACGAATTCGACAACCCAACCTCCTGGCTGCTGATCCTGATTCCGGGGGCTTTGGGCGCCGCATATTTGGTGATTTCCGCGACCGCGCCGGTACACTCGTCCAGGCGCGACGGTCCGGGCGCGGGATGATCGTGCCGTCGGTCGTCGGATTTGTACGACATCGTTGATTTCGTTCGTTTTTGCGCCCATCGTCAACGCGTGGCATCCGGACTCGGGCCGGGATGGGGCGTTCTTGGCGAATCTCCGCCGTCACGGTATCAGTGGAACAGTCTACGGTCCGGGGAGGGACTGGCCCTTATGGACGTCGAGCGTTTGAAATTGGCCGCGACCGGCGAGCTCGGCGCCACGATCGAAATCAAGACCCAGTTGCTCGCCCGGCTCGAAGCGGGGCGCGGGGCCTATCTCGACGCGCGCGACGTGGACGAGCCGTCGCTGGCGCTGATCCAGACCATCGAAGCGGCGGCGGCCGCCTTCGCCGAACGTACGCTGCCGTTCGGCCTGATCGAGCCCAGCGACCGGTTATGCGCGGCCTACGAGACGGTCGGACTCTTCGCGCAGTTGATGTCGCGGATCGCGCCGGATTCCTGAGATGGCCGACGAAGAAGCCGAACTGCGCGGAATTTTCCTTCTGGAGTGCGACGAACTCGTCGGCACCGCCGAGGCAAGCGTCGAGACCATCCGCGGCGGTGGCGGTGCGGAGGCGGCGATCCATGCGCTGTTCCGCGCCGTGCATTCGATCAAGGGCGGCGCGGGGGCTTTCGGGCTCGGTCGCCTCGCCGATTTCGCGCATGCGTTCGAGACCTATATGGATCGGCTGCGCAAGGGGACGGCGCCGCTCGACGCCGCGGCGGTGGACCTCCTGTTCGACGGCGTAGACGTGTTGCGCGCGCTGGCGGCGGAGGTTCGCGAGGGCGAGCCCGCGCCGGCGGCGCGTTACGATGCGGCGCTGCGCGCCTTGCGCGCGGCAGGCGGGCTCGAAGTGGCTGACTCGCCGGCGGCCGGATCCGTCGATTTCGATCCGCTGGCCGATGCCGCGGTGCCGGTGGACGGCGGGGGCTCGGAAGCCGCCCGCCTTTATCGGATCCGTTTCGTGCCCGGGCCGAAGATGATCGGCGCCGGGATCGATCCGCTGCGGATCCTCGAAACGCTCAAGGAACTCGGCGCGCTGTCGGTCGAACTCGACGCCTCGCGATTGCCTGCACTCGCCGAGTTGGACCCGTCGGTCTGCGCTTTCGCGTGGAACTTGACGCTCGAAACGGCGGCAGGTCGCGACGCGCTCGACGAAATCCGCGACATGATCGACGATGTCGCGACGTTCGAGTTCGAGGCGGCGGCCCCCTCGGCGCCGGATCCGGCCGCCTTAGAGGCGCCGGGGTCGCAGCCATCTCCCGCCGCGCCGCCATCGCTGCCCCCGGCGACCGAACCCGCCAAACCGCGCGAGAAGGCCGTCCCGACCGTGCGCGTCGACGTGCCGAAATTGGAGCGGCTGGGCAACATGGTCGGCGAGCTGATCATCACCCAGGCTTTTTTGGCCCGTCAGGTGGCGGGGCTCGATCCCGACGCGCATCGACAGCTGTTCCGCGCGCTCGACGAAATGTCGCAGCACATCCGGGATCTGGCCGATTCCGCGACGTCGATCCGCGCCCAGCCGCTGCGCGCGGTGTTCTCGCGCTTCGGCGCTTTGGTGCGCGAACTCGAAAAGAGCACGGGCAAGCGGGTGCGGTTGGAGATCACCGGCGATCAGGTCGAAATCGACAAGACCGTCGTGGAGCGATTGAGCGAACCGCTGACCCATCTGATCCGCAATTCGATCGATCACGGCGTGGAGGATGCCGCGGGGCGAGCCGCCGCCGGAAAGGATCCGGTCGGCCATCTGCACCTACGCGCCGAACAGCGCGGCGCCCAAGTGGTCATCGAACTGGTCGACGACGGCAAGGGAATCGACCGCTCGCGCGTTTTGGCGAAGGCCGTCGAGCGCGGCCTCGTGCCGCCGGGCGCGACGCCGTCTGACCAGGAGATCGACGAGCTGATCTTCCTGCCCGGTTTTTCGACGGCGGAGGCCGTCACTTCCGTGTCGGGGCGCGGCGTTGGCATGGACGCGGTGCGGCAAGCCATCGGCGAAATGGGTGGGCATGTTGGGTTGACGTCCCGGCCCGGTCTCGGCACGACGTTTTCGCTGCACCTGCCGCTATCGCTCGCCATTTTGGACGCGATGGTCACGCTCGTCGGACGGCAGAACTACCTCATTCCGATCACGGCCATCGTCGAGAGCCTCCGGCCCGCCGCCGCGTCGGTCGTCCGCATGGACGATGCGGGCGCCATGCTCGCCTGGCGCGGCGCGTTGCTGCGCATCGTTCCGTTGGGGGCGGAGTTCGGCGTGCGGGATTGGCGAACCGATCCCACGCAATGCATTTTGGTGATCGTCCGGCCGTCGGGCGGCGAACCGTTCGCGTTGCAGGTCGACGACTTGATCGGGCAGGAGCCGGTCGTGGTCAAAAGCCTCGAGAAGAACTACCGTAAAGTCAAAGGCGTATCGGGAGCGACGATTCTGGGCGACGGGCGCCCGGCGTTGATCCTGGATCTGCCGACGTTGAGCGCAGCGACGCTCGCGCGCCGCCGCCTCGAACGGCAAGCGGCGGAAGGCTGAGGGAACGCAAATGGAGTCCCAGTTCGTCAGTTTCGAGATCGGCGACGCGACCTTCCTCATTCCCATCGAACGCGTGGTCGAATTCCGCACGTGGTCCGAGCCCACGGCCGTGCCGCACACGCCGGCTTACGTGCGCGGCATCGTCAACATCCGCGGCGAGATCGTGCCGATCTACGACGTCTCCGCCCGGCTCGGCAAAGGCGGCACGCAAGCCGGATCGCGGCACGTCGTGGTGATCGTGCGCGGCAACGACGGCCGTTCGGTCGGCCTGCTGGTCGATGCCGTCACCGACATCGTGACCGCGCGCGCCGACGATATGGCCCCGATGCCCGCGATCGAAGGCGGAGATGCGACGCCGTTCATGTCGGGCGTGGTCTTCGTCGCCGAAAAAATCCTCGGCGTGACCGACGTCGATCGGTTGGTGGAGGAGACCTTTCCCGTTTCCGGCTTCGAGGCGGGGGCCGACGCGCCGGCGGCGGGGGCGGCGCCGTGATCGCCCCGCGCATCGACCCGGGCCAGCGCGAATTCGCGGGGCCGGCGGCGGAAGCCGCCGATCTCGCTTTTTTCGCGGGTGCCATGCGCGCGCGCGCCGGCGTCGTGTTGCCGGAATCGAAGGCGGCTTTGATCTATCGGCGCCTCGCGCCGCGCGTGCGCGAGCTGGGACTGGCCGATTTCGCGAGCTACCGCGCGCGGCTGTCGGACCCCGCCGACCCGGAGTGGGACGCTATCGTCGCCGCGTTGACGACCAACCATTCGCGTTTCTTCCGCGAAATCCACCATTTCCGGCTCTTGGACAGGCATCTGGCCGCCATGCTACGCGCGGGCGCCAAGCGGATCCGGTTTTGGTCGGCCGGTTGCGCCGCGGGGCAAGAACCCTACTCGATGGCGATGCTGCTCGCCCGGGCGGACGTGGCGGCGGCGGGGGTCGATGCGCGCGTGCTTGCGACCGACATCGATCCGACCGCGCTGGCGGCGGCCGAGGCGGCGGTCTACCCGCGCGACGATGTGGGACATCTGCCGCGCTTCGCGCGCGCCTATCTGCGCGCCGGGACCGACGGCAAATGGACGCTCGCCGGACCGCCGCGCGAAATGGTCCGCTTCAAACGCCACAATTTGGTCGGCGACGTCTGGCCGATGAAAGGACCGTTCGATGCGATTTTCTGCCGAAACATGCTGATCTACCTGTCGCCCGAGGATCAGGCCCGCGTCGTCGCGCGTTTGGTCGGCTATCTGCGGCCCCGGGGCATCCTGTGCCTGGGCCATTCCGAAACCGCGCGCGATCCGGCTCTGCCGATCAACCGCCTGGATGTTCCGAGTGCCTATGTCCGACACTAAAACGCGCGTTCTCATCGTCGACGATTCCGCCCTTGTCCGCGAAATGCTGACGGGGATCCTCTCCGCCGATCCGGCGCTCGAGGTGGTCGGCACCGCGCCCGACCCGATCATCGCGCGCGACAAGATCAAGGCGCTATCGCCCGACGTGCTGACCCTCGACGTCGAAATGCCGCGCATGAACGGCATCGAGTTTCTCGAGCGGCTGATGCGGCTCCGGCCCATGCCGGTCGTCATGATCTCGACCCTGACGCAAGAGGGCGCGGACACCACCTTGCGCGCGCTGGAATTGGGCGCCGTCGACTACGTCGCCAAACCGACGCAGCGGCTGAGCGAGACATTCGAGGCGCTGAAGTCCGAAATCCGCGAGAAGGTGCGCGCCGCCTCGCGCGCCAAGGTCCGCGGCGCCCGCCCGGCGGCCGCGCGTGCGGTCCCGGCGCCGGCGGCCGATCCCGGGCGCTACGCGCGGCTCGACGTCATCGGTTTGGGTGCATCGACCGGCGGGGTCGAGGCGCTGGGCGAAGTGCTTGCGGCCATGCCGAAAGATGCGCCGGGCGTCGCGATCGTCCAGCACTTGCCCGGCGCCTATACCGCGCGTTTCGCCGCACGGCTCGCCGAGCAGCTCGGGCGTCGGGTCGTCGAAGCGGCGGACGGTGCCGTCATCGCACCAGGCGAGGTGCATATCGGGCCGGGCGATCGGCATTTCGAAGTGGCGAAGGGCGCGGACGGTCGGCCGGTATGCCGCCTGGTCGAGGGGCAGCGGGAAAGCGGGCATCTGCCGGCGATCGACCGGCTCTTCGCTTCCTTGGCGGCGTTCGGACCGCGCGCGGCGGCCGCGTTGCTGACGGGCATGGGCCGCGACGGCGTCACGGGTCTCGCCAAGATGCGCGCGGCGGGCGCGCGCACGATCGCGCAGGACGCGGCGACGTCGGTCGTCTACGGAATGCCGCGCGTTGCGTGGGAGGAGGGGGCGGCCGAAGCGCAAGCGCCGATTTCGCGCATCGCGGCCGCGTTGTTGGAGAAGGCGGGGGCGGAAATCGAAGGAGCGAACCCATGACCTTGGCCAGATCCTTGCGGGTATTGGTCGTCGACGACCAGATGAGCATGCGCGCGCTGATGCGGTCCTACCTCCGCAAACTCGGATTCGAGAGCATCGACGAAGCCGACAGCGGGAAGAATGCGTTCCTCGAACTCGGGAAGCGTCCCTACAATCTCGTCGTTTCCGACTTCAACATGGAGAACGGCACGGGGCTGGAGTTGCTGGTGAACATGCGCAAGCACCCCGTTCTCAAGCGCGTGCCGGTCATCATGGTGACGGGCAACAACGATCAGGCGAGCGTCACGTCGGTCGTTCAAGCCGGCGTGAACGGATACGTCGTCAAGCCCGTCTCCCAGGACGCGCTGAAAGCCCGGATCGTGAAGATTTTCGGCCCCATCGAGTGAAGGAACGCCCATGCGGATCGCCACCAAACTCACCGCGTTGATCGTCGCTTCGACGGTCGTCGCCGCCGGATTGTTCGGGTGGAACATGTACCGCGCGTACGGCGATCTGCGCGAGGCGCGGCGGATCGCGCTTGCCGCCAATGAAATCGAACCGATCCGGGAGTTGGGCGAAGCGCTCTACCGGCACAAAATGGTGCTGCTGCGCGGGGTGGCGACGGGGTCCACCGACCGCGAAGCGCTCGCGAAATGGAAGGCGGCGATCGGAAAGGCCGTCGCGGATTTGGGCGAGTCGCACCGCCGTCTCCGCGAGGAATTCGGGTATTCGCCCGACGTGACGGGGCTGCGCCCCGCCATCGACCGCGTGATCGCGCTCCAACCGTCCCCCGAATTGACGGTCGCGGGCGTGTTGCAGGTTCAGGAGGCGGCGTTCGGCTACTTCCAATCCCTCGCATTCGGTTCGGCCGACGCGTTCAACGTTCTGGGCGATCCAGAGGTCGATTTCGTTCTGATGATGAGCAACCAGTTCGAGGTGTTTCCGAACTTGTTGCGCGGGCGCGCATTCCTGATGGGCCGGGTTTTCCTGTTCGACGAAACGTTGGGCCCCCGCAGCGTCGGTGCTGCGTCGCTGCAACAGCAGATCGAAGGTCTGGAGCAGCAGAAGGGCGTGACGGCGGAGATCCTGCGTCGGCAAATGCGCAACGCCCAGCGCGCGGGTGCCTTCGACAAGCGCACCGGCCGCAATTGGACGGATCGTGTTCCAGCCGTCCAGGCATTGATCGATCGATCCGAGCGCTTCAACGCCTCGCTCGCGACGGCCTTGCGTTCGCCGCCGACGGCGATGGCCGTCGTCGCCGAGGACGAGGAGATTATGGACCGGTTGGTCGAATCCTGGCGCAACCTCTCCACCCTCATCGCCACCGCGCAGAACGCGCGGTTGGCCGAGCAAACGCGGCAGTTCTGGATCGTCGCGGTCTTGACGTCGCTCGCCGTCCTCGCGCTGTTCGCGGCGATGGTGCGCAGTGTGCGCGGCGTGTCGCGGGATATCGAGGCGGCGCAGGCGACGACCGCGCGGATCGCAAGCGGCGAACTCGACCGCCCGGCGCCCGGCACGGATCGTGCGGACGAGATCGGCGGTCTGATGCGCGCCGTCGACGTCCTGCGCAACAATTCCATCGAACAGCGCAAGCTCCAGGCCAAGGAGACGGAGACTTTGGCGCGCCTGTCCGCGACGGCGATCCAAGTCGCGGATGCGGTGGAGGCGATCCGCACAGCCGCGAGCGAAATCTCGCAAGGCAGCAACGACCTGGCCTCCCGCACGGAGCGCCAGGCTTCGGCGTTGCAGGAGACCGTCGCCACGATGGCGGAAATCGCGGCGACCGTTGGAATGAACGCCGAGAATTCGGAACGCGCGCGCGCACTGGCCGCGGACGCGTTGAAGCGCGCGGAAACCGGCGGTACGGCAGTTTCCAGCGTCGTCAAGGCAATGTCGGGGATCGAAGCGTCCTCCGCGCGGATCGGGGCGATCATCCAGGTCATGGAGGAGATTTCGTTCCAGACCAAACTGCTCGCGCTGAACGCCGCCGTGGAGGCGGCGCGTGCGGGCGAGTCCGGCAAAGGCTTCGCCGTCGTCGCGCAGGAGGTTCGCTCGCTCGCCGATCGTTCGCGTCAGGCCTCGCAGCAGATCCGCGATCTGATCGGGGAGAGCTCGCGCGAGGTGGAGCAGGGGGTTGCGATCGCCGGCGGCGCCGGCGACGCGTTGGCGGGCATCGTCGAGATCGTCCGCCAGGTCGCCGAGATCGCGCCAGAGATCGCCGCCGGCAGCCGCGAGCAGTCGCGCTCGATCGCCGAAATCAACAAGGCGCTCGGCGATTTGGATTCCGCGACCCAGCAGAACGCGGCATTGGTCGAGGAAAGCTCGGCCTCGGCCGCATCGCTTGCCGCGCAAGCGACGCAGTTGGTCGGGGTCGTCTCGAGTTTCCGTTCGGGCGAAAGTGCCGCTCCGGTGCCGACGGACGCGCCGCCGCGCAGGCAGCAGCCCGCGCAAAGCGTCAATCCGCCGCCCGCACCGCCGCCGAAGCAAGCCGTCCGGCCGACGAAGAAAGCCGACGATTGGGACGAGGATTTCTGAGCCGCGCGGGCGTGCCCGTTCAGTAGATCAGGTCGTCTTCGCCCGCGCCGCCCTTGGACAGGACGATTTCGTCCTTGGCGGCGAGTTCCTTGGCGGTGTTGACCATGGAGGTCTGCGCCTCGGCCACATCCTTGCCGCGCACGGGGCCCAGGGCTTCGATCTCCTCCTTCAGCATCTTGCCCGCACGTTCGGACATGTTGGAGAAGAACAGGTCGCGCAATTGCTCGTTCGCCCCCTTCAGGGCGATGGCGAGCTTGGACTTGTCGACCGCACGGAGCAGGGTCTGGACGCCGCCGGGATCGAGCTTGCCCAGATCCTCGAACTTGAACATCAGCGCCTGGATCTTCTCGGCGGAATCCCGGTTTCGCTCCTCCAAAGCCGTCGAGAAACGCGCCTCGGTCTGCCGGTCCAGGGAATTGAAGATCTCGGCCATCATTTCGTGGGTGTCTTTGCGGTTCGTCTTGGCGAGATTCGACATGAATTCGTTGCGCAGCACGCGTTCGACGTCGTCGAGCACGTCCTTCTGCACCGTCTCCATGCGCAGCATGCGCATGACGACTTCCATCGCGAAGGCTTCGGGCAGCGTGCCCAGCACGCGCGCCGAATGGTCGGATCGGATTTTGGAAAGCACGACCGCGACTGTCTGCGGGTATTCGTTCTTCAGGTAGTTGGCGAGCACGCCTTCGTTGACGTTGCCCAGCTTGTCCCACATCGTGCGGCCGGCGGGGCCGCGGATGTCGTCCATGATTCCGGACAGGCGGTTCTTGTCGAGAATCTTGCCGAGCAGGCGTTCGGTCGAATCAAACGAGCCGATCAGCGAGCCGGTCGCGGAAATCTGGTCGGCGAATTCGACGATCAGGCGCTCGATGATCGAGGAGTGGACGCTGCCCAATCCCGCCATCGTCTGCGAGATTTCCTTGATTTCCTCGTCGCTCATCAACGCGAAGAGCTTGGCCGCGACTTCCTCGCCGAGCGTCAGAAGCAGGATGGAGGCTTTCTCCCGTCCCCCCAAAGTGCGGTAGTCGTCGCGGATACGCATGGGCCCGTTCCATTCGGCAGGCCGGCGCGTTGGCGCGGAAAAGCGCATACGGACGGGCAAATTTCTTGTAACGGAAATTCGACGGAAAAGATACGCGCGGTTTCCGGTCGTTTCCTGTTGTACGCCGCCGCGCGTTGCTATAGACCGATGGACGTCAAGCAGGTTGGGCTCTTTCCTGATGGGCCCGACGCTTGCGTTGCCCCCTCGTGAATTTCTCCCGAAGCCGATTTGACGGTCCGCGTGATGGTCGCGCGGACGGTTTTTGGAGATTCAAAATGGCAACTGGCACTGTGAAATGGTTCAACGCGGCCAAGGGTTTCGGCTTTCTGAAGCCGGACGACGGCGCGGCCGACGTCTTCGTCCACATTTCGGCGGTCGAGCGCGCGGGCCTCGACAATTTGCCCGAAGGCAAGAAGCTGTCCTACGAGCTCGAACAGGGCCGTAACGGCAAGTCTTCGGCGGTCAATCTCCGCGCCATCTGAGCCGGCGGGGCGGGGTGGCCTTGCGCCGCTCCGTCCCGGTCCGAAGGGGGGAATCCCATGCCGTTCAAGCCCAATTATCGGCTCGAGCGCGCGACGCGCGCGCGCAAGAAGGAAGAGCGCAAGCTCGAGAAGATCGAAGCGCGCGAAGCCAAGCGCAAGGCCAAAGCCGCGCTCGAAGCGCCGGGAGGAGAACCGCATGTCGATGAACGCGCGCAAAAAGAAGACTAACGAGTTCGAGCTCTACGACGTGCTCTACGAAGACGGCACGCGCAGTTCCAACCGCAAGGTACCTTTGTCCGAGATCGATACGACCGACGCGGATCGGTCGGCCAAAGCCTTCATTCTCGCCCAGGATCGCAAGATCGCCGAAGCGTCGGGAAATCCGCGTGGACCGATCAAGTCCGTGGCTCGCGTGAAGCGTTGACCGCACGCGCGACGCGCCGGTCCCCTCAGGAAAGCGAGTCCTCCGTTTGAACTACGATATGCCCCTTCGGGGAACGAAGCGCACTTGCACGAGTTGCGATGCGCGGTTTTACGACCTTGGCCGTCCCGAACCCACATGCCCGAAATGCGGTGCTGCGTTCGTCGAGGTGGCGCGCGTCTATCCCCAACGCCTCGCGCGCCGGTCGCGCGTGTCGTTCTCGCGGACCGGGCCCAAGCCCGCGACCGTCCCGGTCCAGGACGACGCGCCCGTGATGGACGTCTCCGCCGCCGAGGACGCGCCTGAGGCCGATGAGGACGAGGAATCCGTCGCGGCCGAGGAATCCGACGACGAGGATCGCGCGGCCGAGGAAACCGACCGCACCGATTGAGTATTGGGGCCAAGGGCGCGCGCGGGATTTCGCGCGCGCGGCGCGATATGCTCGCGTCATGGAAAAGCTTCGAATCGCCGTCGCGGGCGCGGGCCTGATCGGGCGGCGGCACATCGCCACGATCCGGGCGTCGCGCGTCGCATCCCTCGCGGGCATCGCCGATCCTTCACCGGCGGCCGCGGCTTTCGCGGCCGAATGCGGCGTACCTTGGGCCGCCGACCTTGAAGCCTTGCTCGATCGCGTGAAGCCGGCGGCGGCGATCCTTGCCACGCCGAACGCGCTGCACGCGTCTGGCGCGCTTTGCTGCATCGCGCGTCGCGTACCGGTGTTGATCGAAAAGCCGGTCGCGGGGCGTTTGTCCGAAGCGCTGGCGATCGCCGACGCCGCCGAGGCGGCGGGCGTGCCGACCCTGGTCGGCCATCACCGTCGTCATCATCCGATTTTGCGTGCTGCGCGCGACGCGATCCGCGAGGGGCGGCTCGGCCGGATCGTGGCCGCGGTCGCCATGACGCTATTCCTGAAGCCCGATCTCTATTTCCAAACGGCTTGGCGGATCGGGCCGGATGGCGGGCCGGTGTTGATCAACTTGATCCACGATATCGACGCGCTCCGCTTCCTCGTCGGCGAGATCGCCGAGGTGAAGGCGATGGCATCGGGCGCACTCAAGAGCCGTCCGGTCGAGGATACAGCCGTCGCGGCCATGCGCTTCGAAAGCGGCGCGCTCGGGACTCTGGCGGTTTCCGATGCAGCCGTTTCGCCGTGGAGTTGGGAGCTTACTTCGGGCGAGAACCCCGCTTATCCCCGTCAAACGGACGCGTCTTGCCTGTTTCTGACGGGCACGCAGGCGGCGCTCGACGTGCCGCAGTTGTCGTTGCGGCGCTACGCCGGGGCGGCCGGGTGGCTCGACCCGCTGAGCGTCGAGCGGCTGGCGGTCGGTGCGGGCGACGCGCTCGATCTGCAACTTGCGCATTTCGTCAGGCTCGCGCGGGGGGAGTGCCCCTCCGAGAGCGACGCTCGCGACGCCGCGCGCAGCCTTGCCGTGGCACTCGAGGTTCGCGAGGCGGTCGTCTGATCGCGCGATATGCTTCGGTATCCTGGCGCCGCGCGGGACGAATGATGCGCCCGGGGCGGCGGATGGGGTATGTTCCCCGACGAAGAGGGAATCCATGGACATCAACAAAATCGCCATCGGCGCCAACCCGCCCAGCGACGTCAACGTCGTGATCGAAGTTCCGGCGGGCGGCGAGCCCGTCAAATATGAGCTCGATAAGAAATCGGGCGCGTTGTTCGTCGACCGCTTTCTGCACACGGCGATGTTCTATCCGGCCAATTACGGCTTCATCCCGCACACGCTTTCGGGCGACGGCGATCCTGTGGACGTTATCGTCGTCGGGCAGGTCCGGGTCGTTCCGGGCGCCGTCATCCGCTCGCGGCCCATTGGCGCGCTGCTGATGGAGGACGAGGCGGGGCCCGACGAGAAGATCGTCGCGGTCCCCGTCGACAAGTTGCACCCGTTCTACAAAGGCATCCGCAATTACGACGATCTGCCGCCGATTCTATGCGAGCAGATCGCCCATTTTTTCAAGCATTACAAAGACTTGGAAAAGAATAAGTGGGTCACGATCGTGAAATGGCTCGACGCCAAGGGTGCGGAAAAAATGATCGATCGCGGGATCGAGCGCGCCAAGCGTGCCAAGCGCGCGGCGCGCGGAACCAAGAAGTGACGCGTTAAGAATAGGTTGCGAGGAATTCTTCGTGACTTGCGGCAGTTTCGGCGCGATACTTATGCGTTGAGAAACTGACTGCGTTCGGGAGAATTCCGATGCAACCCACTGGCGCCAGCGGTCTGACGGCCGCTTTTTTCCCTGTGCTGCAGTCGAGCTTGAACAAGCTCGAACAGTTCAAGCAGGTCACGAACGAGGTGAACGCGGACAACGCGGCGCTCGTCGAACAAGGCATATCGTCCGCCGCCTCCGCGCAATTCGACGTTTCCGCAACGGCGTTGACGGGTCGCGGCCAGCAGATCGACGTCCAAGCCTGATCCGCGGGCGGCTTCGCCCCGTGTAGACTGAGCGACATGATTCGCGTCGTCGTTTTGGGCGCCACGGGCTTCATCGGCCGGAACGTGGCGCATGCCTTCGCCGAAGATCCCGCGTACTCGGTCGCGGCGGTTCGCCATCGCCGTCCGGCATGGGCGCATCCGCGCATCGAATGGCGCGAGGCGGATCTGACGTCGGCGGACGACGTCGCGCGCGCGTTGGCTGGCGCGGAGATCGTGGTGCATGCGGCCGCCGCGACGGCCGGCGCCGGCGCCAACATCGCCGACCCTTTGGCGCTGGTCGTCGACAATCAGGTCATGAACGCGCGGGTTTTCGCCGCCGCGCATCGGCTGGGCGTCGGGCACCTCGTCTGGTTTTCGTGTTCGATCATGTACGCGTCCGCCGACCGCCCGCAGCGCGAAACCGATTTCGATCCGGCGGCGGCCTTGCATCCCGCCTATCGGGGCGCCGGGACGACGAAGGTCTATTTCGAGCGCATGGCCGAGTGGTACGCAGGGCTCGGCAGAACGAAGTTCACGGCCTTGCGCCATTCGAACATCTACGGCCCCCACGACAAGTACGACCTCGGCCGCAGCCATTTCTTCGGGGCGACGATCACGAAGGCGCTGACCGCGCGCGACGGCCGCATCGCATTGTGGGGTGCGGGCACGGAAGGCCGCGATCTCCTCCACGTCGATGATTTGGTCGGCGCGGTACGTGCGGCGATCGGCCGCCAGTCCACGCCGTTCGGACTTTACAACATCGGGTCCGGCCTCGCCGTGCCCGTGGCCGACGTGGCCGCGCGTATCGCGGCATTGTCCGGTCGGCCGCTCGCGGTGACCCCAGACCCCTCCAAGCCTTCGATCCCGGTCACGATCGCGCTCGATTGCGCGCGGGCATTCGCCGAACTTGGCTGGCGGCCGCGTATCGGACTCGACGAGGGCATCGCGCGCACGCTCGATTGGTGGCGGACGCATCGCCCGACGGGGGAGGCGCCGGCGTGAAGCTCTCCGTCGTTCTCCCGACATTGTTTGCGGAGTTGCTGCCCGGGGCCATCGACGCCGCGCATGCGGCCGCGGGCGACGTGCCGCACGATATCCTCGTGGTTTCGCCGTTCGATCCGCAGCGCGACGACGTGCGATGGATCCCCGAGATCCAACCGCGCGGATCCATCGCTGCCGCCAACGCAGGGATGATGGCGGCGCGCGGCGAGGTCGTGGCCCTCGTATCGGACGATACGCGTCTCACGCCCGGGGCGCTCGGCCCAGCGATCGCGCGTTTGGCGGGGCTGCCCGGCGGAATGGTGGGGTTTCCGCGCGTGGTCGGCGGCGAGGCCTATATCGGCACCGTCTTCGGGCACTACTACCCTTACTTTTTCGCCATCGAGCGGACGACGCTCGCACGGCTTGGCGCGTTCGACGAAGGTTACCGCAAGCATTACGCCGACCCGGATCTCGCGCTGCGGATTTGGAACTCGGGCGCGCGCTGCGAGTTCCTCCGCGATGCGGCCATCGTGGACGTCGCTTCGCGCGGCGGCGCGGGCGAGGCGCCCGACAAGGCGCTCGGCAGCCGCGCTGCCGATTTCGCGCGGTTCGTGGGCATTTGGGGCGACAAGTTCGACGCTGCGTGG
>JADCGK010000152.1 GCA_020249045.1 Azospirillum sp. | reverse complement strand
CCGTCCGCGAAAGGATCGGCCATGGCCGACATGATCGCCCGAACCACCGCCAAGCGCCCCCGTACGATGGGGCGGTTGCAGGCGTTGGCGATCGCATTGGCGTTGATCTTCGCAGGTGTGGCGATCGCGCGTGCGGATTACCGGCCGCCGGTCGCTGCGGCGCAAGCCCCCGAAGGGCTCTGACGGGCGCGATGGGGGCCTATCTGCTGGTGGCACTGGGCAGTGCGCTGGGCGGGGCCGCGCGCCACGGCGTTTCCGAGGCGATTTTGCGCCATGCGGACCCCGCCGGCGTGCCGTGGTGGACGATCCTCGTCAACGTCACCGGCAGTTTCGCGATCGGCTATCTCGCGCAGATCCTGCCCGCCGAATCGGGCGACGCGCGCGCTTTTCTGATCGCGGGATTGCTCGGCGGCTACACGACCTTCTCGGCATTCTCGCTGCAAACGCTCGACCTTGCGCGCGCGGGCGATTGGGCCGGGGCGGCGGTCAATGTCGGCGTTTCGGTCGCCGCGTGTTTGATCGCGGTGACGCTGGGGTTCTTGGCCGGCCGCACCTAGGCCTGCTTGGCCTGGACGATCGAACGGCGGATTTTCCGCGCCTTGGCGAACAGGCGCTCCAGCGTCTCGCCCTCATCGTGGCGGATCGCCTTCTGCATCAGCGCGATATCCTCGTAAAGCCGCCCCATCATTTCGAGAACGGCGTCCTTGTTGGCGAGGAACACGTCGCGCCACATCACCGGATGCGAGGCCGCCACGCGCGTGAAATCGCGGAAGCCGCTCGCGGAGTATTTGATCACTTCGGCCCGCAGCGTGCCTTCGAGGTCGCTGGCGGTGTTGACGATCGTATAGGCGATCAGGTGCGGGACATGGCTGGTGATGGCCAAGACCCTGTCATGATGGGCGGGCGTCATGCGTGCGGTTTTCGAGCCCAGGCGTCTCCAGAAAGCCTCGACCTTCGCCGCCGCTTGCTTGGAAGCGCCGCGCGCCGGCGTGACGATGCACCAGCGGCCGTCGAACAATTCGGCGAAACCGGCTTCGGGCCCGGAATTCTCGGTACCGGCGATCGGGTGTGCGGGCACCAAATGCCGGCCCCCGGGCAGATGGGCGCCCAATTCGTCGATCGCCGGACGCTTGACCGAGCCAACGTCGGACAGGATCGCCCCCGGCTTCAGCGCCTTGCCCAATGTTTTGCCGAGCTTGGCGTAGGTCGAGAGCGGCGAGCACACGATCACGAGATCGGCGCCCGTCGCCGCTTTGGCGGGATCGGACAGCACCGCATCGGCCAATTCGAGCTTGGCGATCGTTCGCCGTGCGGCGGCCGAAACATCGCACGCGACGATGCGCCGGGCGGCCCCGGTCAACCGTGCGGCGCGCGCGATCGACGAGCCGATCAGCCCGAAGCCGACGAGTGCGAGCGTGTCGACGACGGGTTTGGCCCCGAGTTTCGCCATGTCATGCCTTCATGAAGTCGGTGAGGGCTGCGACGACCTCGCGCATTTCGGCTTCGGCGCCGAGCGTGACGCGCAGGAAATCGGGCAGTCCGTAATTCGCGACCGCGCGCGGAATGATCGCACGCGCCATCAGAAACTCGTTCGCCGCCGCGGCCGTCTTGCCGGCCTTCGGGAATTCGATCAGCACGAAATTCCCGACCGAGGGCAGTGCGCTGAGGCCGAGTTTGGCGAGTTCGGCGGGGAACCAGGCGAGCATGCGCTCGTTATGCGCGCGGCTGGCATCCTGATGGGCGAGGTCCTCCAACGCGGCGACACCGGCGGCTTGGGCTTGCGCGGACACGTTGAACGGCCCGCGCACGCGGTTGAGCACGTCCACGACGTTAGCGGGCGCGTAGGCCCAGCCCAAGCGCAACCCGCCCATCGCGAACATCTTCGAGAAGGTGCGCAGCATCACCGTATTGGCGCCCGCGTCGACCAATTCCACGCCGGCGGAGTAATCGTTGCGCGAGACGTATTCGGCGTAGGCGGCGTCGATCACCAAAAGCGTGTGCGGCGGCAGGCCATCGCGCAGGCGCTTGAGTTCCGCGCCGGTGATGAACGAGCCGGTCGGGTTGTTCGGGTTGGCGACGAAGCAGAGCTTCGTTTTGGGGCCGGCCTTGGCGATCAAGGCTTCGACGTCGCTGCGATAGCCTTTCTCGGGTGCCGTCACCGGCGTGGCACCGGCCGCATGGGTCGAGATCGGGTACATGACGAAGCCGTATTGGCTGTAGAGCACCTCGTCGCCCGGGCCCGCATAGGCTTTGATCAGCAGTGCTATCAATTCGTCCGAGCCCGCGCCGCAGACGATCCGTTCGGCATCGAGCCCGAAGCGTTTGGCGATCGCCGCGCGCAGGGCGACCGCACCGCCGTCGGGATAGCGGTGCATGTCCATCGCCGATTTCGCGAGCGCTTCGACCGCCTTGGGCGAGGGGCCGAGCGCCCCTTCGTTCGACGACAGCTTGATCGGCTTGCGCCCGCCGGGGACGGCCGATTTCCCGCCGACGTAAGGCGAGATTTCCATCACACCGGGCTTGGGTTCGGGACGAATCGTCATTTGCGCGCTCCTTTGCCTCGGGCGTCCCCCGACGCGCCCCGCGTATAGCCCGTCGCCAAGCCCAAGGGCAACGCGTAGCCGCCCGCAAGCCGCGCTTGCCCGCCCTCCGCCGCCAAGGCGGCCAAACGCGGGTCGGTGGGACTGAGCGCACCTGCACACAGGCACAGCGCGGAGGCTCCCTGCCGATCTTCGCCTTCGGCGAGAACGTGCAGGAAATCGAGCCCGGCGGCGGCGAAGCGTCGTGCGATTTTGGGGCGCGATTGGGCCTCGGCGAATTCCAGGATCACCAGCGCCCGATCCTCGCCCGAAGGTTCGAAGGCTTGGCGGCCGACGACCAAGGCGCCGGGCTGGGACTCGGTTCCGTCCACCGGCAAGCGGGCGACGATTTGGGCCTGATCGGGGGCCAGATGCCGCCACCAGGCGGTCGGCGAATCCTCGGGCGAGGGGAAAAGTGCGAGCTGCACGCGCCCGTCGCCGAGCTTGGCGAACAAGGTCGACGGATTGGCGACCGAAACCAGCGGGGCCGCCAGGCCGTAATGCCGGCGCGCGAGATCGGCCAGGGCCGTCGGTTCCTCGAGATGGCCGATCGCGAACGGACCTTGCAGACGGGTGAAGCTCGTCATCACGTCGCGCCACAGGCGCACGACCAGATCGGCGGGCAGGGGGTCTTCGCGCCGTGCGAGCAGACGGCGCAGGACCGCGATTTCGCGGCCCGGCCGGGCGAGTACGCCCGCAGCCCCGCCTTTGGCGGCCTGCACGTCGGCCATTGCGCGCGCGCGATCCATCAGCAGGTCGAGCAGCTTGTCGTCGATCGCGTCGATGCGCCGGCGAATGGCGGCCAATTTGTCGTCGTTCGCGTCCATGGGAATCGGAAAATGCCACGGATCGCGCGGGCTTGCGACGCTTGAATCCCAAGGCGCTTTGGCCCATGTTCCGGCGATCTTTCCAGGATCGGCGCATTCCGTGACCGCCACACCCCGCATTGCCGCGGTCGACATGACCGCCCCGAATTTTCCGGGCAAGCGATTCGAGATTCCGGCGTCCGCGCCGTTGAAGCTCGATTCGGGCGTGGCATTCGGCCCGGTGACGGTCGCCTACCAAACCTATGGCGCGCCCAACGCGGAGAAATCCAACGCGATCCTCGTTTGCCACGCGCTGACCGGCGATCAGTTCGTGGCCGAACCCCATCCGGTCACCGGAAAGCCGGGCTGGTGGGAGGCGATCGTCGGACCCGGAAAATTGCTCGATACCGACCGCTATTGGATCGTCTGCGCCAATGTGCTGGGCGGTTGCATGGGTTCGACGGGCCCCAAATCGGCCAACCCGGCCACGGGCCTTCCCTATGGTCTGTCGTTCCCCGTCATCACGATCGGCGACATGGTCCAAGCGCAAGTGCGTTTGCTCGACCATCTCGGCATCGATCAGTTGTTCTGCGCCATCGGCGGGTCGATGGGCGGGATGCAGGTGCTCGATCTGGTTTCGACCTATCCCGAGCGCGTTTTCGCCGCCGTGCCGGTGGCGACGTCCTACCGCCATTCCGCGCAGAACATCGCGTTCCACGAAGTCGGCCGGCAGGCGATCATGGCCGATCCGGATTGGCGCGGCGGGGACTACCTCGCCGCCGGGACCTCGCCGCATCGCGGCCTCGCGGTCGCGCGGATGGCCGCGCACGTGACCTATCTCTCCGAACAGGCGCTGCACCGCAAATTCGGCCGACGCCTGCAGGACCGGAAGTCGCTGTCCTACGGCTTCGACGCCGATTTCCAGGTCGAATCCTATCTGCGCCACCAAGGCTCGACCTTCGTCGACCGATTCGACGCCAATTCCTATCTCTACATCACGCGCGCGATGGATTATTTCGACCTGCAGGCCGAACATGGCGGCTCGCTGCCCGCGGCTTTCGAAGGGACGAGAACGCGGTTTTGCGTGGTCAGCTTCACGTCCGACTGGCTGTTTCCGACGGCCGAAAGCCGCATGCTCGTGCACGCGCTCAACGCCGCCGCGGCGAACGTTTCGTTCGTCGAAATCGTGTCGGACAAGGGCCACGACGCCTTCCTGCTCGACGAGCCGGAGTTCCACGCGACCTTGCGCGGCTTCGTCGACGGATGCGCGGAACGCCGGGGCTTGCGGGGCCGATGAACGAAGCGGGTTCCCTTCCGGCGGCGGCCCAATCGCGTCCGCGCGCGTCGATCCGCGTCGATCTGCGCACGATCGGCGAGATGATCGAACCCGGCAGCCGCGTGCTCGACATCGGCTGCGGGGACGGCGCGCTGCTCGATTGGCTCAGCCACGAAAAGAACGTGGATGGGCGTGGGATCGAACTTTCGCAGACCGGCGTGAACGCGTGCGTGGCGCAAGGCCTGTCGGTGATCCAGGGCGACGCTGACACCGATCTCAAGGACTATCCGACGGGCGCTTTCGACTATGCCATCCTGTCGCAAACCCTCCAGGCGACGTGGGATCCCAAGGCGGTCCTCGGCCAGCTCGTGCGCATCGGCAAGCGCGCGATCGTGTCCTTCCCCAATTTCGGGGTCTGGCATGTGCGCTTGAAGCTGCTGTTCGGCGGCCGGATGCCGGTGACCGACTCGCTCGACCAATCCTGGTACGAAACGCCCAACATCCATCTTTGCACGATCGACGATTTCGTCGATCTGTGCCGAACGCTGTCCATCGACATCGAGTACGCCGTCGTGCTCGATTCCGCAGGGCGGCCCAAATCGCTGCGCGCGCCCGGGCGTCTCGCGAATTGGCTCGGCGAACAGGGCTTGTTCGTGTTGAAGCGGGCGGGCTGAGCCCCTAAAGTCCCCGGCAGATCAAAACAGTCGGGAGAGAAGCCGTCATGAAATTCCGCGTCCTCGCCGCCGGCCTGTTGGCCGCCGGTTTCGCATTCGCGCCGCACGCGCACGCCCAGCAGCGCGTGACGCTGAAATCGGCGTCGTCGGGCTCGTCCTACTACGTGATGACCGTCCAGCTTTCCGAAGTGCTGCGCGCGGCCACCAACGGGCGCATCACCGCGACCGTCGAGGAAAGCCAGGGCTCGGTGCAGAACGTGCGCGAAGCGCCGCGTCGCCCGGGCAATTTCGTCTACACCGCCCCGCCCTCGACGGTGCGCGACGCGCAAGCTGGCCGCAACCCGTTCACCGACGGCGCCGATTACACGACGATCCGCACCCTGTTCGTCATGCCGCCGGTGACCATGCATTGGGTCGTGCGCGCCGACGCGGGCGTCAGCGACCTCAAGGACCTCGCCGGCAAGCGTTTCATCGCCGGCGGCCGCGGCACCTTCACCGAGCGCCAGTCGATGGCCGTGTTCCGCCAACTCGGCATCGCCGAACAGGTCCGCTTCTCGGACGTCGAACTCAACGCCGCCGTGGCGGCGATGCGCAACCGCCAGGTCGACGGGTTCGCGACCGGGTCCTCGCATCCGACCTCGAACGTGCAGGAACTCGCCGCCACGACGCCGATCCGCCTGCTGTCGATGACGCCCGAGCAGGTCAACATGGTCACGACGCAAGACCCGAGTGCCGGCCCCGTCACGATCGCCGCCAACACCTATAACGGCCAGACCCAACCCGTGCACACGGTCGGCATCCCGGTCGGCGCCTACACGACCGCCGCGATGCCCGACGACGTCGCCTACGAAATCGTCAAGACGTTCTGGGAGCGTCGCGAGGAGATGGGCCGCGTCAATCCGTGGTGGAACGCCGTCGCGCGCGACCAGATCGCGGGCATCGGCGTCAAGCTGCATCCGGGCGCGTTGCGCTATTACACCGAAGTCGGCGTGACGATCCCCGCGGGCATGCGTTGAGCCTGCTCGAACAATCGGCCGAGACGGGCAAGCGGGCCGGACTTTTCGTCCTCGCTTG
>JADCGK010000151.1 GCA_020249045.1 Azospirillum sp. | reverse complement strand
GGAACAGGCCACTTCGGCGCTCATGGAATCCTGCCGGAAGCAGGAACACTTCGATCCGTCGGCGCTCCGTGGCCGCGGCGCTCGGCTCGAAACCCTGCGCGACGGCTCGACCCGCTTCGTCTTCAACACCGGCCGCTTTCTGATCATCGACGGCGCGCGCGTCGAATACGAGAATTACAAGGGCGACTATTTCTATACGGCCTCGTCGCGCGCGATCGAGATCGCCGACGAACAGCTCGACGCCGAAGCCCGAATGAAGTTCTCCGCGTTCATCGCGCGGTTCCGTTGGGAAAAACCTCACTACGCGGACTTCGTGATCGGCTGGCTGTTGATGGCGGCGGTCGCCGGGGCGCTCGAATGGCGGTGCATGCTCTGGATCACCGGCGCCGCCGGCTCCGGAAAATCGTTCCTTCTCGACCGTGTCATCGCGCTTTTGTTCGGCCGCGCCCTCGTCGCGGTGAACTCGTCGACGACCGATAAGGGCTTGGCGTCCCTTCTCGGGAACGATTCAGTTCCGTTCACCTTCGATGAAGCGGAGTCTTCCGACGAAGCGTCGAATGCTCGCAATCGTGCGACGCTTCGCGCGCTCCGCGCCGCCGCCGCCGGATCGCAAGCCGTTCGCGCGGTCGGTTCTTCGAGCGGGAAGGCCCGTACGACGCAGATTAACGGGGCCGGCGCCTTCGCTTCGATCGCTGACGCGGTCACTGACCAGGCCGACGAGCAGCGCTTCCTGACTCCAAAGTTGCTGCCGCCCAACCTCGACATGGAAGCCGCGGCCGAGATCGCGCGACAGCAAGAAGAAAATCGCGCATACGTGGACGAAACGCTGACGCCGGAATTCGCCGCGCGCTTCCTGTCTTTCGCCGTTCGGAACTTCTCCGGCATTCGGCAATCGATCGATGTTTTCGCCGAAGCCCTGACCGAAGATCTCGGCAACCGCCGCTTCGGTCTGCATTTCGGCACGGCGTTCGGATGCCGATACTTCTTCGAGTACGGTGAAGCTCCGTTCGACGTGGCCCAGGCGCGCGACTGGTTCGTGCGGCGTGGCATCGCGATGTCGGATCTCGTCGATCTTTCGGCAACTCGCTCGCCGGCGGAGATCGCTGCCTCGGATCTGCTGTCGGCGCGCGTGGAAGTTACCGACGCGGGCCGATACTCGATCGCCGATCTGATTCGCGCTGTCGTAATTGCCGGATCGGCCGGCGATCGCCTCTCGCAGAAACTCGCCGATCGGACCCTTCGCTACCACGGCATCATCGTCGATTTCGACGGCAAGCGTATCCGGCTCGCTGGCAAGCATATGCAGCTCAACAAAATCTTCGAGAGGTCTTCGTCTGGCAAGAACGCGTTCGATGCGCTCAAGACGCTGACGGAGCCGGACGACAGGATCTTCCAGAAAACCGTCCATTTCGCGCCGTCGGGTTCGCACCACTGCATCGCTTTCAAGCTCGTCAAGATCCTCGACACCCAGCGCGATCTCGCCGCCCCCGAAGCCGGCGCCGCTGCTGCCGGCCACCCCGAAGCTATCGGGATGAGTGGTCGCATCATGTCGCTCGACGTTTGGGTGACGAATCTCGACGACCGGAACGTTCGGGAGACGATCGATTCTCTCCGGCGCATCGCCCGCGATCTCAATCTCGCAACGGTTCGGGGAATTTCGCAAATCGAAGCGCGTCTCGTCCTCGCTCGCTACGGCATCGTTCCGCACATGGACGATAGGGTCTTGATCGCGCGACGGCATCCGAAACTGATGGAGATGCTGGGCCGTGGCGGGAACGCTGTCGGGCGAGACTATGCGCAAGTGCTCCAACCCCTTATTCGCGGCGAGTACGGCACTCAAGAGCTCGGAGGCGTCCACTGCGAGATGATCGAGCTCGACCTCGCCGCCAATCGCGACGCGCCCTTCTAAAACGGAATCAAACCCATGCCCCTGACTCTCGCCAATACGCCCGCCGCCGCGATCGCCAAGCTCGCCGCCGCGTCGGGCCGACCGAAATCCGAAATCGCCGAGCTCGTCAACGAAACGCGCGCGCGTGCGGCCGCGACCGCATCGACGCTCTCGAACAAAAAACGCCGTGAATACGCAAAACACGCGACCGCCGAGCGCGTCCTCGCGCAGCTCGCCGAATTGTACCCGCATCTCTTCGGCGGGCGCCCGCAACCGCTCGCCATTGGTATCGGCGACGCGCTGATCGCGCGCCATCCGGAGATTCCCGCCGCCGACATCAAGACGTTTCTCGGGAAGTGGACCCGCTCGCGAAGATACGCATGGGCGCTCAAATTCAACCGCGAACGCTTTGACCTCGATGGGAATCCCGCGGGCGACGCGGGCGTTGAATTTCAGTTCATGACGATCGAAGGAATCATGGCCGCGCAGCGCAAGAGGAAGAAATGACCAACATTCTCCGGACGCTCAAACGCGCAACCGCGTCGCCCGTCTTCGATCAGCGCCGGCTCGCGCGCGAATTCGCATCGGCGTTCCCGGCGCAGACGTATCGCGTCCAGATCGTCCCGCGCGTCGCAGGCAACGGCGTTTCTCGCCGCTCGTTCGAACACGATTTCGACGGCCTCATTCGCCTCGTCGATTCCGACACGCTCGCGCGCGCGAACGCGCGCGGTGCCTGCATTTTTCTCCGCCCGCTGCGGCGCGACCTGGTCCTCCTCGACGACCTCCCTCCCCACGTCGCCGACCGCCTCGCCGATTACGGTTTCGCGCCGGCGGCGATTATTCAATCGTCGCCCGCCAAGACGAACGTCATCCTTCGCATTCCCGCGCTCGATCCCAACCCCGCCGCCGACGCGACCGAGGCCGGCGTTCTGCACCGTGTCGTTCAGCGCGCGATCGTCGATCACCTTCGCGAACTCGGCATGCCCGCCGACCCCGCTGCCGCGCGCGATTTGCAGGTTTGGAGGTTCCCGGGCTTCTCGAATCAGAAGCGCCTCGACACCGACGAAACCAAGCTCAAATACGACCCCATTTTCTTCGCCCGAATCCGCTCGCTCTGCCCCGACGCCGTCGCGCAACGCGGTGCCGAGTTCGTCGAGCGCGCGAAGGCCGAGATCGAGATCGAGGCCGAAGCGGGCCCGGCGGCGGCGTTTGCCGGCGGCGTGCGGGTGCCGGGTGTTGAGGCGGCGGCGTTGGACGGGGATGATGTTCGGTACAAGGTGATCGTGGACCCGGCGGCGTACGTTAGCGCATGCGTTGCGAGCGTGCGCGAGGCACAACCTGGCGGTCGCAATGCGGCGTTGTTCCGGGCGTCGACCGCGCTGTTTCGGATTTCCGCGGGCTTCGGCCGCGACGACGAGCTGCGCGCCCGCGCGGGGTTCGAGAATGAGCATCTCGTTCGGCGTCTGGCGGACGCAGCAGCGGCGGCGGGATTGGAGAGCAAGGAGGTCGCATCGACCGTGGCGTCGGCCGCGCGGATCGCGTCGACGCGACCCGTTATTGCAGATATTCCGGGTGTTGAGGCGAACGTGCCCGAAGAACGAGATCGTGGGATCGAGCCGTGAGGCGTGCGGCCTAGTTTACATAATAAAAATAGAGAAACCGGGCGCTGCCGTCAAAGTCCAGTTTTCTTACACAAAATCCGCTTATTCTTTGAAAACTCGTGTTGTTTTTGCTTGCCGTTCCGGATCGAAAGAATCATCATAAAAGCATGAAGAGAAAGAAGACTGTCGAGAACAACCAAAAGATCGTAGGCGCAGCGATGTCGCGGGATTTGATCGATCGGCTCGACGCGCTCGCAAAACGTAATCGTGTGACGCGATCGAAGATGATCCGGATCGCCGTTTCTGCGCTCACCGAAAACCGCCAAGGAGAACCCACATGATCGCCGCCATCGCCGCCCTTTTTCTCGCCGCCGGCTTCATCTACGAGGCCGCGGCGCCGGAGCCGAATCCGACCGCCGAGTTTCTGGCGTCTTTCTACCTTCCCGGCACGCCCGCGCCCGCGCCGTCGGCAGGCGCCTCCGCGTTCATCGTCCGCGGCGACGACGGCGTGTGGCGCCCCGCGCCGGCGCCCGCCACCACCCGCTAAACCGAGGAACCCCTCGCATGACCCATCTCCTCGCCACGACCGCCGCTGCCGCGATCCTGTTCCTCGCGGCACCCGCTTTCGCGCAAACCGCGCCGGCGACGGCACCCGCGCAGATTCCCAACGTGAACGCCCTGCCCACGGACGCCAATTGCGAAACCCGCTTGACCGCCGCCGGTCAGCAGGGCGAGGCGCAGCGCATGGCGGGCGCCGCGGAGGTCCTTTCCAACGAATCCAAGCCCTCCGAGCTCAGCTGCTTGGGCGACGTTCTCGACGGCGCTGGTCTCGACCTGTTCGGGACCGGCTTCGACGTCATGGGCATGTTGAATCGCGTGAAAAACCAGGCGTGCGCGAGTGCCGTCGGCGTGCTCTCGTCGATGAAATCCCAATCCCAAGGCTGCGGCATCTACGCCTCCGGTTGGAACATGGGCCTGCCCGGTTTCGGCACCGGCCAGCTCTGCCGATCGGTTTATGTCGGCGGCGGCGGCGGCGAAATCTTCGGCGCGGGCACACGCCGGCCGTCGACGGGATTCGGGTCGGTCTTCGGGCGTTCGCCCGACTGGTCGAATCCGGGCCGCTAATCTCAGGAGAATCCAATGGAAAACCGGCTCCGCTTCGGCGCCTCGACCCTCGCCCTCGGCCTGGCTTTTTTCGCGGCCGACGCGACGATCGCGCCCGCGCCCGC
>JADCGK010000150.1 GCA_020249045.1 Azospirillum sp. | reverse complement strand
CGCCGATCTCAATCTGCGGGTTGGTACGACGGTTCAGGGCGGTACCAATCGCCTGTTGATCGCGCGCGAGACGATCCGGCCGATCGCGGCCTAGGGAGGTCGCATGACGACGCCTTCGAGTTGGGACACGTTCGGACAAGCGGGGGCCGGTCTAGCGACCGGCCTCTTCGGCCTGTTCGGGCAACGCGAGCAAACAGCCGCGCGCATCGCAGAAGCGCAGATCGCGGCCAATGCGAACAGCGCGCAAGCCGAAATCGCAAACGCAAACGCGCGCGCAATGTTCGGAATTGCCGGTTCGCAGCAACAGCAATACTTGATCGTCGGCGTGGTCGTGCTGGTCGGTTTGGCCTTCATCTTCCGCGCCCGCGACATTCGGGGGTAGCGTGTTCGATCCCGGCACACTGTTTTCGACTGCGGCAGGTTCGTTGCCTGCGATGATGGGCGGCGGCGGGCGCACGTCCGTTTCGACCAACACGCAAACGCAGGTCGGCACGTCGTTGAACATCAATCCGACGATTGCCAACATGATCGGCGGTTCCGGGTCCGTGTCGCCTCAAACGTCGGGTAGTGCGGCATCGTCGCCCTATCTCTCGGGGAGTGCGACGGCAAGTCAAGCGGCCGATCAATCGTGGCCCTATTCGTCGTTGCTCAATCCGCGCCCGGTGCAAACGTCGCGCCCCGCGATCGATGCGACGGGGCGCGTGGGTGCTGGCAACGCGGTACTTGCGGGCTATGCAGGCGACGACGGCTTCATGTGGTTGCTGCTTATCGGCGGTGCTGCACTTCTGTTCTTCATGAACGACAGCAACTAAAGGAGGCGTGTCTTCCTCGGTCGGCTTTTTGGCGGCGGCAGTTCGTCTAGCTCAACGTCCGTGAACAATACCACGGTCACGACAACCGTTGAGGTGAACCCGAACATCGTCAACGAAATCAAATTCGAGGAGTTGCGCGAGCCGCTACAGCGGCTTGTCGAAGCGTCGCGCGATCAATCGGGTGCAATCTTGCTCGGGGCGGCGGTCACGGCCGACGCTGCGAAAAAAGAAGACGCGGATTGGGACGCAACGCGCCAGGACTGGAAGGATACGCTTTTCGTGGTCGCGGCAGTTGCGACCGTTCTGTCAACCATCTGGGTATTGCGCCAATGAGCAAAGCGTCTCCGATCTCCGATATTTTCCCGATCAATTTGTCGGTTGCTGGCGACTTAACGGTCTACGGCAAAATCGGCTATTTCCATGTTTGGGAATTGATCGACACGAACGGCGGGCAGGTGCTTGATGGGCGTATCGTCGCGCGCTTTGGCGATGCGAATGCGCGTGCGGTCCCTTGCACCTACAATTCAAAAATCGAGTTTACCAAAACGGTCGATTTGGTCGTTTTGTCGTGGGCGGCGCAACCAGGGCGCACCGCGCTGATTATCCTTGCCGAAGATGCGCAAGCCTTCGAGGCGAACAACGCGCCGACGCGCCAGCTTGTTACGTCTGCCATCGGCACGGGCCTTGCGCGTGCGCAATTCAGCGTCGGTACTTCCGCGCAAATAATCGCGGCGGCAAACACCTTGCGCCAGTCGGTCACGATCCAAAATCGCGGAACGGCGGCGGTCGCTATCGGTCACGACAACCTAACCACGGTCGCGGGGGCAACGGGCGGGCTTATCATCGATCCGGGCGGATCGTTGACCATTGACAAAACGACGGCGGCAATTTGGGCGATTGCGGCGGCCGCCGCACAAGACGTTCGCACGCTAACGGAGCTTTCATAATGTCGGCAGTTTCCCCCGGTCCCTTGCTCGCTCAACCGTCGCCCCCGTGGCGCGTAGTGGGGTCGAACATCGCAGACGCGGCAAACCGCTTGGGTACTTCGTTCTACTACGGCGCGACGATCAGCGGCGTTCAAACCATTGTGACGCCTGGGGCGAATGCAGCCGGTTTGGTGCTTCGCAGCGTGTGTGTTGTCGCGGCGGGCGGCTTCGTTCAAACGATCATTTGTGCTGATGCGTCGGCGCCTTCTTCGTTTTCCGATACGACGCGCCGCACGCTGTTCTCGTCGCGAATGCCGAGTGCGGCCCCGCCTGTCGCGTTCGCGTGGTACGGGTCGCTTTTGATATCTGCCGGCTTGGGCCTCTCCATCGCCGCACATTCCGCCGAAATGCACCCCGCTCTAACCTGGGACGCTCTCTAATGGATCGTGATTTGTTCATTGCGCAAGCCGTGATCGCTGGCAAAACCCGCGCGCAGGCGTTGGCGTTGTATGCCGTGGCGTTCCCGCCAGCGCCAGCGCCCGCGCCCGACGCGGTTGTCGGCTTCAAGCGCGAATTCTTCCCCGATGGTCGCATGGTCGAAACCGAATTCTTGGGCGACGGTCGCGAACGGGTGACGCAACAGCGGCAGGCCGACGAATGAGCCTTGCGCGTGCCATGGTGATCGGCGGTGCCTCGTATCTCGTTTATTGGGCCTTGAAGCCGCGCGCGGCGGAAGCCGCGACGGGTGCGCCCGAGATCGATATGGGCGCGGGCGCCATCGTGCGCCGCGAAGATAACCGGCGCCCGGTGCCGCAGACGGCAAACGATCTACTGGCGATCATCAATGCCAACAACGCGGACGGCTGGCACGATCCGCGCGACGTGCTTGCGACGATTGCGGTAGAAAGTTCGTTCAATCCGGCCGCGTATCGTTTCGAGCCGCACTTGGGCGAAGCGAGTTACGGCCTGATGCAAATTCTCTGGTCAACGGCGCGGCAAATGGAACGCGGGTTGACCGATCCTTCGCAGCTCTACGATCCCGAAACCAACATCCGAATTGGAATGCTCTACCAGCGTTGGACCTTCGATTTTCTGCGGCGGCGTTTGGGGCGTGATCCGTCGCAAGCCGAATGGCTCTCGGCCTATAACGCGGGCGTCGGCAACGTGCTCAAAGGCGT
>JADCGK010000015.1 GCA_020249045.1 Azospirillum sp. | reverse complement strand
TCCTCGTGGGGGCGGGAGGGTGATCTTCCGGCGTTTGTACGTCGGTCTTAATCCCACATGCTTAACGCGTGGTTAATCGATTTCGACGGCCGAAACGCGTGCGCGCGGCAAGAAAATCGGCACGCGCGACGCCGCGTCGTCAATCGGACGGCGCGTGGCGCCGTCGTGCGGTTGTATTTGCGAATACGATACGATGTTGCCCCTACGCCGTTCGTTCGCGGCATGTAGTAAAACCATATTCAGTCCGACAAAAATCCGCCGGTGTGCAGTTTTTCATTACGGTTCGCATGTCGTCGATTTAAGTGAACGCCGTTCGGATTATCCGCGAATCTTATGCCGAGCGTGTTCTAAGCGATGCAGTCAGCCAGTCGAATCGTCGTCATGCGGAACTTCCGCGTGCATTTGTCGGGCGGTCACGCCGTTCCGCCGGGGCCGTACGCGCATCTTCACGCGCTCGCGGTCTTCGCCATGGCGCCTTCGACATGGCGATACCGCGTCGCCGACGAAGAATGCGTCCTCGACATGGATCACCTCGTTCTGGTCAACCCGCTGACCGCGCACGCACCGTTGCCCGAAGCGCGCGAAGGGGAGACCGCACCGCTACTCGGCGTCACGCTTGCGCACGATTTCGTCGCCGAGCGGGTTGCGGGCAAGCGTGGCGTTTTGGCCGCACGGCCGTTCGGAGCGCCGCGTGTGCGGCTTTCGCCCGAATTGCGGGCGATGGCCGACCGGTTGGCCGCGGTGATCGCCGATCCGGCAAGTCCGGACGATGCGATCGCGGCGGCGACATCCGATCTGGCAAACGGCGTGATCGAGGCTTACGCGACGCCCACCGATGCCGCCGGCCCCGCCTTCGATTACCGAATCCGGCGCGCGATTCAGATCGCCGTGGCCGATCCCAAGCGCGTCGCGACGGTCGAGGAGATGCTCGCCGCTTCCGAACTCTCCCGTTCGCGATTCTTCCAGCTGTTCCGGGAGTGCACCGGGCTGACGCCGCAGATGTACATCGACGCGCATACGATCGAAACGGCGATCGACGCGCTGACCCGCAACGATAAGCCGATTTCCCGTCTCGCGCGCGAACTAGGCTACGGCACGCCCGAACGCTTCGCGCGTTACATCCGGCGGATGACCGGAGTCGGGCCGCGCGACTTTCGCCGCGCGGCCATCCGTATCTGAACGCTACTGGCGGCGGATGACCGCGCAGGCGATGCGCGGACCCGCGCCGCCGATCGGCTGGCTGTAGTGATCGTCGGGGTTCTGGTGGATCACCAGCGCGCCACCGTCGTTGTCCAGGATCGTGCCGCGGCCTTGGGCACCGACCAGCGAAGCCAGCGTGGTGAACATCTCGACCTCGACGCCGCCGTCGGCGCGCACGATCAGATTCGGCAGATCGCCGTAGTCGCCGGTTTGATTGAGCAAGCCGTGCGGCAACCCGGGCGCCCCCAAATGCGCGCCCGACGCGGTGAAGCCCGCCTGGCGGTCGTCGCATGTCCCGACCGAATGGATGTGGATGCCCTTGCGGCCCGCCGGCAGGCCGCTTTGATTGATTGCGATATTGATGAGGATGCCGCGCGGCGCTTCGACCATCGTGACCGAGCCGATCGTGCGGCCCTCGCGGTCGACGAACTGGCCGCCCGCACGCGCGACCGGCGTGGGCGCGGGGCTGGCGGCGGGCGCGGCGCCGGGGACGCCCTGGGGCATCTGCGGCATGCCCTGCGGCATTTGGGGCATCTGGGGCATTTGTGGCATCTGGGCGAGCGCGGCACCGGCGCAGGCGGTTGCGAGGATGGCGGCGGCGAGGATCGTACGCATGGCGAGTACTCCCGTTGGTTCGGTTTCTTGTTGACGGGAGTCTAACTCAAGCGCCGCGAATGTCGATCACGCTTTCGGGCGTCAGTGCGGGCAAAAGCGCGGGCCAGTCTTCCGCCGCGATCGCCACGCACCCGGCGGTGGGCGCGAAATCCGGCCGGGCGACGTGTAGGAATATCGCCGATCCCCGGCCCGGGATCGGCGGTCGGTCGTTCCAGCCCAACGGCACGATCCAATCGTAGACGCCGTCCGCGCGCCACAACCGCTCGGGGTGCGCCGCCGGCGCGTGGGCGCGCAGCGTATTGTAGGCGGGCGACGCAGGATCGTCGTCCCACCACATATCCGCTTCGATGGGTCGGAAAGGCAACGGCGAGGACGCCGTCACCCGGTCGGCACGATAGAAGCCGGTGCGCAGCGCCAAGCGGCCGGCCGGCGTTGCGCCATCGCCTTCGCGCTTCCGCGCGCCCGCGACGATCCCGCCGCGCCCGACGGCGCAGCGGAACGCGTGCCCGTCCGCGCGCAGAACGCCGTTTTCGACGACGAGCGCGTTCATCCGACCGCGTGATAGCCGGCGTCGATGTAGTGCACGCCGCCGGTCATGCCCGATGCCGCGTCCGAGGCGAGGAACGCGGCGAGCGCGCCGATCTCCTCGATCGTGACAAGGCGCCGGCCGGGGCTCAGGCGGATCGCGCGTTCGGCCAGTTCGTCGAAGCGCGCGATGCCCGACGCCGCGCGCGTCAGCAGCGGTCCGGGCGAAATCGCGTGCGCACGGATATTCTTGACGCCGAGTTCGGCGGCGAGCGCGCGCACGCTCGCCTCCAGCGCCGCCTTCACCGGTCCCATCAGGTTGTAGTTCTCGACCGCCTTCTCGGCGCCGTAGAAGCTGACCGTCATCAGCGCGCCGCCGTCCTTCATCAGCGGTTCGGCCAGCTTGGCCATACGCAAGAAGGAATGGCAGGAGACGTCCATCGCCTCCAAAAAGCCTTCGCGCGAGCAATCGACCGTCCGTGCGTGCAGGTCCGTCCGCGGCGCGAAGGCGATCGAATGGAGCAGCGCATCGAGCCGGCCCCATTTTCCCGCGATCGCCTCGAACGCGCGTTCGAGCGCGCCGGGAACGCGCACGTCGCATTCGACGATCGGATCGGCGCCCAAGGGTTCCGCGACCGCGCGCACATAGGGTGCCGCCTTTGCGTTCAGATACGTGACCGCGAGATCGGCGCCCGCGGCACGGAACGCTGCGGCGCAGCCCGCCGCGATCGAACGCGAATCCGCGATGCCGACGACGAGGATTTTCTTGCCGGCGAGCGGCGGACGAAATGCGGGGACGGGGGTGGGGATGGGGTCGTTCATACCGCTGAACTTGCCGAATTTTCGCGACGGGACCAAGACATGCGCTGCGGCCGGACGTCGCGGCTGTGAATTTCGGTTGCACCCTTCGCACCCCCTCTATACAAGCGTCGGCGGGCCAGGACCTCCCAACGGGTCCCGGACCTTCTGGAAGGAAGGGACATCAGATGACCAAACCCGCGACGCGCCCCAATTGCGCGAACTTTTCGTCCGGCCCCTGCGCCAAGCGCCCCGGCTGGACCCTCGAAGCCCTCAAATCCGCGGCGCTCGGCCGCTCGCACCGCTCCAAACTCGGCAAAGCCAAGCTCGCCGACGTGATCGAGCGGACGCGCAAGGTCCTCGCCATCCCCGCCGATTATCGCATCGGGATCGTGCCGGCCTCCGACACCGGCGCCGTCGAGATGGCGATGTGGTCGTTGCTCGGCGCGCGGGGCGTGGACCTTCTCAGCTGGGAATCCTTCGGCGACGGATGGGTGACCGACGCGGTCAAGCAACTCAAGCTGAAGGACGCGCGCACCCTCAAAGCCGGCTACGGCGCGCTGCCCGATCTCAAGTCCGTCGATTTCGACAACGATGTGCTCTTCACGTGGAACGGCACGACGTCCGGCGTTCGCGTGCCGAACGGCGATTGGATTCCGGCCGACCGCAAGGGGCTGACGATTTGCGATGCGACCTCGGCCGCCTTCGCGATGAAGCTGCCGTGGGACAAGCTCGACGTGACGACTTGGTCTTGGCAGAAGGTGCTGGGCGGCGAAGGCCAGCACGGCATGCTGGTGCTCAGCCCGCGCGCCGCCGAGCGCCTGACGACCTACACGCCCGCCTGGCCGCTGCCGAAGATCTTCCGTCTGACTCAAGGCGGCAAACTGATCGAGGGCGTGTTCAAGGGCGAAACGATCAACACCCCGTCGATGCTGGCCGTCGAGGACGCGATCGACGGCCTCGCCTGGGCGGAATCCCTCGGCGGTCTGTCCGCGCTGATCGCGCGTTCGGAGAAGAATCTCGCCGCGATCGAAGCGTGGGCCGCGCGCACGCCGTGGGTCGGCTTTCTCGCCGAGGACAAGGCCATCCGTTCGTGCACGTCGGTTTGCCTCGTGATCAAGGATCCGGCCGTGACCGCGCTCGACGCCGAGGCGAAGGCCGCGTTCTCGAAGAAGATGGTCGCCGCGTTGGAGGCGGAGAAGGTCGCCTACGACATCGACGCCTATCGCGACGCGCCACCCGGCCTGCGCATTTGGGCCGGAGCGACCGTCGAGACGGCCGATTTGGAGGCTTTGTTCCCGTGGCTCGAATGGGCCTTCGCGGAAGCCAAAGCGTCCCTCGCCAAAGCCGCCTGAACTCCTTTCCCGTCTCTCTCCTGCACGGCGCCCTCGGCGCCCGGAGCGTTCCCATGCCCAAAGTTTTGATTTCCGATGCCCTCAGCCCCCGCGCCGTCGAGATTTTCAAGGAGCGCGGCGTCGACGTCGATCTGAAGGTCGGCCTGAAGCCCGACGAACTCAAGGCGATCATCGGCGAGTACGACGGCCTTGCGATCCGTTCGGCCACCAAGGTCAACAAGGACATCCTGGCCGCGGCAACGCATCTCAAGGTCATCGGCCGGGCGGGCATCGGCGTCGACAATGTCGACGTGCCGGCCGCGACGGCGCGCGGCATCGTCGTGATGAACACGCCCTTCGGCAATTCGATCACCACGGCCGAACACGCGATCGCGATGATGATGGCGCTCGCCCGCCAATTGCCCGCCGCCGACAAGTCCACGCAAGCCGGCAAGTGGGAAAAGAACCGCTTCATGGGCGTCGAGATCACCGGCAAAACGCTGGGCCTGATCGGCTGCGGGAATATCGGCTCGATCGTCGCCGACCGAGCCCTTGGCTTGAAGATGAAGGTCGTCGCGTTCGATCCGTTCCTGACGGTCGAACGCGCGAAGGATTTGGGCGTGGAGAAGGTCGAACTCGACGCGCTGCTGGCGCGGGCGGATTTCATCACGCTGCACACGCCGCTGACCGAGCAGACCAAGAACATCCTCGACGCCAAGGCGCTCGCGAAGACGAAGAAGGGCGTGCGCATCGTCAATTGCGCGCGCGGCGGATTGATCGTGGAGGAGGATCTGAAGGCGGCCCTCGAGAGCGGCCACGTCGCGGGGGCGGCGCTCGACGTGTTCCTGACCGAGCCCGCGAAGGAGAACGCCTTGTTCGGCCGCGAGGACGTGGTGTGCACGCCGCATCTGGGCGCTTCGACCAACGAAGCCCAGGAGAACGTGGCCCTGCAGGTCGCCGAGCAAATGTCCGATTTCCTGCTGACGGGCGCCGTCACCAACGCCGTCAACATGCCGTCGGTCTCGGCCGAGGACGCGCCCAAGCTCAAGCCCTATATGAAGCTCGCCACCGATCTTGGCCGCTATATGGGGCAGCTCCAGGACGAGAACATCAAATCGATCGCCATCGAATTCGAAGGTTCGGTCGCCGCCCTGAATACCAAGCCGCTGACGGCATGCGTGCTTGCGGGTTTCCTGGGCGCGAAGATGGAAAGCGTGAACTCGGTCTCGGCCCCGGCGGTCGCGCGCGAACGCGGGATTGCGGTCACCGAAACCCGGCACGATCGCGCGTCCGACTATCCGACGCTGATCCGCGTGACCGTGCAGTCCGACGGGCAGATGCGCAAGATCGCGGGCTCGCTGTTCGGCCAGACCAAGGCGCGCATCGTGCAGATCGCGGACGTGGCGATCGAGGCGGAGTTCGCGCCGCACATGCTCTACGTGCGCAACCAGGACAAGCCCGGCTTCATCGGCGCCATCGGACGCCTGTTCGGCGACGCGGCCATCAACATCGCCTCGTTCAATCTCGGCCGCACCGCGCCGGGGGCCGACGCGATCTGCCTGATCGCGGTCGATCAACCGCCCTCCGAATCGATCCTCGCGAAGATCCGCGCACTGCCCCAGGTGCTCCGCGTGCGCGCGCTGGCGTTCTGAGGCGTCCCGCACTCTCCGGACGGGCCTCGGCCCGTTCCGGAGGGAGCGGAACGACGTATTGTGCGAGTCGGCCGGAATGGGCGACCGGGCGCCGCCGGGGCCGACGGGAATGGCGTCGGGCGCGGACCAACCCCTTCACCGCCGGGCCAAAACCCGCTAAACACCCCGGGAAAGGCCGGGCCGGACGATCGGGGCCGCGTTTTTCGCCGCCGATCCCTCTGGTTCCCGACGCGCCCATGAACGAACTCATCACCCGCGCTTTGTTGCCCGCCGGCTTGCGCGACGTGCTGCCGCCCGAGGCCGAACAGGAGGCCGAGGCGGTCTGGCGCATCCTCCAGGTCTTCGCGGGCTACGGCTATCGCCGCGTCAAGCCGCCGATGGTCGAATTCGAGGACTCGCTGCTGGCCGGCACGCAGGCCGTTCTGGGTCCCCAGACCTTCCGCCTGATGGATCCCGAATCGCGGCGCATGATGGCGTTGCGCCCCGACATGACCCCTCAGGTCGCCCGCATCGCCGCCACGCGGCTTAAGGGCGAAGGCCGGCCGTTGCGGTTGAGTTACGCGGGCCAAGTGCTGCGCGTGAAGGGCGACGGCCTGCGCCCCGAAAGGCAATTCGGCCAAGTCGGCGCCGAATTGATCGGGGCCGCCGAAGCCGAAGCGGACGCCGAGATCGTGGTGATGGCGGCGCGCGCCCTCGCGGCCGTCGGGGCCGCGAACGTGTCGTTCGATCTCGCTTTGCCCTATCTCGTGCCCGCCGTACTCGCGGGCCAGAAGCCCGACGATTTGGTCCGCGTGGCGCTCGACCGGCGCGATGCGGCGGCACTGGTCAAGCGCGGCGGCGCGGGCGCGCTGCTCGCCCGGCTCGTCGAAGCCTCGGGTCCCGTCGAAAAGGCGTTGCCCGCGTTGCAGGCGCTCGCTTTGCCCGACGCCGCCAAAGGCGAGATCGCGCGGCTTGCGCGCGCGGTCGGCTTGATGCGCGCGAGCCTGCCCGACATCGCGTTGACGGTCGACGCGGTCGAACGCCGCGGCTTCGAGTATCAGAACGGTCTCAGCTTCACGATTTTCGCCAAGAACGTGCGCGGCGAGTTGGGCCGCGGCGGACGCTATCTCGCGGGCGAGGATCTGATGGAAGGGGCGGGGGAAACCGCCACCGGCGTCACGCTGTTCACCGATACGGTCTTGCGCGCGATCCCCTTCCCGGCCGAACGCCGGCGCGTGTTCGTGCCGGCCGATGCGCCCGCGGGCGCCGAGGACGCCTTGCGCGCGCAAGGCGAGATCGCCGTCCGCGGATTCTCCGTCGGCGCCGACGCAAATGCGCTGGGATGCACCCATCTTTGGCGCGACGGCGCCATCGTCGCAATCGAAGGATAACAAGAGATGACCAACGTCACCGTCGTGGGCTCGCAATGGGGCGACGAAGGCAAGGGCAAGATCGTCGACTGGCTGTCCGAGCGTGCGGAGATCGTCGTGCGCTTCCAGGGCGGGCACAACGCGGGCCATACGCTGGTCATCGACGGCGTGACCTACAAGCTCTCGCTGCTGCCCTCGGGCGTCGTGCGCAAGGGCAAGATCGGCGTGATCGGCAACGGTGTGGTCGTCGACCCCTGGCATCTGCTGAAGGAAATCGCCGGGATCCGCGAAAAGGGCGTGGACGTGGGGCCGGAAAATCTGCGCGTGGCCGAGAATGCGGCGCTGATCCTGCCGTTGCACGGCGAAATCGACCGGTTGCGCGAGGAATCGCGCGGCAACGCCAAGATCGGCACGACCGGCCGGGGCATCGGCCCCGCCTACGAGGACAAGATCGCGCGCCGCGCGATCCGCCTTTGCGATCTGTTCGACGGGCCGACCCTGGATGCGAAGCTCGAAGAGCTGTGCCGGCATCACGACGCGTTGCGCAAAGGCCTGGGCTATCCGCCGGTCGAACGCGCGACCTTGCGCAAGCAACTGCTCGAATTGGCGCCGCAACTCGCCCCCTACGCCGATCCGGTTTGGCCGCTGCTCGACGAAGCGTGCCGTGCGGGCCGTCGCGTTCTGTTCGAAGGCGCGCAAGGGGCGCTGCTCGACGTCGATCACGGCACCTATCCGTTCGTGACGTCATCCAACACCGTGGCGGCGCAGGCGGCGACCGGTTCGGGTTTGGGCCCGCATGCGACCGGCTTCGTGCTCGGCATCACCAAGGCCTACACCACGCGCGTGGGCTCCGGCCCGTTCCCGACCGAGCTGACCGACGCGGTGGGCCGCCGTTTGGGCGAACGCGGCCATGAGTTCGGCACCGTCACCGGGCGCGCGCGCCGCTGCGGCTGGTTCGACGCCGTGCTGGTGCGCCAATCGGTGCGCGTCGGCGGCATTCGCGGGATCGCGCTGACCAAGCTCGACGTGCTCGATGGGCTGGACGAGATCAAGGTGTGCGTGGGCTACGACATCGGCGGCAAGCGCTACGACCGCCTGCCGGCGGCGCAGCATCTGCAAGCCCAAGCCGCGCCGATCTACGAAACCCTGCCCGGCTGGTCGGAGTCGACGATGGGGGCCCGCTCGTGGGCCGATCTGCCCGCGGCGGCGATCAAGTACATCGTCCGGATCGAGGAATTGATCGGCGCGCGCGTGGCGCTGCTCTCCACCAGCCCGGAGCGCAACGACACGATCCTGGTCGAGGATCCGTTCGCCGGCTGATCCATCGCGTTGACGCGAAACGCGAATTCGGGCGTTAACCAAGTTTAGACGCGGACCGGCGTAATACAGGAGTACGATCCGACCAGTCGCGGAGGGTGGCGCGTGGCCGAACCGGCCAACCAAATGGAAGAGCAAACCGAAGGCGGCGGCGCGGCCCTGCCGGCGGGTCCGTCCGTCGATCTGGACGGACGGTTCAAGATCTTCCACGGCTCGCCCGTCCCGGAGATGTCGAGCGCGCATGTGCGCGCCTACATCGCCGCCGATGCGCGCGATCCGATCGGCCAGCGCATGGCGCTGGTCTGCGGGCCCGATCTGCCCGCGCGGCTCGAGATGGCCAAGAACATGAAGGGCGTGGAACGGTCGGGCGTCCTGCGGCTCTACGACGTCGGCCTCGTGGATTGGCCGGGATCCAGCGCCAAACGTCTGGCGTTCATCTACGACCTGCCCGAAGGCGGCGCCTTGTGGAGCGGCAACGCGCCGCGCGACCAGTGGACCGCGCCGAAGCTGATCACCCATTTCCTGCATCCGCTCGCCGGCGCGCTGGGCGAATACTTCCACCGCAACGCCACCCATCGCGGAATCCGGCCGACCAATCTGTTCTGGCTCGACGAGAAGCGCACGCGCATCGTCCTCGGCCCGTCCTTCCACGTGCCCGCCGGCTTCGATCAACCGGCGGCGTTCGAACCCATCGAACGCGCGATGGCCGATCCCGAAGGGCGCGGCACGGGCACGCGCGAGGACGATATGTTCGCCCTCGGCATGACGTTGCTGGCCTTCGCGCAAGGCTCGATGCCCGGCCAGGGGCTCGATCCGGACGAACAACTGGCACGGCGGATCGACCGCGGTTCGTTCGACGGGCTTGCCGACCTGCAGCGCATCGGCCCTCAGGTGATGGAGGTGCTGCGCGGATTGTGCAACGACTGGGAGCCGGACCGCTGGACGCTCGAGCATCTGAAGGGCTTCCTCGACGGCAAACGCCAGCAGATCACCGTCACCGCACCGCCGATCCTGCGCGCGGCGAAGGGCTACCGGTTCGCCGGACGCGAATACAAGAATCCGCGCGACCTCGCGCACGGTTTGGGCCGGCGCTGGGAACAGGCCGTGACGGTCTTGCGCAACGGCGACGTCGCGGCGTGGATCCGCAACACGTTGGGCGACCACAAGCTCCACGACCGGTTGATGTCCGCCGTCCGCGAGCCGAGCGGCGATCCTAACCCGACCTATTCCGACGCGTTGACCGTGACGCGCGCGTCGATCGTGCTCGATCCGATGGCGCCGATCCGTTTCCGCGGACATTCGGTGCTGGTCGACGGACTGGGGACGGCCCTGGCCGTCGCCATGCGCAAGCCGGGCGGCGGCCCGATCTTCGCCGATCTGGTCCGCAGCCGCGTGATCGGGCTTTGGACGATGCTGCACAAGAGCGCGGGCGGCACGGGCCTGCCGCCGGCCGGCTTCGTCGAGCGCATCGGCAAGTGGATCGAGGATCCGGCGCCCGGCAACGGCATCGAACGCGTGCTTTACGAACTCAATCCCAATCTGCCGTGTTTTTCGGAATTGGCGGCGGGTTTGTGGATTTCCGAACCCGAACACGTTCTCGAAGCGCTCGAAGCGGCCGCCGGGTCCGGACACAGGCCCATCGACCGGCACATCGCCGCCTTCCTGGCCGTGCATGCGGGCGCCGACCCCGCGCAGATCAAGGCGCTGATGAACCCCGACCATGTCGACCTCAACGGCGGCATGTCGATCCTGCGGCTTCTGTCGGATCTGCAGGAGCGGTTCGGCCCGCCCTTCGTGCCGCGTTTGACCGCGTGGTGCGCGACGCTCGTGCGCTCGCAGGTCGACGGCATCAACCATCTGCCGCTGCGCCAATCGCAGATCGAACGGCTGAACCGCGTATCGGAGGAGGGAAACCTCAAAGCGCTGCTCGAACTGGTCGACAACGAGAAAATGCGCGAGGTCGACCATTGGGGGTTCGACGCGGCGAAGGAAGCCTACGTCGCCGCCGGGATCGAGATGGTCGAAATCCGCAACGGCGCCAAGGCGCGCGCGGCCGCGGCGATGCTCGCGGGCAAGGAGGCGGCCGCCTTGACCTCGGCGTCGCTCTCCGGCGTGCTCGGTCTCGGGTCGATCCTGTGGAAGATCATCTTCTAGCCATGGCCAGGAAGCCCAAACCCGCGAAGAAAGGCCCGGGCGCCATGACGTTGGCGCTGGCGGGATCGGGCGTAATCGCGGTCGTGGCGTGGCTGGCCTATTCGGTGCCGTGGCTGTGCATGTACGTGGTCGCCGGGTTCATGCCGACGCTCGCCGCGGCGCTCGTCGATCCGACGCGCCAGAAGCACGACGCCATCGCCGTCGGCACGATGAGCATGGGCGCCATGCTGCCCTTCCTGTTGGAGGGCTTGGCGCAAATGGGCCGCACGGGCGGGCGCGACATTCTGAGCAACGCCTTCGCCTGGGTCGCGGTCTACGCGGCGGCGCTGTTCGCGTGGGGGCTGTGCTGGCTGTTCCCGATCGTGATGAACGCGATCTACGAGCGGCGGGCCGAGAACCGTCTTCGTCAGCTCCAGCGTCGGCAGGTTTCGCTCGAAGCCGAGTGGGGCGAGCGGGTCAAGGAATTGGCCGAGGGACCGGGCGCGCCCGCGCCGTGATCACCCCGCGCGCTTGAACTTCGCGAAGAACGGTTTGAGGGGAGAGGCGACCGCCTCGAGCTTCGCCTTCGCCCCGCCCATCGCCTTGGGCAACGCCATCACGTTCGCGATGCGGCGATCGAGGAAGGCCCAGGTATCGGCCTGCCCCTCGGATTTGTCTTCGAGCCAATGCAGCAGCGTCGCCGAATAGACGCCCGCGGCAAGGCCGCGCTTGGTGTAGTGGTTGAAGTCCGTGGCGCGATCGCCCGCGGCGTACCAAACCGCGTCGACCGTCGCCCACACCGTACGCAGCGACACCGGCAGACCCTGCGGCAGCGCCAGCACGGCCAACGCGCGGCGGACCGCCTCGCGATGCGCGGCCAACGGCGTCAGGCGCAAGCGGATGGCGCGCGCGATCTTCTCGCGGACCTTGAGGGATTGGAACGCGGCCCCTTCGGCCTCGATCGCGGCGAGCATCGCGCGGTCGGCCATCGCGGCCCAATGCGCGATGGCGGCGAGCGGCCCGCCGGGAAAAACCCGCAGCGCCGTCGCGGGATCGTAGCCGGCATCCTGCGCGGCTTGGGCGAGCGTGGCGGCCGTCCAGCCGTCGAAGGGCGCGTGGGCCAGTGCTGCCTCGACGATGCGGTCGCGCGCGAGGTCGCGGTCGAATGCCATATGCGTCTCCGTCAAAGCGCTTCGCGCTTGCGGATTTCCTCGACGAAACCGAGTTCGCCGAGATCCGCCATGCGCTGGGGATAGAGAATGCCGTCGAGATGGTCGCATTCGTGCTGGACGACGCGGGCATGGAAACCCGCCGCCTCGCGCTCGAAGCGCTTGCCGTCGAGCCCGTAGCCCGCGTAGCGCAAGCGCCGATGGCGCGGCACGTTGCCGGTCAGGCCGGGAACGGACAGGCACCCCTCCCAGCCTTTGTCGGTTTCCGCGCCCAGCGGCGTCAGTTCTGGGTTGATCAACACGGTCAGGTCGACCGGCCCATCGCCCGGCAAATCGGTGCAACGTTCCTTGCGCACCAGAAACACGACCACGCGCAAGGGCACATGGACTTGCGGTGCCGCAAGACCCGTCCCGGGGGCGTCGATCATGGTATCGACCATGTCCGCGACCAGCGCGCGGATTTCCGGTGCCGTGGGGTCGGGGACGGGTTCGGCCCGGCGGGCGAGAACCGGGTGCCCCATCCGGGCGATCTTCAAAATGGCCATGACGGAGAGGATAGGGCGCCCGGGGGGCCGCGAAAAGCCCGTCAAAACGGGCATTTGCCAGGGCCCAAGGCGTGTGTTATATGCGCGCTCTCGATTGGGATCGCCGAGTCAGGCGGGCTCCGTCGTATCGGCTCAACCCTTTGATATTGTTCAAGAAAGGAGCCCGGGCTCCCCGTGCAAGTTATCGTTCGCGACAACAATGTCGACCAGGCCCTGCGCGCGCTCAAGAAGAAGATGCAGCGCGAAGGTATTTTCCGCGAGATGAAGCTGCGCCGCCACTTCGAGAAGCCCTCGGAGAAGAAGGCGCGCGAGAAGGCGGAGGCGGTGCGCCGTCTGCGCAAGCTCCAGCGCAAGCGCATGGAGCGCGAAGGCTACTGAGCTTTCGCCGGGTTCGAGCCGAACTCAGGATTCCAAACCGCCGCGAAGGGTGACCTTCGCGGCGGTTTTCGTTTTAGACTTGGCGAATGGGGGAGTTCGACGCGGACGTGATCGTGGTGGGCGGCGGGTCGGCCGGATGCGTGGTCGCGGCACGCCTGTCCGAGGATCCGTCCTTGCGCGTGCTGCTGCTCGAAGCGGGACCGTCCGACCGCGATCCGTTGATCGCCGTCCCGATCGGGTATGCGCGGCTTTTCGTGAACAAGCGCTACGACCCCGGCTTCGCGACGGAACCCGAGCCGCATCTGGGCGGCCGGTCGATCAAATGGCCGCGCGGGCGCGTGCTGGGCGGTGCGGGTTCGGTCAACGGGCTCGTCTACTTGCGCGGCAGCCCGCGCGACTACGACCGCTGGGCGCAGGCCGGCGCGCGCGGCTGGGCTTCGGACGACGTCGCCCCGTTCTTCAAGTCGCTCGAAAACTGGCGCGGCGCGCCGTCCGACGCGCGCGGCACGCGCGGCCCCATCGCGGTGCGCGAACCGCCCACACTCTCGCAAGCTTGCCGCGCCTTCATCGAAAGCACGGTCAAGGCGGGGTTGCCCCGCTTCGCCGACGTCAACGCGGCCGAAACGCTGGAAGGCGTGGGGCCGGTGCAGATGAACGTGGCCGGGCGCTTGCGCGCATCCTCGGCGCGCGCGGCCCTGCGGCCGGCCATGGCGCGACCCAATCTGCGCGTCGTCACGGGCGCCCGCGCCTTGCGCCTGACGTTCGAGGCCAAACGCGCGACGGGGGTCGAAACGACCGCCGGCACGTTCCGTGCGGCGCGCGAGATCGTCGTTTCCTGCGGCGCCATCGAAACTCCCCAGCTCTTGATGCTGTCCGGCGTGGGGCCGGCGGCGCATCTGGCCGCACACGGGATTGTCCCGGTGCACGACGCGCCCGAGGTCGGCCGGAACCTGCAGGACCATCTGATCGCCAAATACATCTTCCGCACCAGGCCGTGCGGCACGTTGAACGAACTCACCCGCTCGCCCGTCGGCTGGGCGAAAATGGCCTGGCAATGGCTCGCCCATGCGGCCGGCCCCTTCACGATCAGCGCGGGCGAGGCGACGGCGTTCTTCAAGACCGCGCCCGATCTGGAGGAACCCGACGCGCAGTTGCTGTTCGTCAATTTCGCGAGCTTCGACTTCGCCAAGGGTTTGCTTCCCCACCCGGGCGTGGCGGTGAATTACGGCCTGTGCCGGCCCGAAAGTCGCGGCGCGCTTGAATTGCGCGGTCCCGATCCCTTCGAGCGGCCGGTCATCCGCGCCAATTATCTCGACGATCCGCGCGATCTCGACGCGATGCTGGCCGCCGCGCGCTTTTGCCGGCGGATATTCGCCGAGGCGCCGTTCCGCGATCTGCTGGTGGAGACGCTGCGACCCGAAGGTACGGACGACGCGGCGTTGCGCGCCAGCATCCGCGACACGGCGGGCACCGTTTTCCACCCGTGCGGCACGGCGCGCATGGGTTCGGACGCGCGCGCGGTCGTCGATCCGCATCTGCGGGTCAACGGCGTGTCGGGTTTGCGCATCGCCGACGCCTCGGTCTTTCCGCTGATTCCGTCGCCGAACATCCAACCGGCCGCGTTGATGGTCGGCGCGCGTTGCGCCGATTTCATCCGACGGGGCGCGTGAGCGTCCGGCCCCGCGCGTAAGCCCGCCATGCCGACGGCGCCGCCGCGTGGGGCGTTACCCCGAAACGAAAACCGCCGCCGAGGCGGACCCCGGCGGCGGCCGATTTCGCCGACGAAGGCGGGCGCTCAGTGCGATCCGCCGCCCGCCGCTTTGACGATGTCTTCGACGACCTTCTTGGCGTCGCCGAACAGCATCATCGTGTTGTCGCGGAAGAACAACTCGTTCTCGACGCCCGCGTAGCCCGAAGCCATCGAGCGCTTGATGAACAGCACCGTCTTGGCGCGTTCGACGTCCAGAATCGGCATGCCGTAGATCGGGCTTTTCGGATCGGTCTTGGCGGCCGGGTTGGTCACGTCGTTGGCGCCGATGACGAAGGCGACGTCGGCTTGCGCGAAGTCGCGGTTGATGTCGTCGAGTTCGAACACCTCGTCGTAAGGCACGTTGGCTTCGGCCAGCAGCACGTTCATGTGCCCGGGCATGCGCCCCGCGACCGGGTGGATCGCATAGCGCACCGACACGCCTTCCTTCTTCAGCAGGTCCGCCATCTCGCGCAGCGCGTGCTGGGCTTGGGCGACCGCCATGCCGTAGCCGGGAACGATGATGACCGAGCTTGCGTTCTTCATGATGAAGACCGCGTCGTCGGCCGAGCCCTGCTTGACCGGACGCTGCTCCTTGGCGCCGCCGCCGCCCGCGGCGGCACCCGCCGCGTCGGTGCCGAAGCCGCCCAGGATCACATTGAAGATCGAGCGGTTCATGCCCTTGCACATGACATAGGACAGGATGGCGCCCGACGAACCGACCAACGCGCCGGTGACGATCAGCAGCGGATTCTGCAGCGTGAAGCCGATGCCGCACGCCGCCCACCCCGAGTAGGAGTTCAGCATCGACACGACGACCGGCATGTCCGCACCGCCGATCGGCAGGATCAGCAGGAAGCCGAGCGCCAGCGACAGCAGCACCAATACCCAGAACGCGACAGGGCTGCCCGTCATCGACAGCCAGACGATGTTGGCGACGATCAGCACGCCGAGCAGCGCGTTGAACTGGTGCTGCATCGGGAATTGCAGCGGCGCGCCCGACACCAAGCCTTGCAGCTTGGCGAAGGCGACCAGCGATCCCGTGAAGGTGATCGCGCCGATGGCCGTTCCCAGCGCCATTTCGATCAGCGAGGCGGCCTTGATGGCGCCGGGCACGCCGATTCCGAAGCTCTGCGGGGAATAGAGCGTCGCCGCCGCCACGAACACGGCCGCGAGACCGACGAGGCTGTGGAAGGCGGCTACGAGCTGGGGCAGCGCCGTCATTTCGATGCGCAAGGCGACGAAGGTGCCGATGGCCCCGCCGATCACGATGCCCGCGACGATGACGCCGAAATTGCCCATGCCGGGGCCGGCGAGCGTCGTGAGGATCGCCACGACCATGCCCGCGATGCCCCAGAAATTGCCCGCGCGGGCGGTCTCCGGGCTCGCGAGGCCGCGCAAGCTCATGATGAAGCAGATCGACGCGACGAGATAGAGAAGCGAAGCGGTGTTGGCGCTCATGATGTGTGTCCTCCCGCCTTACTTCTGCTTCTTCTTGAACTTGCCCAGCATGCGCTGGGTGACGACGAAGCCGCCGAAGATGTTGACCGAGGCGAGCACGACGGCGAGGAACCCCATCGCCTGGCTGAAGCCGACGGCCGAGGCCCCCGCGGCGAGCAGCGCGCCGACGATGATGACCGAGGAGATCGCGTTGGTGACCGCCATCAGCGGCGAGTGCAGCGCCGGCGTCACGCGCCAGACCACGTAGTAGCCGACGAACGTCGCGAGCACGAGAACGGTCAAGCCCATCGTCAACGCGTCCACGCCGCCGGTCTGCGGGGCGGCGGCGGTCGCGGTGGTCAGGGCCAATTCCTTGGCGCGGAGCGCCAGGGCGGCCGCGTCGATCGCCAATTGGTTGGCGAGGGTGGTGGGATCGGACATGGGGGTCCCTCTCCGGTTACTGAGCGGCCGCGGGCTGCGCGGGCGCGAAGGCGGGGTGGACGATCTGGCCGTCTTGGGTCAGCACGCTGCCCTTGAGGATCTCGTCCTCGCGGTCGATCTTCAACGTGCCGTCCTTCTGGACGATCAGCTTCATGAATTCGGCGAGGTTACGCGCGTACAGCGCCGACGCGTCCACCGCCAGGCGCGACGGCACGTTGGCGTAGCCGACGATCTTGACGCCGTGCTTGACGACGACCTTGCCGGTCTCCGAGCCTTCGCAATTGCCGCCGGTTTCCACCGCGAGGTCGACGACGATCGAGCCTTGCTTCATCGAGGCGACCATCGCGTCGGTCACGAGGCGCGGCGCCGGACGGCCGGGGATCTGCGCCGTGCAGATGATCACGTCCATCTTCTTGACCGTTTCGGCGATCAGCGCGGCTTGCTTGGCCTTGTAGGCGTCGGACATTTCCTTGGCGTAGCCGCCGGCGGTTTCGGCCTGGCGGGCTTCCTCGTCGTCGACGAAGACGAACGTGGCGCCCAAGCTTTCGACCTGTTCCTTGGCGGCCAGACGCACGTCGGTCGCCGAGACGACCGCACCCAAGCGCCGCGCGGTCGCGATCGCCTGCAGACCCGCCACGCCCGCGCCCATCACCATCACCTTGGCGGGCGCGATCGTGCCCGCGGCCGTCATCATCATCGGAAAGGCGCGGCCGAATTGTTCGGCGGCGTCGATCACGGCCTTGTAGCCGGCGAGGTTCGCCTGGCTCGACAGCACGTCCATCGCCTGGGCGCGCGTGATGCGCGGCACCAACTCCATGGCGACCGCCACGATGCCGCGCGCGGCGAAATCGGCGACCTGTTCGCGGTTGCGGTAGGGATCGAGCTGGGAAATCAACACGGCGCCTTGCTTGATGCCGGCGAGTTCGTCGGTGCCGTTTTCGGCCGCGGTCAACGGCCGCGCGACCTTCAGAACCACGTCGGCTTGGGCCAGCAACGCCGCCGGGTCGGCGACGATCTCGGCACCCGCGTCCGCGAAGGCCTGATCGGCGATGGCGGCGGCGGCACCCGCGCCGGCTTCGACCAAAAAGGTCAGGCCCAGCGGCTTCATGCGCTTGATCGAATCGGGGGTTGCGGCCACGCGCGCTTCGAAGGCGCGCCGTTCTTTGAGGATGGCGACTTTCATCCGGCGTCTCCAGACGACAAAAGCGCCCGTCTCGATACCGCGAGGGGGCGGGGGCAAAGAGGGGGGGACAATGCCAATGGCGCCCCGCTTTGCCAAGGGCGGTTTTCCGGCGCCGCACAAAAAAGCGGCGCCGCGGGGGCATCGTTCGCGGGCGAACGAACGCCGAATTCCCAATTGACGCCGACTCCGGTACCCCGCTAAGAATCCCGACCAAGCCGCGAGTTGAACAGGGACGCGCCGCTTAATCAGAACCGCCCGCGAAACGCCGAAGATGCGTTCCGGGCGGTTCGCCGTTTCGGGCCCGGATTCGGAGTGTTGCGATGGCCGAGCGATTCCCGCGTTTCGATACATTGTCGTTGCACGCCGGCCAGCAGCCGGATCCGGCCACCGGCGCGCGCGCCGTGCCGATCTACCAAACCACCTCCTACGTTTTCCGCGACGTGGATCACGCGGCGTCGCTGTTCAATCTCGAACGCGCGGGCCACATCTATTCGCGCATTTCGAACCCGACGGTCGCGGTGTTCGAGGAACGCGTGGCGGCGCTCGAGGGCGGCGTGGGCGCGATCGCGACCGCCTCGGGTCAGGCGGCGTTGCACTTGGCGGTGGCGACGCTGATGGGGGCGGGCGGTCATATCGTGTCCTCCGCCAGCGTTTACGGCGGCTCGCACAACATGTTCGCGCACACGCTGCCGCGTTTCGGGATCGCGACGAGCTTCGCCGACGTGCGCGACCCCGACGCCTTCGACCGCGCCATCCGGCCCGAAACGCGGCTGATCTTCGGCGAGGTGATCGGCAATCCCGGTCTCGAAGTGATGGACGTGCCCCGGATCGCGGCGATCGCGCACAGGCACGGCCTGCCGTTGATGCTCGATTGCACCTTCTGCACGCCCTATCTGTTCCGCGCGTTCGAACACGGGGCCGATCTCGTCATGCACTCGGCGACCAAGTGGATCGGCGGGCATGGGGTGGCGATCGGCGGCGTGCTGGTGGACTCCGGCAAGTTCGATTGGGAGGCTTCGGGAAAGTTCCCGACCCTGACCGAGCCTTATGCGGGTTATCACGGGCTCGACTTCGCCGAGGAGTTCGGGCCGGCGGCCTTCGTCATGCGCGCGCGCGCCGAGGGTTTGCGCGATTTCGGCGCGGCGATGTCGCCCACCAACGCGTTCCATCTGCTCCAGGGCCTCGAAACGCTGCCGCTGCGCATGGCGCGGCACGTCGACAACGCGCGCAAGGTGGCCGCCTTCCTCGCGGGCCACGAGGCGGTCGCTTGGGTCAACTATCCCGAACTCGACGCCCACGCCGACAAGGCGCTGGCCGCGAAGCTGCTGCCCAAGGGGGCGGGTTCGATGATCAGCTTCGGCGTCAAAGGCGGGCGCGCCGCCGGCCGGCGCTTCATCGAGGCGCTGAAGCTTTTCAGCCATCTCGCCAATGTCGGCGACGCGAAGTCGCTGGTCATCCATCCCGCCTCGACCACCCATCAGCAGATGGACGCGGACTCGCTGCGCAAGGCCGGCATCGGCGAGGAAATGATCCGGCTTTCCGTCGGCCTGGAAGACGCGGCCGATATTCTCGACGACCTCGCGGCCGGTTTGCGCGCCGCGGCCAAGGGCTGACGGCGATGGAATTCTCCGTCGACGGCCGCAAGGTCTTCGCCGCCACCGGCGGCAAAGCGTTCGATCCCGCCAAACCGACGGCCGTGTTCGTGCATGGCGCGGGGATGGACCACACGGTCTGGACGCTGCAGACGCGCTTTTTCGCCCATCACGGCCGCAACGCGCTGGCGCTCGATTTGCCCGGGCATGGCCGCAGCGACGGCCCGGGTTTGACCGACATTCCGGCGATGGCGGATTTCCTCGCGCGCGCGTGCGCGGCGCTCGGGATCGAAGCGCCGGCCGTCGCGGGCCATTCGATGGGCGCGCTGGTGGCGCTCGATTTCGCCGCGCGCCATCGCGTGCGGGCGTTGGCACTTCTCGGCGCGGCCGAAGCGATGCCCGTTCACCCGAAATTGCTCGACGCCGCGCGCAAGGGCGATCACGCCGCCATCGACATGATCGCCGAATGGGGGTTCGGTCGCGCGGCGCAACTGGGCGGGGCCCAAGCGCCGGGCACCTGGATGGTCGGCGGCGGGGTCAGGCTGCTCGAAACCGCCAAAGGCCCGGCACTCGCCGACGATCTGGCCGCGTGCGATGCCTATAAATCGGCGCCCGCGGCGGCGGCGGCACTCGCATGCCCGGCTTTGATCGTGATCGGTGCCACCGACCGAATGACCCCGCCGGCCGGCGGTCGCGCTTTGGCCGCGCGGATCGCGGGCGCCAAGACGCTGGAAATCGCCGGGGCGGGGCACATGATGATGGTCGAAAAGCCGGACGCCACGCTCGATGCGCTGGCGGCGATCCTATGACCCGGCCCGCGCCCGGGATCCGCGCCGACTACCGGCATTTCCTGGCCATCCCGACGCGGTGGATGGACAACGACCTGTACGGCCACGTGAATAACGTCGTCTATTACAGTTATTTCGATACCGTCATAAACAAGTTCCTGATCGAACGCGGCGGTCTCGACATCCACAAAAGCGACATCATCGGCGTCGCGGCGGAATCCGGTTGCCGTTTCCACGCATCGATCGCCTATCCCGAAACGATCGACGCGGGCTTGCGGGTCGGCCATTTGGGCGGTCGTTCGGTGCGCTACGAGATCGGCTTGTTCCGCGCGGGTACGGACACGGCGGCGGCGGAGGGCTATTTCGTGCACGTCTTCGTGGCGCGCGCGGAACAACGGCCGGTGGCGATTCCGGATCGAATTCGCTCGGCGTTCGAAACAATTCTCCGTTAACCAAATCGCGTATATTGTCGCATCATGCTGTGTGCGACCCCCCTCGAAGCGCTCGCTGATCCCGCGCGCGCGCTGCTGTTCCAGATCGTCCGCCCGTATCTCGAATCCGTGCGGATTACGCTGACCGAACTCGTCTTCGACCCGCGCGAGCAGCGCAAGCTTCTGAACTCGGGCACGCGCTATCAGGAGTACATCCAGCGCCTTGCCGTGCTTCAGGGCAAGACCGTCAAGACGCCCGTCACCGAACGGGTCCGTGACCTGATTGCGATCGCCGATGCGGCGACGAAACTCGTGGAAACGACGCTCAAACGCGTGCCGCCCGACACGCCCCCCGATCCCGTGCGCTTGGATGCGGCCGCCGCCGACGGCGAGACGGGCCCGGCGATGGCCGGCGTGCTGCTGGCGGGCTGGCTTGCGACGAGCCCGGATTTCGCGGCCAAGGCGACGCTGTGCGTGCAGATCATGCGCGAGGCCAAATCCGCCCCGGCCTTCGCGCTGCTCGAACGGACGATGGCGGAATTGCTGCTGATGGAGCCGTCGGCGGCGGCGCTGGGCGTCGGTTACGACAATGCGATGGCGACGACGCGGATGTGTCTGGCCCTGGCGGGGGACGAAGCTGCCTTGGGCGAGACGGTGCCCTTCGTGCGCACCGTGGCGCTGGCGCGCGCCGGCCGGCCGTCGCCCGCGCTCCATCAAGCGGCGCGCGAACGCCTGCGCGCGGCGTTGGCCAGCCCCGCCTCGTTCGCCAAGCGCGATCCCGGTGGCGAGATGAAAATGGCGCGCGGCTTGCGCGCGCGGATCGCGGCGCGTGCGCTGTTCGCCGACGACGCCGAGATCGGCGCCGAGCTGTCGCGCCGTTTCGCGCGCATGGTCGCCCCGGAAAGTCTCGATCCGATCCTCGCGCGCGAGCAGGGTGTGGCGCGCAAGCTGCTATTGCTGCTCCAGCTGCACGCCGAGATCGACGATCCCGGCGCGCGGCGCAGCCTCGAAGGCGCGATCGCCAATTGGCTCGCCTATCGCGATTTCCGCGACGAGTTCCATTCGGTCGGCCTGGCGACCGACGAGAAGGCCCTGCAATTGTCCGAGACGGCCAAGGCATTCGCCGCCTCCGCCATTCCCGAGGCGCTGAGGCTGCGGTTCAAGGAGGCGGCCGCCGTCCTGTTCGCGACGCCCCAAGCGGGCGACCGGCGCATTTCCCCGCGCATGATCGCCGGCCCCGAAGACCGCGTCCAAGTGATGGGCCAGCGCGTGCCGCTGCGCAACTGGAGCGAGACGGGACTGTTGTTCGGGCCGGCGGCGCATCTTGCGATGGGCCAGCGCGTGCCGGGGAATGTGATCTTGCGCAACGCGTATCTGAATCTGGTGTTCGACGTCGAAATGCAGATCATGCGCGTCGCCGACGGCTTGATCGGCGCGCGCTACACCTGTCCCGATCCGAATATCCGCGCGCGCATCAAGGCCCATTTCGCGCGCTGAGCGAGGCGAACGGGCACCAGCCCGCCATCGCCGACATCAGCGGCAGGACCCCGAGCAGGCCCCACCAGCCCTCGGTGCCGTCCATGTGCAGCGCATTGGCGAGAAGCGCCGCGCCCAGCAGAAAACGGGCGAGCCGGTCGAAATCGTCGAGATTGCGGATCATGAGCGTCCCCCCGAACGCGATGCTCCCGAATACTGGAAAGCATCGCGCGAAGCGGCGCATTGATCCAGCGCAAAAACCCGCCGGGGGATTTCCCCGGCGGGGGCGCATTCGTCTGTGGCTTCGTTCGGCGGTCAGGCCGCCTTGGTTTCGATCGCGGCGGGTGCCGAAGCGGCCGTCACTTGGATGCGCCGGGGCTTCATCGCCTCGGGCACCTCGCGCACGAGTTCGACGTGCAGCAAGCCGTTCTCGAGTTTCGCGCCGACGACGCGGATGAAGTCGTCGAGCTGGAAGCGGCGCTCGAACGCCCGCGCGGCGATGCCGCGATGCAGATACGTCGTCGCCGGATCCTGCGCCTCGGCTTTGCGGCCAACGATCAGCAGCTGGTTTTCCTGCTGCACGAGATCGAGCTCGGACTCCGCGAAGCCCGCCACTGCCATCACGATGCGATAGGCGTCGGGGCCGGTCTTCTCGATGTTGTAGGGCGGGTAGCTGGGCGCCTCGACGCCGCGCAAACCTTCGTCGATCAGGCGCGACAGACGATCGAAGCCGATGGTCGAGCGGAACAGGGGCGAAAAATCGAACTGGTTCATGGTCCTATCCTCCAAAGAGCGATCGGATGGTCGGGGCTCGCCACGATGGCCGGGCCCGGTCGTTTTCGGTCCAACGACCCCGAAACGGGCGCCGCCGGACACGCTGCGATTTGGGCGGTAGCGCGCCGCCTTCAAGCCCCCTTTCGCGACGCGCGCGCGTTTCCAGGTTTGCGTTTTCGCTACGGAAAGCGCAGGGTTTCCCGGGGAATAGACGTCATGAGACCGAGCGACAATGTAACGCCGAGCGTTGGCGGCGCCGCCAATCCGTTCATCGGCCGCACCTATGACGAGACGATGGGCTTGCTGCTGTCGGCGCGCCATTACTGCGCGACGGTGCAGCCGGGCGAGCCCATGCCCGACCGGCGCGAGGCGCGCCTCAACCTCAGTTGCGAGGCGATGCGCTTGACCGCGCGGCTCGCGCAAGTGATGGCGTGGTTGCTGGCCCAGCGCGCGGTCGCCGCCGGCGAGATCACGGCCGAGGAGGCGCGCGATCCCAGATATCGTCTGGACGCGCATCGGATATGTCTCGCCGACACGACCGCCGAGGTGCGCGAGATGTCGCCCAAGCTGGCCGAATTGATGGCACGCAGCCTGACCTTGTTCGAACGGGTCGCGCGGCTCGACGCGCAGCTCGACCGCACGCACTGAGTGCGCCGGGCGAACGCGCGGTCGTTCGCATGCGAAGCGCCACAATCTTTCCCAAATCGCGCCGGAATAGCGGATCGGGCTCGCGCTTTGTCCTGACGACGACGGCGATTTCGCCGCCGGTCGCAAACGGAGAAGCCCCATGAAGAAGACCCTCGCCGCCGCCCTCGCTTTCTCGCTCGTGGCCCCCGCGATCGCGTTCGCCCAAGCGACGCCCGCCACGCCGGCGACGCCGGCCGCGCCGCACGCCCAGGCGCCCGCGGCGCCCGTCAAGAAGGACGAGGCGAAGAAGAACGAAGTCCGCCGCGACGCCGCGCCGGGTCAGACCCAGAAGCGCAACTGAGCGGCGCTTCGCGCCCGTCGAACGGACGCCCGGTGCGAAACCCGCGCCGGGCGTTCCGCTTTTCGCTAATCTGCGCGGCGTGAACGACGAAGCCTTCGAGTCCCGCCGCCAAGCCGGCCGCGACGAATTGGCCGCCGGCCGGCCGCAAGCCGCCGCAGCGGTTTTCCGCGCGTTGGCCGACGCGCGTCCTGCCCATGCGGGCGTGCGCGTCGAACTGGGCGTTGCGCTGTCGCAAGCGGGCGACCAAACCGCCGCATTGGTCGAATTCTCGCGGGCGGTCGACCTCGCGCCGCGCGACCCGCTCGCCCATGCGAATATGGGCCTCGCGTTCGAACGCGCGGGCCTGCTGACCGAGGCGGAGACCGCCATGCGGCTCGCCCGGCAATTCGCGCCCGACAATCCGGGCATCGCCTTCAACCTCGCCAACGTCGCGCGCAAGCTCGGCCGCTCGGCCGAGGCCGAGACGCTCTACCGCGAAGTGATCGCGCGCGATCCGCAGGCCGTCGCGCCGCGCGAGAACCTCGCGGCGCTGCTGATCGACGATTGGCGGCTGGTCGAAGCGCGCTCGCTGCTGCGCCGGGCGGAGGCGTTGGCCCCGCACGACGCGGCCGCGTCGTTCAACCTCGCCAACGCCGAGCGCATGGCCGGCGATCTGCCGGCGGCCATTGCCGCCTACGAACGCGCGATCGCCAAAGCCCCGGATCGGGCCGATGCGCATTTCAATCTCGGTTTCGCGGCGCTGCTCGCCGGCGATTGGGCGCGCGGCTGGAAGGAATTCGCGTGGCGGTGGGCGACGCCCGCGCAGAAACCCTTCGCCCGCCGCTTCGATAAGCCGCGCTGGACGGGCGAAGACGGCGCGGGCCGCACGCTGCTGCTGCGCGCCGAACAGGGTTTGGGCGATGCGATCCAATTCGTGCGCTACGCCGCGCTCGCCGGCGCGCGCGGCTGGCGCGTGACGGTCGAAGCGCCGGCGACGCTGTTGCCCGCCCTCGCGCGCACGCCCGGCATCGATGCGCTCGTCGCCCAAGGCGACGCGTTGCCCGCGTTCGACGCGGAAGCGCCGATGCTGGATCTGCCCGGCATTTTCGGCACGACGCCCGAAACCGTACCCGCCGACATTCCTTACGTCGCGCCCGATCCCGCGCGCACGGCCGCGTGGGCGGCGAAGCTCGGTCCCAGGCGCGGCGCGCGCATCGGCCTCGTGTGGGGCGGCAATCCGGATTTTCCCGGCGATCGCTGGCGCTCGCCGGGCTTGAAGCCGTTGCTCCCGTTGCTGGGCCTCGCGCGGATCGAGTGGATCGGTTTGCAGGTTGGCCCGCGGCGCGGCGATTTGCGCGACGCGAACCTGCCGGGAAGTTTCCGCGACGTTGCGGACGACTTGACCGATATGGGCGAAACCGCCGCGTGCCTTGCCAATCTCGACGCTGTCGTCGTTTCGTGCACCTCGGTCGCCCATTTGGCCGGTGCGATGGGATTGAAGACCCATCTTTTGCTGTCTTTCGCACCCGATTGGCGGTGGATGCTCGAGCGCGCGGACACGCCCTGGTACCCGACCTTAACGCTGTATCGCCAAGCGCTTGCGGGGGATTGGTCGCATCCCGTCGCGGCTGTCATGGCTGCGTTGCGGTAGCCCCCTGCGGCTTGCGCCCACCGTTCACCCCGTCTAGTTGTACGAAACGACTTCGAAATTTGCCTACGCGAGCGGCGGGGAATCCGCGGTCGCCGCGTTCGGCCGGATAAGTGGGGAGCCATGCGTAATTGGATCGTGCCGACGGCCGTATTGGCCGTCGCGCTGGTTTGCGTTTCCGATGCGTCCGCCCAAATGGGGCCGGGCGCTCCGCCGCCGCCGGTGACCGTGGCCAAGCCCGTGGTCAAGGAGATCGTCGACCGCGACGAATTCGTCGGTCGATTCGAAGCGGCCGAGTCGGTCGATCTGCGCGCGCGCGTGTCGGGCTATCTGGAGGCGGTGCGCTTCCGCGACGGCCAGATGGTACGCGAGGGCGACGTGCTGTTCGTGATCGACAAGCGCACCTACAACGCGGCGTTCGCGCGCGCGCAATCGGCCGTGACGGCCGCGCAGACGCGCCTGGATTTCTTCCGGTCCGACATGGAGCGGTACGAGCGTCTGGCGCGTTCGGGCACCGCGCCCGAACGTCAGCTCGAGCAAACTCGCCAGCAATTCCTGCAGGCCCAGGCCGACATCGCGGGTCTGCGCGCGGAACTGGAGACGGCGCGGCTCAATCTGGGATTCACCGACGTGCGCGCGCCGATTTCCGGGCGCATCGGCCGCAAGCTCGTGTCCGAAGGAAATCTCGTCGCCGCCGATCAATCGCTGCTCGCCACGATCGTCACCCTCGACCCGGTGAAGTTCTATTTCGACATCGACGAGCGTGCCTATCTCGCCTACGCGCGTTCCGTGCGCGCGGCGGGCGGCTTGCCCAATCCGCGCGAACGGCCCAGCGAGATCGAAGTGCTGATCGGCGTCGCGGACGAACGCCAGATGACCCGCAAGGGGCTGGTCGATTTCGTCGACAGCCGGCTCGACCAGGCGACCGGCACGATGCGCGTGCGCGCCACCGTCAAAAACGAGGATCTGTTCCTCGCGCCGGGTATGTTCGGCCGCGTCGAAGTTCCCGGCGGTACCCCCTATCGCGCCGTTCTGGTGCCCGACGAGGCGATCGCCGCCGATCTCGACCGGCGCATCGTGTGGGTCGTGGCCGCCGACGGGACCGTGTCCCCGCGGCTCGTGCGCCCGGGGCCGCGGCACGACGGCTATCGCGTGATCCGCCAGGGTCTCGACGGATCGGAAACGATCGTCATCGCGGGTCTGCAGCGCGTGCGGCCGGGCGGGCGCGTGACGCCCCAACCGGTGGAGTTGCCCCCGGTGCGGGAGGCGCGCTGACATGCGTTTCGCCCATTTCTTCGTCGATCGGCCGATCTTCGCGATCGTCGTCTCGATCGTCATGGTCATCCTGGGCGGCATCGCGTTCGTCGCGCTGCCGGTGTCCGAGTATCCGGAGATCGCGCCCCCAACGATCGTCGTGCGCGCGAACTATCCGGGGGCGGACGCCGAAACCGTCGCCGCCACCGTCGCCACGCCCCTGGAGCAGGAGATCAACGGCGTCGAGGACATGCTCTACATGTCCTCCTACGCCACGGCCGATGGCGGCATGGCGCTGACGATCACGTTCAAGCCGGGCACCAACCTCGACAACGCCCAGGTGCTCGTCCAGAACCGCGTCCAGATCGCGACGCCGCGCCTGCCCGACGCCGTGCGCCAGCTTGGCGTCGTCACGCAGAAAAGCTCGCCCAATCTCATGATGGTCGTCCACATGCTCTCGCCCGACGAGAGCTACGACCAGCTCTACATCTCCAACTACGCGATCCTGCGCGTGCGCGACCAGCTGCTGCGCATCGACGGCGTGGGCGATCTGCTCGTCTTCGGCGCGCGCGAATACGCGATCCGCGTTTGGCTCGATCCCGAACGGCTGGCCGGCTACGCGTTGTCGGCGGGCGATGTCGTGCGCGCGTTGCGCGAACAGAACGTCCAGGTCTCCGGCGGCGCGCTCGGCACGCCGCCGTCGCAGGGCGCGGCGTTTCAGATTCCGATCCTCACCCAAGGACGTTTCGACGATCCGCGCCAGTTCAACGACGTCATCATCCGGTCCTCCGGCGACGGCCGCATCGTGCGCTTGCGCGACGTGGCGCGGGTGGAACTTGGCGCGCGCGAATACGTCACGAATTCATATCTGAACGGCAAGCCGGCGGTGGCGATCGCCGTGTTCCAGCGGCCGGGCTCGAACGCGCTCGCGACCTCCGCCGCGATCCAGAAGCGCATGGCCGAGCTCAAACGCGACTTCCCCGTCGGCGTGGACTATCAGGTCGTCTACAATCCCACCGAGTTCATCCAGGAATCGATCGACGCGGTCTACGTGACGCTGGCCGAAGCCGTCTTCCTGGTCGCGCTGGTCGTGCTCGTCTTCCTGCAATCTTGGCGCGCGGCGTTGATTCCGATCCTGGCCATCCCGGTCTCGCTGGTCGGCACGTTCGCGGTCATGCTCGAATTCGGCTTCCAGCTGAACGTGCTGACGCTGTTCGGAATGGTGCTGGCCATCGGCATCGTCGTCGACGACGCGATCGTCGTGGTGGAGAACGTCGAGCGCAATATCGCCAACGGCATGAGCCCGCGCGACGCCGCCCACGAGACGATGGACGAGGTCGGCACCGCCGTGATCGCCATCGCCGTCGTGCTGGCGGCGGTGTTCATCCCCACCGCCTTCGTTCCCGGCCTGCAGGGGCAGTTCTACCGGCAATTCGCCGTCACGATCGCGGTGGCGACGGTGCTGTCGGCCTTCAATTCGTTGACGCTTTCGCCCGCGTTGGCCGCCATGCTGCTCAAAAAGCACGAACCCGGGCACGCGCCGACGGGCCCGTTGGGCAAGGCGGGCGCGGCGTTCGCGCGCGTGTTCAACCGCAGCTTCGACAAGATGGGCAACGGCTACGCGCGGTCGGCCGGTTGGGTCGCCAAGCGAAAGCTCGTGATGCTCGGCGTCTACGTCGGCCTCGCGGCGCTGACCGTGCAGGTCGGCTCGATGGTGCCGCGCGGCTTCATTCCGCCGCTCGATCGCGGCTACGGCATCGTGGCGATCCAACTGCCCGACGGGGCTTCGCTCGAACGCACCGACGCGGTGACGCTGCGTGCCAGCGAAATCCTGAAGGCCACGCCCGGCATCAAGGACGCCGTCGCCTTCGCGGGTTTTTCGGGCGCCACGTTCACCAACGCGCCCAACGCGGCCGTCGTGTTCACCGGCTTCACGCCGTTCGCCGAACGCACGCGCGAGGGCTTGAGCGTGGGCAACATCCTGCGCCAGGTCTTCGGCCGGACGATGTCGATCCAGGACGCCTTCATCATCCCGATCCCGCCGCCGGCGGTGCCGGGTATCGGCGGATTGGGCGGGTTGAAGCTGCAATTGCAGGACCGCACCGGCAACGACCCGCGCCGCCTGCTGGAGGTCGCCAACGAATTCATCGGCCGCTTGCGCCAGGTGCCGGGGCTGGTGGGCGTATTCACGACCTTCTCGGCCGGCACGCCGCAGATCTATCTCGATATCGATCGGACCAAAGCGCAGATGCTGAACGTGCCGATCGGCAACATCTTCGAGACGTTGCAGTTCAATCTCGGCACCGCTTACGTCAACGACTTCAACGCGTTCGGGCGCGTCTATCAGGTGCGCGCGCAGGCCGACCGCGTCCATCGCGTGGACCGCGAGGATATCGCGCGGTTGAAGGTGCGATCGGCGACAGGCGATCTCGTGCCGCTCGGCACGATCGTGGATATTCGCGACACCGCCGGGCCGGATCTGGTCCAGCGCTACAACGCCTATGTCTCCGTTCCGATCCAGTTGACGGCGGCGGGAATTTCCTCGGGGCAGGCGATCGCCACGATCGAGCGCCTCGCCGCGGAGACGCTGCCCGCGGGCATCAGCTTCGAGTGGACCGAACTCGCGCTGCAGGAAAAGCTGGTCGGCAACACGGCCGTCTGGATTTTCGCGTTGGCGGTCGTGTTCGTGTTTCTGGCACTCGCCGCCCAGTACGAAAGCTGGGGTCTGCCGCTGGCGATCGTGCTGATCGTGCCGATGAGCGTGCTTTCGGCGCTGATCGGCGTGATGATCCGCGGGCTCGACAACAACATTCTGGTCCAGGTCGGGTTGATCGTGCTCGTGGGCCTCGCCGCCAAGAACGCGATTTTGATCGTGGAGTTCGCGCGTCAGCTCGAGCACGAGGGCAAGGATCCGATCGCCGCGGTGGTCGAGGCCTGCCGCTTGCGCCTGCGCCCGATCCTGATGACCGCGCTCGCCTTCATCCTGGGCGTGGTTCCGTTGGTCACGGCGACGGGGCCGGGCGCGGAGATGCGCCAATCCCTGGGGACGGCCGTGTTCTCTGGCATGATCGGCGTGACGATCTTCGGTCTGTTCCTGACCCCGGTGTTCTACGTGGTCATGCGCGAGCTTTCGCGCCGCTTCCGCAAGGCGGCGCCGGCCGCCCATCCGGCGGAGTGAGGGCGCTTCGCGTTCGATCCGCTTGACGCCGCCCGCCGGGTGCCGCGAAATCGGACCTGGGGGCGTCGGATGGCGAGCGAGTACCGATTCGTGATTTTTTCCTGGCGCGACGTGCGCGGCGCGTTGGTCGCCTACGACCGACGGCGCGGCCTGTCGACCCCGACGACGCCGGCCGATCTGTTCGAGATCGATCCCGATACGTTGGGCTGCGCGCTGTCCTTCGGCGCGCCGCCCGACCGCAAGCGCTTCGTCTACGACAAGGACTCCGTGGTGGCCGCCTTGGCGATGCGCTGCCACGACGTGGGCGTGGTGCTGCCGCCGCGTGCGGCGCGCGATCTGCATCTGATCGAGGGGCGCTTGGCGCTGTCGGCGCATGTCGCGGGTCCGGTTGAACCCGAGGCGCTGACCCTCGAAATCCTGTCCGAAGCGGCGGCATAGGGCAGACGAGGGCGCGCGATGGCCAAGCCCCGAACCTTGCCGCCCGGCACCGAGGCCTACCGCGCGCTCTTGCTGCGCGAAAGCGAACTCGTCAATGCGCTGACCGCGTTCCGGCGCGCGCTTAAGGACCCTTTGCCGCCGGGCCGCATCCTGGGCGTCCAATGCGAACCGCGGACGCTGCGCGTCGTCCTGATCGTGGCGACCGACGAGGGCGGGGAACGGCGCATCGACTTCGACGCCGGCGAGATCGCCGCCGCGTTGACCGCCTTTTGCGCGGACGCGCGCAACCGCGTGCAGTCGGGGCCCGTACCGCCCGGGGCGACGGCGAGCTTCCGGATGATCGCCGGGCGGCCCGCGTTCTTGATCCGGGAGACGGGCGGTGCCCCGCCGGACGACGTGGCGGTCGCGTTCAATCCGGGGGCCGCGCGATGACGGTGTTGGGATTGCGCGCGCTCGCCGGTCCGGTCGTCCGTGGGACGCACCGCGTTCGTCCTCGGCCGCTCGCGGGCGCGTGAGCGGCCTGCCCGAACCCTTCGCGGGCTGGATGGCGGCGCGGGGCTGGCGCTTGCGCGCGCACCAGGCCGCACTGCTCGACCACGCGCGCGCCGGCCGGTCGGCCTTGCTGGTCGCGCCTACGGGCGCGGGCAAGACTTTGGCGGGGTTTCTGCCGAGCCTCGTCGAACTGGCCGCCGACCCCGCACCGGGGTTGCACACGCTTTACGTCTCGCCCTTGAAGGCGCTCGCCATCGACGTGCACCGCAACGTCGAGCGACCCATCGCCGAGATGGACCTGCCCCTGCGGGCTGAAAGCCGGACCGGCGACACGCCCCAAGCCAAACGCGTTCGCCAGCGCAAATCCCCGCCGCACATCCTGATGACGACACCCGAATCGCTGGCGCTGCTGCTGTCATACCCCGATGCGCCCGCCACGTTCGCCCGATTGCGTGCGGTCGTGATCGACGAGATCCACGCTTTGGCCGGGACCAAGCGCGGCGATCTGCTTGCCCTCGATCTCGCGCGGCTGGCCGACATCGCCCCGCGCGCGCGCCGCATCGGCCTTTCGGCCACGGTCGCCGAACCGCCGAAGCTCGCGGGCTATCTCGGCGCCGGAATGGATGCGACGCCCGAAATCGTGCGCGGGGGAGCGGGGGCCCAAGCGCGGGTCTCGATCCTGGTGCCCGAAGCGCGCATCCCGTGGGGCGGGCACATGGCCGTGCACGCGCTGCCGGAGGTTTACCTGGCGCTCAAGGCCGCGCGCTCGGCGATCGTGTTCGTCAACACGCGCGCGCAGGCGGAAATCTGCTTCCGCGAGCTTTGGAAGCTCAACGCCGACAATCTTCCCATCGCCCTGCACCACGGTTCGCTGTCGCCCGAACAGCGGCGCAAGGTCGAGGCGGCGATGGCCGCGGGCAAGCTGCGCGCCGTGGTCGCCACATCCTCGCTCGATCTGGGGATCGACTGGGGCGACGTCGATCTGGTCGTTCAGATCGGCGCGCCCAAAGGGGCCGCGCGGCTGATCCAGCGCGTGGGCCGGGCCAATCACCGGCTCGACGAGCCGTCGCGCGCCATCCTCGTGCCCGCCAACCGCTTCGAAATGCTCGAATGCCGCGCGGCGATCGCGGCCCTCGAAGCGGGCGAGATCGAGCCCTTGCGGATGCCGCCGGGCGCGCTCGACGTGCTCGCGCAGCATCTTCTGGCGCGCGCGTGCTCGGCGCCGTTCGACGCCGAGGCGACCTACGCCAATGTGCGCCGGGCGGCACCCTATGCCGGGTTGACGCGCGGGGATTTCGACCGCGTGCTCGGCTTCGTGGCCGATGGCGGCTACGCCCTCGGCGCCTACGAGCGCTTCAAGCGCCTCAAACGCGACGACGCCGGGCGCTGGACGGTTGCCGGCGCGCTCGTCGTGCGTCAGTACCGGCTCAACGTCGGCACGATCGTCGAGGAGCCGATGCTCAACGTCGCCTTCCGGCGCGGCAAACGGCTCGGCCGGATCGAGGAGAACTTCGTCGTGCAACTCGCCCCCGGCGACAGTTTCGCCTTCGCGGGTCAGGTGCTGCGCTACGAAGGCCTGCGCGAGACGACGGTCGAAGTCTCCCGCGCGAAGGACGACCAGCCCAAAGTGCCGGTCTTCGCCGGCGGGCGGATGCCCTTCACGGCCGAACTCGCCGACCGGGTGCGCGGTCTGCTCGCCGATCCCGCCGCGTGGCGCGGGTTCCCGAGCGACGTGAAGGAATGGCTGGGATTGCAGCGCCGGCGGTCTTCCCTGCCCGAACGGACCGGATTGCTGATCGAAACCTTTCCGCGCCATGGACGCTGGTTTCTGGTCGCCTATTGCTTCGCCGGACGCAACGCGCATCAGACCTTGGGTCTGCTGCTGACACGGCGGATGGAACGGACCGGGTTGCGGCCTTTGGGGTTCGTCGCGTCCGATTACTCGATCGCGGTGTGGTCGCTGAAGCCGGCCGAACGGCCGGCCGAGCTCTTCGCCGAGGACATTCTCGGCGACGAACTCGAGGAGTGGCTCGCCGATTCCTCGATGCTCAAACGCGCGTTCCGCAACGTCGCGGTGATCGCGGGGCTGATCGAGCGGCGCCATCCCGGCCAGGAGAAAAGTGGCCGGCAGGTGACCTTCTCGTCGGACCTGATCTACGACGTGCTGCGCAAGCACGAACCCGATCACGTCCTGTTGCGCGCGACAAGGGCCGATGCGGCGACCGGCCTGGTCGATCTGGAGCGTTTGGCCGCGATGCTGCGCGGTTGCCGCGGCGCGATCCGGCATCGGCGCTTGGCGCGCGTTTCGCCATTGGCCGTTCCGGTGCTGCTGGAAGTGGGCCGCGAAGCGATCTACGGTGCGGCCATCGAAGACGCGTTGGCCGACGAAGCGGCCGCGCAAGCCCTGATCGACGAAGCGACCGCCGAAGACCCGCAGAGCGAACTTTTCTGATGCACGCCCGGATCACGATCGAAGACACGGCGCTGTTCGCCGATCCCTCGGGCGCGCTTTATTGGCCGGCGGTCAAAACCTTGGTCGTGGCGGACCTGCATTTGGAGAAAGGCTCGGCGTACGCCGCCAAGGGCGTGATGCTGCCGCCCTACGACACCCGCGCCACGTTGGGCGAACTCCAGCGTTTGATCCGGCGCTACACGCCCGCGCGCGTCGTTTGTCTGGGGGACTCGTTCCACGATACCGGCGCGGCCGATCGGATCGCGCCTGCGGATCGGGAGATGCTCGTCCGGCTGATGGATGGGGTCGACTGGGTGTGGGTGCTGGGGAACCACGATCCCGCGATACCGTCGGTTTTGGGGGGCCGCGCGGTAACCGAGGTCGCGGAAGGGCGCCTCGTTCTGCGTCACGCACCGGCCGGTGCGGTTTTATCGCCGGGCGAGATCGTCGGGCACTTCCATCCGAAGGCCTGCGTCACCACGTCTGCAGGGCGGGTCGTGGCGCCGTGTTTCGCGCATGACGGACGGCGGATGGTGATGCCGGCGTTCGGCGCGTATGCCGGCGGTCTCGATGCGCTCGATCGGGCGATCGCGGGCCTGTTCGGACGCACGCGGTTTCGGGTATTGATGACGGGTCGGGATCGCCTGCATTTGTTCCCGGCCGACCGCTTGGCGCCGATCGCGCGCCTTCCGAAGCCGCCGCGCGAGTGATCCGTCCCGGGTCCCGGGGCGTAAAGACGTTCATCCTCAACCGGTAACGCTCTCCGTCCGCATGTCCCTTTCGCCTCTTCTGGTCTGGTTCCGTCAGGATTTGCGGCTTTCCGACAATCCGGCTTTGCGCGAGGCGATCGCGACCGGCGCGCCCGTGGTGCCGGTCTACATCCTCGACGACGACGCGCCGGGCGTGTGGCGGATGGGCGGCGCCAGCCGCTGGTGGTTGCATCATTCGCTCGCGTCGCTCGCGCGCGATCTCGGCGACCTCGGGCTGAAGCTGATCTTGCGCCGGGGCAGATCCGCGGCGTGCTTGGATGCGTTGATCGGCGAAACCAAAGCCGCGGGCGTGCACTGGAACCGCTGCTACGAGCCTTTCGCGGTCGCGCGCGACAAGACGATCAAAGCCGATCTGGAGGCGCGCGGTCTCGTCGCCAAAAGCTTCAACGCGAATTTGCTGTTCGAGCCGTGGACCATCGTGTCGAAGACCGGCACGCCCTTCCGGGTGTTTACGCCGTTCTGGAAGGCGTGTCTTGCCGCCGAACCGCCGTCGGCGGCCGTGCCCGCCCCCAAGAAGGCGTCGGCGCCGGGCGCATGGCCGGCGTCGGATGCGCTCGATGCTTGGGCGCTGCTGCCGACCAAGCCCGATTGGGCGGGCGGCTTTTCGGTTTGGACGCCGGGTGAGGCGGGTGCGCAAGCGCGGCTCGCTTCATTCGTGGCGACGGCGCTGTCGGGTTACGCGTCTTCGCGCGACCGGCCGGATATCGAGGCGACGTCGCGGCTGTCGCCGCATCTGCATTTCGGCGAAATCTCGCCGCGCCAATGCTTCCATGCGGGGGCGTCGTCGACCAAGTTCGTCGCCGAACTCGGGTGGCGCGAGTTCTCGCATCATCTGCTGTTCCAATTGCCCGATCTGCCCGAGACGGCGCTGCGCACCGAATTCCGCGATTTCCCCTGGCGCGAGAATCCCGCGCATTTGCGCGCGTGGCGCAAAGGTGCGACCGGTTATCCCATCGTCGACGCGGGCATGCGCGAGTTGTGGCAAACCGGCTGGATGCACAATCGCGTTCGGATGATCGCGGCGTCGTTCCTCGTCAAGCATCTGCTCCAACCCTGGCGCGCGGGCGAGGATTGGTTCTGGGACACGCTGGTCGACGCGGATCTCGCCAACAACGCGGCGAGCTGGCAATGGGTCGCGGGCTGCGGGGCGGATGCCGCACCCTATTTCCGAATCTTCAATCCCATGCTGCAGGGCGCCAAATTCGATCCCGACGGCGCTTACGTCCGCCGCTTCGTGCCCGAACTCGCCCGTCTGCCCGCCGAACACATCCACACGCCGTGGGAGGCGCCGGCCGACGTGCTGGCGCGCGCGGGCGTGAAACTCGGCGTCACCTATCCCAACCCCATCGTGGATCACGGCGAAGCGCGCGCGCGCGCGTTGGCGGCGTTCCAATCATTGAAAGAGGCCGCTTGAAATGACGCCGCACGACGATTTCGCCGGCCCGGACGGGTCGCGCCCGATGGATATCGCCGTGATCGGCGCGGGCGTTTCGGGGCTCGGTGCGGCGTGGCTGCTGTCCAAGCGACATCGGGTGACGCTCTACGAGAAGGAAGCGCGCTTGGGCGGCCACGCCCATACGGTCGAGGTCGTCGCCAAGGCCAAGGACGGCAGCTCGCGCGCGATCCCGGTCGACACCGGCTTCATCGTCTACAACGAAGCGACCTATCCCAATCTGATCGCATTGTTCGATCGCTTGGGCGTGGCGAGCGAAACCTCGAACATGTCCTTCGCCGCGTCGATCGACCGCGGCCGCGTCGAGTATTCGGGCGGCACGTGGACCGGATTGTTCGCGCAACCGTCGAATCTGCTGCGCCCCGGCCATTGGCGCATGCTGCGCGACGCGATGCGCTTTTTCCGGGACGGCACGGCGATGGCCGCGGGTGGCGTCGGAGGCCCGACCTTGGGCGAATTCCTGATCCGGGGCCGATATTCGCGCGAATTCGTGGAAAACCATCTGATTCCGATGGCGGCGGCGATCTGGTCCTGCCCGCCCTCGAAAATGCTCGAATTCCCGGCGCGCAGCTTCTGCGCGTTCTTCCGCAACCACGGCCTGTTGCAGATCTTCGACCGGCCGCTGTGGCGCACGGTCAAAGGCGGCTCGCGCGAATACGTGAAGGCGATCCTTGCCGATATCGGTCCTTCGCTGGGGCGCGAGAACGGGGCCGCGGGCGTGCGGGTGGAGCCGGGCGGGGTGAAAGTGCGCGGTCAGGACGGCAAAGTGCGGCGCTTCGATCGCGTCGTTCTCGCGGGCCACGCGGACGAGAGCTTGGCGCTGCTCGAGAACCCCACGCCGCAGGAGCGCGACATCCTGGGCGCCTTCACCTTCCAGCCCAATCTTGCGGTGCTGCATCAGGATCTCGCCCTGATGCCCAAACGCAAACTCGCGTGGGCGAGCTGGAACTATCTCGCGGAGCGCGAGGGGACCGACATGACCGGCGAACGGCTGGTCTCGGTCACCTATTGGATGAACCGCCTTCAGAATCTCGACGCGGATTTTCCGCTGTTCGTGTCGCTCAATCCGATCCGGGCGCCCCGCCCCGAGACGGTACTGGGCGCGTGGGAATACATGCATCCCGCCTTCGACGCCGGCACACTCGCCGCCCAAGCGCGGCTGCCCGAAATCCAGGGTGCTCGCGGACTCGTCTTCGCGGGGGCTTGGACCGGCTATGGCTTCCACGAGGACGGGTTGCGCAGCGGTCTTGCCGCGGCCGAAACCTTCGGCGTGCGCCGGCCTTGGGGAACGGCGGTGGCGTCCGCCCCCCTGCCGTTACCCGCGGCGGCCGAGTAGACTTCGAAGCACCATGCCGCAATCCTGCCTTTACTTTGGTCAAGTGATGCACGCCCGCTTGCGGCCGTTCCGCCATCGCTTCGCCTACCGCGTGTTTTCCATGCTCGTCGATCTCGAGGAACTGCCCGCCCTCGACGCGCGCTCGAAGTTGTTCGGCTACAACCGCGCGCGGCTGTTCTCGTTCCAGGATCGCGACCACGGCGCGCGCGACGGCACTCCGGCGCTGCATTGGGTTCGCGCGCGGCTGGCCGACGCGGGCCTCGCGGCGGCGGGTGCGAAGATCTACGCCCATTGCTTTCCGCGCATCCTGGGTTACGCGTTCAACCCACTGACCGTGTATTTCTGCCACGACGCGGCCGGCCGGCTCGCCGCGATGCTCTACGAGGTCAAGAATACCTTCGGCGAGCAGCACGGCTATCTGATCCCGGTCGATCCCGCCCGCACAGCCGATGCGCCGGTCGTCCAGCGTGCCGAGAAGAATTTCCACGTTTCGCCCTTCATCGGCATGCGCGCGACCTATCGCTTCCGCGTCGACGCGCCCGAGGACCGCTTCGCGATGTTGATCCGGCAAAGCGTCCCCGAGGGCGAGTTGTTGATCGCCACACACGTCGCCGAGCGCGCGCCCTTCGCCGACGCCGAATTCGCCAAGGCGTTCGTCGCTTATCCCCTCTTGACGCTCAAGGTCATCGTCGGGATTCATTGGGAGGCGCTTAAGTTGTGGCTCAAAGGCGCGAAGTACCACCCCCGGCCCGCACCTCCCGCTGCGGCCGTCGAACTCGCCGGGGTGGCGGAGGGAGGAATCGGCCATGCGCGAAGCTGATTCGAACGGTTGGGCGATGGGGGCCTTGCTGCTCGCGGCCCAGCGCATCGAAATCGGGCGTCTCGAAATCGTCCTGCCGGGCGGGGCGTCGCGGATTTTCCAAGGGGCGGTCGAGGGGCCGTCGGCCAAGCTGATCGTCCGCCATCGCCGCGCCGCGCGCCGGTTGATGTTCGGCGGGAATGTCGGGTTCGCGGAAGCCTATATGGACGGGGATTGGGACACGCCCGATTTGGCCGCCGTGCTCGAACTCGCCGCGCGCAACGAAGCGGCATGCAACGATCTGCATTACGGCAAAGCCAGCGCGCTCGCGCCAGCGCTCAACCTCGCGCGCCGTTTGTGGCATGCGTTGCGTGCGAATACCCGCACCGGATCGAAGAAGAACATCGCCTACCACTACGACCTCGGCAACGCCTTCTATTCGCGGTGGCTCGACCCGACGATGGCGTATTCCTCGGCGGTCTACGAACCGGGCATTGCCGATCTCGAGGATGCCCAGCGCGCCAAGTTCCGCCGCATGGCCGAAAAGCTGGACGTGAAACCCGGCCAGCGCGTGCTCGAAATCGGCTGCGGTTGGGGCGGTTTTGCGGCCTATCTCGCCAAGGAATATCAGGCCCAAGTCACCGCAATCACGGTGTCGAAGGAGCAGCTCGAGCACACCCGCGCCAAGGTCCAAAGCGAAGGGCTGGGCGAACGGATCGAGGCGAAGTTCGTCGACTATCGCGACGTCGAGGGACGCTACGACCGCATCGCGTCGATCGAGATGTTCGAGGCGGTGGGCGAGAAATACTGGCCCGCCTATTTCGGCAAGTTGCGCGAGGCGCTGGCGCCGGGCGGGCGGGCGGCATTGCAGATCATCACGATCGCCGACCGGTTCTTCGACTCCTACCGCTCGGGCGTGGATTTCATCCAGCGCTACATCTTCCCGGGCGGCATGCTGCCGTCCAACGCCGCTCTGGCGCGCGAATACGAACGCGCGGGCCTGACGCTCGCCAAGCAGGAGTTCTTCGGCCTCGACTACGCGCGCACGCTCGCCGAATGGAACGCGCGCTTCCAGTCGCGCTGGACGGAGATCGAGCCGCTGGGTTTCGACGTCCGCTTCAAGCGCATGTGGGAGTTCTACCTCGCCTATTGCGAGGCCGGGTTCCGCTCGGGTTCGACGGACGTGACGCAGGTCGCCCTTGTCCGCCCCTGACCGGGCGCCTCGGGGGGAGCCGACGACCGGCGTTTTGATCGCCTATGCCGCCCCGGCGTTGCCCGCGGCGATGCTGGGGCTGCCGTTGCTCGTGTTTCTGCCGGCCTATTACGCGCAAGCGACGACGTTGACGCTGTCGGCCATCGGCCTCGTGCTGCTGGTCGCGCGGCTTTGGGACGTCGCGGTCGATCCGGCGATCGGGTTCCTGTCCGACCGCACGCGCACGCCCATCGGCCGGCGGCGGCCTTGGCTGCTGGCGGCGCTGCCGGTGACCATCGGGGCGAGTTGGGCGTTGTTCGATCCGCCGGCGAGCGCGGGGGCGGGCTATCTGCTGTTCTGGATGCTTGCCGTCTATCTCGGCTGGTCGATGCTGCAGATCCCGCATCAAGCGTGGGGGGCTGAACTCGCGACCGAATACCACGCCCGCAACCGCGTGACCGCGTGGCGCGAAAGCCTGACCGTGGCGGGCGTCGCGGTCGCCTCGGCTTTGCCGGTGCTGCTGCCCGGCGAACCTGGCCGCCCGGTCGAGGAAGCCGCATTGCGCGCGATCTTGTGGAGCTGTGCGGTGCTGCTGCCGGTTGCGGGCGTCGTTTTGCTGCTGCGCGTGCCCGAGCCCAAGACCGCAATACCCTCGGCCTGGCCGGGCTGGCGTGCGGGCCTCGGCGCGTTGCGCGCCAATCTGCCGTTCCGGCGGCTGATCGCAAGCTACCTCGTCAACGGTGTGGCCAACGCGCTGCCTGCCACGTTGTTTTTGCTCTACGCGGGTGATGTGCTCGACGCGCAAGGGCAGGAAGGCGCGTTCTTGCTGATCTATTTCCTGTGCGGGCTGGCCTCCGTGCCGTTCTGGCTCGCCTACGCCCGGCGCACCAGCAAGCACCGCGCCTGGTGCGTGGCGATGCTGGCGAGCTGTCTTGCCTTCCTGCCGGCGCCGCTGCTGGGGGCGGGGGATGGGATCTGGTTCGCCGCGATCTGCGTGGCGACGGGCTTCTGCCTCGGCGCGGATCTGTCGCTGCCCGCCTCGATGCAGGCCGACGCGATCGACGCGGAAACGGCCGAAACCGGGGCGGCGCGCGCGGGTCTTTACTTCGCACTGTGGTCGGTCGCGACCAAGCTTGCGCTGGCGTTGGCGCCGGCACTCGCTTTTCCCGCCCTCGAGTTCGCCGGCTACGCGCGCGGCGCGGGCACGGGCGACGGGCTTTTCGCGCTCGCCGTTCTATATGCTTGGGTGCCGGTCGCCTTCAAATTGGCGGCCGTGGCGGTCATCTGGAACTTTCCGCTCGACGCGCGCGCGCAAGGCGCGTTGCGTGCGCGGATCGAAGCGAGGACGATGTCGGCATGAAACGGATTCTCTTGGGCCTCGCGCTGGCCCTGACCTTGGCGGGATGCGGCGGCATGAAGATCGAAGATTTCAAGGGCAAGACGCCCGAACTGAAGATCGAGGAATACTTCCTCGGCACGACCCGCGCGTGGGGGATTTTCGAGGACCGCCTCGGCAATCTGCGGCGCGAGTTCGCGGTCGACATCGAGGGCGCTTGGGTCGGCGACGAGTTCGTCCTCGACGAGCGGTTCCTTTACACCGACGGCGAGCGCGAGCGGCGCGTCTGGCGCCTCAAGCGCACGGGGCCGGACGCTTGGGAAGGCCGGACCGAGGACGCGATCGGCGCAGCGCAAGGCCGGGCCGCCGGCAACGCGTTCAATTTCGGCTATTACCTGAATTTGAAGGTCGGCGACGGGCGCTGGAAGGTGCGCTTCGACGACTGGATGTTCCTGCAATCGGATGGCGTGTTGATCAACCGCGCCTACGTCTATCGTTGGGGCATCCAGATCGGTTCGGTCACGATCGTGTTTAAGCGCCAACCTTGAGCCTGGCGCGCACCTTGCCGACCAGCCACCCGATGATCGGCAGGCGAAGGTAGAACTGCTCGCCCGAATCCCAGTGGTCGATATGCTCGACGGCCCGGCCGTCGGGCGCGAAGCGGACCTCGCTCATGCCCTCGACGATCCAAGCGGGAACGCTGGCGCCCTTCGGCGTGGAGGTATAGCGCCACAGCAGGTAGCCCGCCCGTTCGGAGGCGGCGCGGTCCAGAACCTCGAATTTCGGCGTGCCGTGATCGTAGGCCATGGCGAGGCACCGCGCCATCGCGTCCACGCCGGTCACGTCGTTGAACGGATCCTTGAAGCGCACGTCCTCGGTCACGAACCGGTCGAGCGTCTCGAGATCGGCCCGCGACATCGTTTCGTAGAAACGGGCGTAGCGGTCCAAGGCGGCGCGCAGCTCCATTCGGTCAAACTCCCGTCATGCGGCGGACGAGCCGGAAATAGAGCCCGTAAGGGAGCAAACGCAAGAATTTCAGGATGAGGGCGAAGCGGCGCGGGAAGACGATTTCGAACCTGTCGGCGGCGAGCCCGCGCGCGAACGCGTCGACCGCCGCGTCGAGCTCCATCAGGAACGGCATCGGAAACTCGTTCTTGTCCGTCAGCGGCGTGCGGACGAAGCCGGGATCGACGAGTTGGAGCTTGATGCCCAGCGCGTCGCACTCGGGCTTCAGCGCCTCGCACATGTTGATGAGGGCCGCTTTGGTGGCGCCGTAGATCGCGGCCGTCGGCAAACCCGAATAGCCGGCGACCGAGGCGACGATCGCGATGTGCCGCGTGCGGCGGCCCAACAGCGGGGCCAGGGCGTTGACGGTGCCCGTCAGGTTGACGTCGATCAGCCGTTTGGCGTCGGCGATCCGGAAATCGGCGGCCGGAGTGGGGATATGCGTGCCGGCGTTGAGCACGGCGAGGGCGATCTTGCCGTGCGCGGCTTCGATTCCGGCGATGGCCGCCGCGCATGCGTCGGCGTCGGTCGTATCGAGCGGCCAGGCGGCAAGGTTGGGGTGTTCGCGCGCCAAATCGGCAAGCGCTTCGGCCGAGCGGGCAGAGACGACGACCTTGCGGCCTTCGCGCGCCAGTTTGAGCGCGAGGCCGCGGCCGATGCCCGACGAGGCGCCGGTGATCCAGACGGGTGCGATTTCCATGGTCACGATACGCCCCCGCCCGCCGGACGGTTCACTGCAGCACGTAGTCGAAATCGAAGCCGCGATAATGGAACGCCATGCCGACCAGCTTGCCTTCGGCCGTGTACCACGCGTCGACATCCAGCCAGGGTTTGGGCTGGCGCTTGCCGGCCTTCACTTCCGTGCCCTTCATGTTGAAGCGCCGGGTTTCGACCTCGGCGCCGCGCACCTTACGCCGTTCGATGCCCCGTTCGGCGACGTCGAGTTCGGCGAGCGACCCCCACTGCAGGTCGATCCCTTTGGATTGACGCATCAAATCCGGATTCCAATAGCTCAACGGATGCGTCCCGCGGGCAAGCGCCAGCTTTTCCTCGTGTCCGTTCACGTGCAGCGCGCCCTCGCGCAGCTCGGCGCGCACACGAAAGGGCGTGCCGTTGTCGTCGATATCGCTTTCGAACGCCACCAGCGCCCCGTCGCGCCAGGTTTCCCGCGTACGCTGGGCGTAGCGGTAGACCGTGACGAAGGCGAAGCGCACGCGCAAACTCGCCTCGATATCGACGATCAAGGCGCCGTCTTTCTCGGAGAAACGGATCGCGTGCCGGCCGATTTCGGCCCCGGACTTGACGACCGAGAATTCCAAGCGCCCCTCGGGCGGCACGCCGCGCATCGCCTGACCGGCGGCCGATGCAGGCGCCGCGAAAATGGCGGCGGTAAAGGCCAGGGCCAGGAGAACAGCCAGTAAACGCCGGAAGGGCATGCGAACCAGGGGCATGGGGGACAAAACAGTGACCGGGGGTATGTGGCGGTCCGCTGGGGATTTGGCAAGCCCGGATAACGGCCCTATATTAATCGGATAGCCCGGAGGCCCCATGTCGAACACCCGCCGTCAGATGCTCCGTACCGCGTTGGGTTTGGCCGCCGTCCCGGCCGTTGCGCCGGCGGCGTTGGCCTTGCGCATCGAGGAAATGGACGCCCCACGCCAGCGGCTCGTGATCGCCGCTTGCGAAGCGCGCAACGAACACCGGCGCCAGATCGATGCGATGATCGCCGAACTGGAGGGCCGCGGCCTGCCCGAGACCCAGGCCCGCGATCTGGCCTTGGCCAGCGATTGCCCGTTTTGCGGCTGTGCCCTGGGCCTTGCCGCGCTCGGCGAACTTCCCCCGCCACCGGAGCCCGCCGCGCGTTAGGCGGAGATCAGGTCAGCACCCTTCGCCAGGTCGGAAAAGCGCGGCAATGTCGCCGGGCGGCTCGATTTCGCCGCTGGAAACGGGAGCTCCATCGCGACCGGCGAGAGACCGTCGACCCGCCATAAGACGTGATCGGCTTCGACCGTCAACCAGCCGAAGGCGCCCGACGGCTCTGGATGGCTGAACGTACTGTCGCTCAGCGAGTGGAGCGTCAAGTGGGTCGTGCCGTCGACGTCGGCGACCGAATTCCAATGCACATGACCGGCGATCGCGAGCAGCGGGCACGGCGCCTCGGCAAGGATTTTTCGGATGTCGTCGATTTGGGCGTAGGTCGCGTGCGCGGGATTGTTCTCGAACCAGTAATTCCCGCGCATCGAGTGGCCGGATAGGGGCGCGTGACTGAACAGGATCGTACGCCGATCGCTTCGTCCCAACAGATCGCGCAGCGATTCGAGGTCGCCCGGCGCGAGCGAAAAGCCCCGCGCGCGCGACAGCGACACATCCGGCTCCCAGAACGCCAACCGAATGTCGCCGAGTTCGACCGCCCGCGTGCCCAACGGGGCGTTCAAAGCCACGGCGTTGCGATCGGCGGAAAGATGCGCGCGATCGTGGTTGCCGCAGATGTGATGCCGCGCGAGGCCGCTCTCGGCGAAAACGCGGCCGACTTCGCTCTCCAGGGCGAAATCGGCCGCCGCATCGACGTCCGAGATGCGGTCGCCGAGTTCGACGACCGCGTCGACCTTGGCCTCGCGCGCCCGGCGCAGGGCGGCCTCGAGCAAGCCGAGCGCGCGCGGCCCCTGTTTCACGAACGTGACCCGTCCGTGGTGGATGTCGGTGACGACCGCCAGACGCATGATCTGCTTCCTTTCCGTGCGGGATCAACCCGCGCGCCGCGGCAGGAGACCTTGGACCGCCTGCGCCATGCTCGCCATCGCGGCTTCCGGTTCCCGCGACTTGTTGACGACCGTCTGGAGGTGGTCGTTGATCACGTCGGTGATGCGAAGCGCGTTCTGGCCGGGGAAGGCGTACCAACCGGTCAGCACGTCGAGTTGGCGGATTGCGATCATGTGATTGGGGTTGTCGCGATAGAATCCGGCCAGCATGTCCTCGCGCGTCGCGGGCACCGTGGTCGCAGGAACGTAGCCGGTGGCGCGGACCATTTCGGTGGCGCCGATGGGGCCGCAGCAATACTTGATGAACTGCCAGGCGGCGCGCTGTTTTGCGGCGTCCTTGGTGAACATCATCGCGACGTTGCCCCCCGAGGGAAGACGCGCGGTCGGCGCGGAAAGCGGGTAACGCCCGCACACCAGCCCGAAGCGGCCGCCGATCTCGCGATTGAAGCGGCCAAGTTGGGCCGTCGACTGCATGGCGATGCCCATCCGGCCGGCCAGGAAGTCCTGGAACATCGTGGCCGGCTGGATGTCGGGCATGCGACCGTCGTCGAGCATGCGGCGCATCAGCCGGATCGCGCGCATCCCGGGCTCTTCGTTGAAGGCGACGCGCGTTTCCTCGGCGTTGAGCATCGAGCCGCCGTGCGAAAAGACGAGGCCCTGCCACGACCAGTTGCCGGTGATCGTCCAGTCGAAGAACATGCCGGTGTGCGACCGACCGGGATTGTGGATCGCCGCGGCCAAGCGCAGCAATTCGTCCCAAGATTCGGGCAGGCGCTCGGGGTTACCGCCCGCCGCGCGCAGCAATTCGGCGTTGTAGTAGAGGATCGGCGTCGACAGCGCGAAGCCGACGCCCGTCTGTTTGGCGCCCACGCGGCCGAGCGAAAGCAGCGCGTCGGAGAAGCCGAGCGACGGCGTCTCGGGGTCGCCCGCCATGAACGGCCGCAGATCGACAGGGATCTGCCGCTCGTCGAGTGTGCGCTGGCGGTTCAGACCGTGGAACGCGACGTCCGGCAAAGTGTTGGTGATGGCGTCGCGCAGATTGCGCTGCATGATCTCTTCGTAGCCGAGTTCGGGCGCGCGCAACGACACGCGGATCGAGGGATTGGCCGAGTTGAACCCGGCGACGAGCTTCTCGATGAGATCCTTGAACAACACGGGAATCGAATACTGGACCGACAACTCGACGGTCTGCGACTGCGCGCGCAGGTAGCCGGGCGCGGCGAGGGTGCCTGCGGCGGCGGCCGAGGCGGCGAGAAGCTTGCGGCGGGACAGGTTGTGCATCTGAGGGTCCTCCGGAGGGGCCAGGGTTACTTGACGCCGGTCATCGTGACGCCGTCGATGAACCAGCGTTGGGCGAATAGGAAAGCGAGCACGAGCGGTGCGTTGACGACCGTCGCCGCCGCCATCAAGGGTCCGTAGGCGGTACCGGCCTCGGCATTGGCGAAGAAGACGATGCCCAAAGGCGGGGGGGCGAGTTCCTCGCTCTGCACCACGATGAGCGGCCAGAAGAACTCGTTCCAATTCCACACGAAGGACAGGATGCCGAAAGCGATCAGCGCCGGGATCGCGGTCGGCAGCATGATCCGCCATACGATCGCGAATTCGCCGAGACCGTCCAAGCGCGCCGCATGAATCAGATCGTCGGGCACCGTGCGGAAAAACTGACGCATGAGGAATATCCCGAAGACCGAAATTGCCGAGGGCATGACGATGGCCGCGTAGGTGTCGAGGATCCCGAGTTGCCACATGAGTATGTAGAGCGGGATCGCGGTGACTTGCGGCGGGATCAGCAGGCCGAGCAGCACGAACACGAACGTCGTCTCGCGGCCGCGCCAGCGCAGTTTGGCGAGCGCGTACGCGCACGGCAGGGCGGTCAGCGCCTGCAGCGCGAAGATGGCGAAAGTGATCGCGAAGCCGTTGAACAGGAACCGCGCCAGCGGCTGGCGCTGGAACGCCGCGCCGTAGTTCTCCCAGATCGCCCACGTTTCCGGCAGCAGGGTGAAAACCGGCGCGAAGATCTCGCCCGGCGGCTTGAGGCTGATCGCGACCATCAGCACGAATGGTGCGAGCATCAACACCGACCCGAGCCCGAGCACCGCATGGCGAAAGGCGGCGAAGGCGAAAGCGGCTGGGGACATGCGGCGGGTCATGCGGTCCATCACGCGTAATGGGTCCGGCGGTCGAGCAGCTTCACCTGCAGCCACGTCAGCAGCAGGACGAAACCGAGGAAGACGCAAGTCAGCGCCGCCGCGTAGGCCGAGCGCAGGAAGGAGAATCCCTCCTGGTACATCTGGTAGAGCAGGACGCTAGTCGCCTTGTTCGGGCCGCCGTCGGTGAGAACCGCCACCGTGTCGAAAACCTGGAAAGACCGGATCGCGGTGATCGTCACGACAAAGACCGTGGCCGGCCCCAGCATCGGCCAGGTCACGCGGCGGAAGCGCTCCCACGGGCCGTCGGCGCCGTCGATCGCCGCCGACTCGTAAAGGTCGCGCGGAATGGCCTTGAGCCCGGCAAGGAAAAGCACCATCGACAGGCCGACGGCCTGCCAGATCCCGATCGCCCCAAGCGCGAACAACGCCGTATCGGGATTGCGCAACCAATCGGTCGTCGGCAGGCCGAGCCACGCGAACGTCCGGTTCACCGCGCCGACGCTGGGATGGAAAGCGAATTGGAAAACCAACGCCATCGCCAGCAAAGTCGACGTCACGGGCAAGAAGAAAGCGGCCCGGTAGAATCCGCGCAAGGTCGCACCCGCCTCGATCAACAGCGCGACGCCGAGGCCCAAGAAAACCGACAACGGCACCACGAAGGCGACATAGACGAGCGTATTGCGCAAGGTGACCCAGAAGACGCGATCGCCGGCCATCTCGAAGTAGTTGTCGAGCCCCGCCCAGCCGATCGTGGGCATGCCGAATTCCCAGTCGGTCAGCGACAGGCCGACCACCGCGAGCGCGGGTCCCAGCAGCATCGTCCACATCAAGGCCACCGCCGGTCCCGCGAGCGTCCAAGCGGCTGCGGCCTCCAACGCTGCGCCGGCCCGGCGCGACGGGCGCGGGCGCGCGGATGGGAAGGCGGCGTCAACCATGATGCGCCAAAGCCGGCTGGATGCGCGCCGCCATCGGACGTGCGCCGCGCAAACGCGCCCCGTCGGCGCCGAAGTAAAGGACCTTGGTCGTATCCGGCGCCAGGCTCGCGCCGTCGCCCGCGCGGAACCCCGCCGCCAAGGCGGGTTCGACCCGGGCAACGACCGCATGACCGCCCCGCGCCAAGGCGCAGTGGATCAGCGTCTCGGAACCGAGATGCTCGATGTGCCGTACTTCGGCCGCGAGCCATGCCGGGTCCGCGTGCGCGGCGCGCGGCGCGATCCGCCAGGATTCCGGACGCACGCCCGCGTGTAGCTCAGCGCCGCCGGCGTCGGGCAACGCCGCCGACCAAACTGCGCCGGCGACCTCGACTGCGCCGTCCCCGCGGCGTTTGGCGGGCAGCACGTTGATCTCGGGTGCGCCGATGAAGGCGGCCACCGCCAAGGTCTCGGGGTCGTCGTAGAGCGTCTGCGGCGCAGCGAACTGGGCGATCCGTCCCTCCATCATCACCGCCACGCGGTCGGACATCGTCATCGCCTCGGTTTGGTCATGCGTCACGTAGACGAACGTGGCGCCGAGACGGCGATGCAGGCCCGCGATCTCGGCGCGCGCCTTCACGCGAAGCTTGGCATCGAGATTGGAAAGCGGCTCGTCCATCAAGAACGCCGCCGGATGGCGCACCATCGCGCGGGCGAGCGCCACGCGTTGCCGCTGCCCGCCGGACAGTTGACCGGGACGGCGATCAAGCAGATGACCGATCCCCAGACCCTCGGCGGTCTTGACGATTTCGGCCTCGATGTCGGCACGGATGGCGCGCGTTCCCGGCAACGATGCGCCGATGAGAGGCAGCCGCTGCGCGCGCGAAAGACGGCGCATCTGAAGCGGCAGGCCGATGTTCTCGGCGACCGTCATGTAGGGATAGAGCGCGTAGGATTGGAATACCATCGCCACGTCGCGCGCCTTCGGTGCGAGGTCGTCGACCGCGCGCGCGCCGATCCGCACCGTGCCGGCGTCCTGCGTTTCTAGTCCCGCGACGATCCGCAAGAGCGTCGTCTTTCCGCACCCCGAGGGTCCCAGCAGCGAGACGAACTCACCGTCCGCCACACGCAGCGATACGTCCCGCAGAACGGGTGTGGCGCCGAACGACTTGATCAAACCGTCGATCACAATTTCGGCCAAAGCGGAGTCCTCCGTCGCGAATGCCGCCGTTGTATCGGGGCTTCGTGACGGCTTGATGAACATCCCTCAGTACGCAAAGAGCCGTATTGAGAAAATCTCAATTCGACGCTACATAGACCGTCATGTCCCGCGAAGCGACGCTCCATTTCCTGGCGCGAACCCCCGCCCCCTTCGTTCTGCTCGACCTCGACGGCACGCTTGTGCGCGGCGAGGCGGCGGTGGAGGGTGCGGGCGCGCTGGTGCGCGCGCTGGGACCGCGTTGCGCGATCGTGTCCAACAATTCGGTCGATTCGGCGCGCGAGGTCGCGGTGCGGTTGGCGCGGTTGGGCATCGAAGTCCCGGCTTCGCGTGTGGTGCTCGCGGGCGAGGTCGCGCTCGATTGGATCGCCGCGACGCGGCCCGGCGCGCGGGTCATGACGCTCGGCGGCGATGCGTCGCGCGCGGGCGCGCGCGGTCTGGTTTCGACCGACGACGCGCCGGCGTTCGTGTTGGCGACGCGCGATCCGGCGGTCGATCTCGCGCGGATCGGCGTCGCTGCCGATGCGGTGCGCGCGGGCGCCGAGCTGATCGTCGCCAATCCGGATCTTTGGCACCCCGGTCCGGACGCGCGGCGCGTGCCGGAAACCGGTGCGATGCTCGCGGCCTTGCTGGCGTGCGCGGGCGATGTTCGTTATCGGGTGATCGGCAAACCCGAGCCCGAGCTGTTCGTCCGCGCGCTTTCGGCGTTGGGCGCGACAGTGGATCGAACGCTGGTGGTCGGTGACAATCCGGATACCGACGGGCGCGGTGCGCGCGCGCTCGGTATGGCGTGCGCCCTCGTCGGCGTGGACGCACAGCTCGGATGGCCGGATCTCGCCTCGTTTTTGGTCGAGACCCGATTGCTCCACACCTCCGCGACGATGGCGGCGAAATGACCCGCCGGGCGAAATCGCCCGCCCGGCGCGCGCCGGCGCTGGACGGCATTCGCGAGCGCTTGCGTTCGCTGCGCGCGGACTTGTCGCCGACCGCCGGGCGGATCGCCGCCTTCCTCGCGGACAACGCGGCCGAAGTCGTGCACATGTCCGTCACCGAGGTCGCCGAGAGGGTGGGGGCGAGCGAAGGCAGCGTGATCAATCTGTGCCGTCATCTCGGCGCCAACGGGTTCCAACACCTGAAGATCGCGATCGCCCAGGATTTGGTCGAACCGGTGCAGTTCATCCACGAGGATCTCGAACCCGGGGACGGCGCGGCACAAGTCATCGAAAAGATCTTCGCCAGCGGCATGCAGGCGCTCCGCGATACGCTGCGCGTGCTCGATCCCGCGGCGCTGGAACGCGCCGTGGGCGCCATGCTCGCGGCCAAGCGCATCGAGATCTATGGCATCGGCAGCGCCGCCTCGATCGCCGAGGACGCGCACTACCGCATGCTGCGGATCGGTTTGGATTGCCGTCTGGCGGTCGATTCGCACATCCAGGCGATCGCCGCGTCGCTTACGGGGCCGAACGTCGCCGTGCTGACCGTGTCGCATTCGGGCAGCACGCTGGAAACCGTGACCGCGACGCGTTTGGCCAAGGAGGCCGGCGCCACGACGATCTGCATCACCAATTTCGGCCGTTCGCCGCTGCAGAACCATGCGGACATCGTGCTGAGCACGATGGCCAAGGAGACGCGCTACCGGACGGAAGCGATGACGAGCCGCATCGCGCAACTGGGTATCGTCGATGCGCTGATCGCGCGCATGGCGCTGGCCCGCCGCGACAAGGCCGACGGCGCCTTGCGCAAGACGTTCGAAGTGCTGTCGCTCAAACGCTTCTGACGTTCAGGAATCGCGCCGGCGCGCGGGCGTCGAGCCCGATTGCGGCCAGATCATTTCGAGGCCGATCGGCTGGTCCGTCGGCAGCTTGCGCAGGATGGCCTTGAGGCCGATCGCGTCGGCGTAGCGTTCCGCTTCGGATTCGGCGTGGGTACGGATGCGCTTGCGCGTGGCGCCCGGCAGACGGTCGAACGCCGTGCGGGCGAGTTCGAAGTTGAACGCGTTCTCGTCGTCGGCCGCCGTGCGCACCGCGCGCGCCACGTGATGGTCCGGCCCCAGCAACTCGGCCACCGATTTCGACAGGATGAAGATCGCGCGCACGCGGGCTTGGTCGCGGCCGCGGGCGGTCGAGGGGAGGCGGGGCTCGGGCATGTCGTTCTTCGACCTTCGTGCGGACGGGCGGGGCCCGTCAGTTGAGTTCGGCGCGGAGTTTCTGGCGCAGCGTGTCGAGCGGCACTTTGCGCCCGTCGAGATTGACGCACCAGAACGTCCAGCCGTTGCAGGCGGGCGCGCCCATGACGGCGGCACCCACCCGATGGATCGATCCGCGATGGTCGCCGGTCGCGGTGGAGGCCACCAGCGTCCCGTCGGCCTTCACGCGCGCGGTCCAACGGCCGCTAATGTCGCTCAGGACTTCGCCCGACCGCAAGAGGCCGCGCTCGACCAGCCAGCCGAACGGAATTCGCGGTTCCTCGCGTTTGGGGATGGCGGCCAGAAACTCGGGATCGTCGGGGATCGTCTCGCGGATGCGCTTCTCGGCGGCTTCGACATAGGCGAGTTCGCGCTCGATGCCGACGAATTTGCGCCCCAGGCGCTTGGCCACGGCCCCCGTCGTGCCCGTGCCGAAGAACGGGTCGAGCACCGTATCCCCCGGCCGGGTCGAGGACAGCACCGCACGGTAGACCAGAGACTCGGGCTTTTGGGTCGGGTGGACTTTCTTGCCGTCGGCGCCCTTCAACCGCTCCGAACCACCGCAGATCGGCAACAACCAATCCGAACGCATCTGCAGTTCCTCGTTCAGCGACTTCATGGCCTCGTAGTTGAAGACGTATTTCGACTTCTCCGACTTCGCCGCCCAGATCATCGTTTCGTGCGCGTTGGTGAAGCGCCGGCCCCGGAAATTGGGCATCGGATTGGTCTTGCGCCAGACGATGTCGTTGAGGATCCAGAACCCGAGATCCTGCAGCGTGGCGCCCACGCGGAAGATGTTGTGGTAGCTGCCGATGACCCAGATGGCACCGTCGGGCTTCAACGCGCGGCGCGCGGCCGAAAGCCACGCATGCGTGAACTCGTCGTAGGCCTTGAAGTCGCCGATCTTGTCCCACGCGTCGTCGACGGCGTCGACTTTGGTGTTGTTCGGCCGCACGAGTTCGCCCTTGAGCATCAGATTGTAGGGCGGGTCGGCGAAGACCATGTCCACCGACGCTTCGGGCAGCGACTTCAACAGCTGAAGGCAATCGCCGATCGCGATCTGGCCTTCGGGAAATTCGATGCGGGGCGTGTGTTTCGACATGGGGCGCATCCTGAATCCCCCCGAGTCGAACGGTCAACAGATAAACGAATCAAAGGCTTAGACGGCCCTGCGCGAGGGGCGCAAAACTCAATCGGTGGTGGGGCGACGGTCCGTGGACCACAAGGGATTCGATGTGCGCTTTGGCGCCATAGCCTTTGTTGGACGCCCAGCCGTAGTGCGGATAGCGCGCGTCGAGGCGTGCCATGATCCGGTCGCGGACGACTTTGGCGCAGATCGATGCCGCGGCGATCGACAGGCTTCGCGCGTCGCCGCCGACCACGCAAGTATGCGCGAGCGCCAACCCCTTGGGCGCGCGATTGCCGTCGATCAGCGCGTGCGCGGGCCGCACGCGCAGCCGGGCGAGCGCTCGGGTCATGGCCAAATGCGTGGCCGCGAGGATGTTGCGCGCGTCGATCTCCGCCACGCTCGCCGCGGCGATCGCGAAGTCGAGCGTGCCGACGAGCTTCTGGGCGCGGATTTCGTCGAAGGCGCGCGCGCGCGCCGCCGCACTCAGCTTTTTGGAATCGTCGATCAATCCTTCCAGCGTGCGCGGGAGCTTGGCGTCGCGGAAAACCAAGGCGGCGGCGAGCACGGGCCCCGCCAACGGGCCGCGGCCGGCTTCGTCCACCCCCGCCACGGGCCCCGCGATCCGCCGTTCGCGCGTCAGGTCGGGCATCGGTAAGTCGTTGGCCCCGAATGGGTTTCGCTGCGTGTCGCGCGCGTTTTGACCGCGCGGGCGCAAGCCTATATAAGTGCGTGCATTCGGACAATCCGGAACGGTACCGATGTTTCCTCGCCATGGGAAACAGCCTGCCGTTTCGCGTCGAAACGGAGTGCGCACCATGTCGCTGTTGATGCCCAAAGCCACCGCCGTGTGGCTGGTCGAGAACACCGCCCTGAGCTTCGAGCAGATCGCCGAGTTCTGCGGCATGCATCCGCTCGAAATCCAAGGCATCGCCGACGGCGAGGTCGCGATCGGCATCGTCGGGCTCGACCCGATCGCCAACAACCAGCTGACGCGCGCGGAGATCGAGCGTTGCGAGAAGGACCGCGACGCCAAGCTCGAAATGCTCGCGGCCGATTTGCCCTCGCCGATCCAACGCACGCGCGGCGCGCGCTACACGCCTGTCTCCAAGCGGCAGGATCGTCCGGCGGCGATCGCCTGGCTGTTGCGCCACCACGCCGAACTGACCGACGCCCAAATCGGCCGTCTGGTCGGCACGACCAAGCCGACGATCCAAAAGATCCGCGACCGCACCCATTTCGACATGGCCAACATCAAGCCGACCAACCCGGTCGTGCTGGGCTTGTGCAGCCAGGACGCGCTCGACGAGGCCATCGGCCGTGCGGCGCGCGCCGCCGAACGCGCGCGCAAGGAACAGGAACGCGCGGCGCGGCGCGCGGCGAAGGCCGCGGCGGCCTCCGATGCGGCCGCCAAGGGCGCGGGCGCGTCCGAGGCTTAAGCTCGGCTGGACTCCGTTTCCGGGGCTGTTAGGCTCGCCTCCTTCGTTCGAGGGAGGCGTAGATGCGGTCGTTGCGGTTCGTTTTCGCGGGTGCGGTTTTGGCGTTGTCGGCGGCGTGCGCGCCGCCCGAGCCGCTGCGCTTGACCATCCTGCACAACAACGACGTTCACTCGCGCCTGCAGCCGGTCTCCGCGCAGAACAACACCTGTTCGGCCCAGCAACTCGCCCAGAACCAGTGTTTCGGCGGCATGGCGCGCGTGGCGGCGTTGATCGAACGCGAACGGGCGGCCGCCGCGGCCGCCGGTCGGCAGATTCTCGTGCTCGACGCCGGCGACCAGTTCCAGGGCTCGCTGTTCTATTCGCATTACAAGGGGGCGGCCGAGGCCGAGGTCATGAACCTGATGGCCTACGACGCGATGGCCTTGGGCAACCACGAATTCGACGATGGCCCCGAAGTCCTCGCGCGGTTCCTGCGCACCGTGCGCGTGCCGGTCCTCTCCGCCAACGTGAACGCCGACGCCGAGCCCGCGTTGCGCGGCCTTTATCGCAGTCACGTCGTGCTGTCGCGCGGCGGGCACCGGATCGCGATCATCGGCGCGACGACCGAGGACACGCCCTCGATCGCCTCGCCCGGACCGCGCGTGGCCTTCCCGCGCGCCGAGACCGTGCTGAACCCGTTGATCGCGCGCTTGCGCGCCGAGGGCGTGTCGCACGTCGTGCTGCTGTCGCATCTGGGCCTGGCGCGCGATCGCGAGGTCGCGGCGGCGGTCGACGGAATCGACGTCGTCGTCGGCGGGCATTCGCACACGCTGCTGTCCAACACCGCGCAAGGGGCCGAGGGGCCCTATCCCGTGCGCGTGCGCGGCCCCTCCGGCCGCGAGGTGCTGATCGTCCAGGCGATGGCGTTCACGCGCTTCGTGGGCCGCTTGGACGTCGATTTCGACGCCACCGGCAATGTGATCCGCGCCGAAGGCGACACGATTCCGGTCGTCCAATCCATCGCGCCCAACGCCGCGATCCAGGCGGCGATCGACCGGCTGGACGCGCCGCTGGTCGAGGTGCGCGCGCGGCCCGTGGGCGTCACGCCGGCCGAATTTCCGTTGGAGGGCTGTCGCGCGCGCGAATGCGCGCTCGGCAATCTGGTGGCCGAGGCGATGCTCGCCGCCACGCGCCAGGCGGGCGCGCAAATCGCGCTTCAGAACGGCGGCGGCCTGCGCGCGGGCATTCCCGCCGGTAACGTCACCCTCGGCCACGTGCTGACGACGCTGCCCTTCCAAAACGCGGTGGCCACGTTGAAGCTGCGCGGCCGAGATTTCGTCGCGGCGCTGGAGAGCGGGTTGAGCCAGGTCGAACAGGGGGCCGGCCGTTTCCCGCAGGTCGCGGGCGTGCGCTATACCTGGGACCGCGCACGGCCCGCAGGCGCCCGCGTGATTTCGGTCGAGTTGCGCCGGCCCGACGGCGGATACGGGCCCCTCGATCCCGACGCGATCTACACGATCGCCACGAACGACTTCATGCGTCGGGGCGGCGACGGATACACGGTGCTCCGCGACCGCGCGATCGACCCGTACGATTTCGGGCCGGGGCTCGACGACGCGTTGGCCGAATACATCCGTACGAACAATCCCGTGCGCATCGGCCTGGACGGGCGTATCGTCACGCGCTGATTCCTCCCCCCAACCGGAGCGCGTATTTCCCATGACCGCCGACGATCTGATCCCCGCCGCGTTGCTCGACGAAAAGAAGTCCCTGCTGCCCGACCCGTCGCCGGTCGGCCGCCGCGGGTTCCTTGCGGGCGCCTCGCTCGCAACCGGCTACGCGTTGGCCGCCGGCCCCGTGCAGGCGCAGACCGCGATCCGCACCGACACGCAAGGTCTCGCCGACGGCATGGTCGACGTGCGCACGGCCGACGGCCGCACGATGCCCGCCTATTACGCGCGGCCCGCCCAGGGTTCCAAATTCGCGACCGTGATCGTCGTGCAGGAAATCCTCGGCGTGCACGAATACATCAAGGACACGTGCCGCCGCTTGGCCAAGATCGGCTATCTCGCCGTCGCGCCCGAGCTTTATTTCCGGCAAGGCAATCCGGCCGCCGCACCGGACATTCCGACCATCCAACGCGACATCGTCGCGCGCGTCGGCGACGCGCAAGTGATGTCCGACATCGACGCGACCGTGGCCTGGGCCGGCGGGAACGTCGGCCGCGGGGAAACCGCGCGCCTCGGGATCACCGGTTTTTGCTGGGGTGGGCGTATCGTATGGCTTTACGCCGCCCACAACCGCAATCTGCGCGCGGGCGTCGCGTGGTACGGCGTGCTGACGGGTCCGACCAACGAGTTCCGCACGCGCCATCCGCTCGACGTCGTGGCGAATATCGACGCGCCGATCCTGGGGCTTTACGGCGCCGCCGACCAGGGCATTCCCAACGAAACGGTCGAGCGCATGCGCACCGCGTTGCGCGACGCCGGCAAGCGCTCGGAAATCGTGCTGTATCCGGATATGCCCCACGCCTTCCACGCCGATTACCGCCCGAGCTACCGCGAAGCCGCGGCGCGCGACGGTTGGCGGCGTTTGGAAGTCTGGTTCTCGCGCAACCTCGTGTGACGCCGCAGGGCTTGGCCCGACGCGAAGCGCTCGCCCTCCTTGCGGGGGCGGGCGCTTCTTTTCTCGCGGGCCCCGCGCGCGCGACCGAGGGCTGGGCCCCGATCGAAGTCCGCGCGGCGGCGCTGCCGCTCGACGAGCGCGATCCCACCCGCATGCGGGTGGACAAGCTCGTCTGGCGCGGCGGGTTGCAACTCGGCGCCGAGGATCGGCGCTTCGGCGGCTGGTCCGATCTGTGGGTGGCGCCCGACAATTCGCGCGCGACGCTGATCTCGGACCGCGGGCTCGCCCTCGAACTCGATCTCGCCTTCGACGGACGTTTGCGCGGGCTCGGGCCGGCGCGTATGGGCCGCCTGATCGGCCCCGACGGCAAAAATCTGTTCGGGCGTGCGACCGACGCCGAAGGACTCGTACGGTTGCCCGACGGCGGTTTCGCCGTGTCCTTCGAACAGCGCCATCGGATTCTCCTCTACCCGCCAGCCGATCCGCCCTTCTCGCGCGCACCGCGCACGCTCGCCGCCCCGCCGGCCGCCGCGCAATGGCCGGCCAATGGCGGCATGGAGGCGCTCGCGCGCTTGCCGGACGGGCGGTTTCTGGTCCTGCCCGAGGACAGTCCGCAAGCTTGGCTGGGGGGCGCGCAAGGCTGGGTCGAACTCGCCTATCGCGCGGCGGAAGGGTTCAAGCCGGTCGGCGCGTGCGTGGCGGGCGCGCATCTTTACGTCCTTGAAAGGGCGTTTTCGTGGGCCGGCTTCGCCGTGCGGATCGTCAGGCTGCTTGCCGCCGATGTCCGCGCGGATGCGACGCTCGCGGGCGAGGAATTGGCGCGATTGCGCGCGCCGTTGCTCGTGGACAATTACGAGGGGATCGCGGTCACGCGCGATCCTTCGGGCGCGACGCTGCTGTGGCTGGTCGCGGACGACAATTTCCAGGCGTTCCAGCGCACGCTGCTGGTCTGCTTCGCCGTTGCTTGAAAGAAAAAAGCCCGCCGGTGCGGGCGGGCTTTGAGTGCCTTGGATCGGAAACAAGGAGTCGTGTTGTTGTTATCTCGGCCTTCGCTCCCGCATGCGGGGGGCTGAAAGGAAACTCAGGCGGCGCGCTTTTCCAGCGCCTTCTCCACGCGCGACTTCAAGCGGCGCATATCCTTGTCGAGCTTGGTCTTCGGCGTCTTGGCGAGCCAAGCGTCCAAACCGCCGGCGTGTTCGACGGTCTTCAGACCGCGGGTCGTCAGGCGCACGCGAACCGCTTGGCCCAGCACGTCCGACAGCAGCGTGGCGGCCTGCAGGTTGGGCAGGAAGCGGCGCTTGGTCTTGTTGTTCGCGTGGGAGACGTTGTTACCCACTAGGGCGCCCTTACCGGTCACCATGCAACGACGCGACATCGCACTCATCCTCTCGTTTGGGGTGCGCGGCACCCCTGAAATTCGAACCCGCCGACGCGGGGACGGGAGGTTTTAGGGGAGGGGGGAGCCCCCGTCAACTGCCCGCTTTGGCAAGGCTGTCGACGATCCGGCGCGCAGCTTGGGCGGGGCTCGTAACCCCTTGCGAAATCTCGATTTCCATCGTTTCCAGCAGGTCGGCGAGGGGGGCTTGGCGGGCCAGCCGACCGCGCACCTCCTCCTCGATTTCCCGCCACAAGACCGCACGCGCTTGTCCCGCCCGTTTGGCCGCGAGTCCCGCAACGCCCAGCGCCGCGCGATGCGCCTCGATCGCCGACCAGACTTTGTCCATGCCCCGGCGCTGCAAAGCCGACACGCGCAACACGGGCGGATGCCAGGCGGCCGAAGCGGGCCGGAGCATGTGCAACGCGGCCGCGTATTCGGCCGCCGTGCGGCCCGCGGCCGGCGCCAGATCGCCATCGTCCTTGTTGATGACGACGAGATCGGCGAGTTCGACGATGCCCTTCTTGATGCCTTGCAGTTCGTCGCCTCCGGCGGGCGGCAACAGCAGCATGAAAAGATCGACCATCTCGGCCACGGCGGTTTCCGATTGGCCGACGCCGACGGTTTCGATCAGCAGGGTGTCGAAGCCGGCGGCCTCGCACACCAGGGCGGCTTCGCGCGTGCGGCGCGCGACCCCGCCCAACGTGCCGCCCGAGGGCGAGGGCCGGATGAAGGCGCGTTCGTCGCGCGCCAGGCTTTCCATGCGCGTTTTGTCGCCGAGGATCGAACCGCCGGACACGGGCGAGGAGGGATCGACCGCGAGCACGGCGGGCGTGCGGCCGCGGTCGAGCAGGAAAAGCCCGAACGCCTCGATGAAGGTCGACTTGCCCGCGCCCGGCGGGCCGGAAATGCCCACGCGCACGGCGCGCCCGGTATCCGGCAGCACGGCGGCGACCAGTTTTTCGGCGTCGCCGCGGTGGTCGGGGCGGGTGGACTCGACCAGCGTGATCGCGCGCGCCAAGGCCCGGCGATCGCCCGCGCGCACGCGCGCCGCGAGATCCACGCTGCCGGTCATGGGGACGCGCTCACAGGCCCTTACGGCCCATTTCGACGAATTTCTCGCGCCGGCGCGCGCGCAGCGCCGCGCCGTCCTGGCCGTCGAGTTCGCCGAGCGCGGCCTCCAGCGCGTCGCCCAGCGCCAGAACCGCGCTTTTCGGGTCGCGATGCGCGCCGCCCAGCGGTTCGGGCACGACGCGGTCGACGACGCCGAGCTTGAACAGATCCTGCGCCGTCAGCTTCAGCGCGTCGGCCGCCGTCTGCGCATGTTCGGCCGATCGCCACAGGATCGAGGCGCAGCCTTCGGGCGAAATGACCGAATAGATCGCGTGCTCGAGCATCAGCACGCGGTTGGCCGCGGCGATGGCGATCGCCCCGCCCGAGCCGCCCTCGCCGATCACCGTGGCGACGAACGGCACCTTGATCTTGAGGCAGATTTCGATGGCGCGCGCGATCGCCTCGGCCTGGCCGCGCGCCTCGGCGTCGATCCCGGGATAGGCGCCGGCGGTATCGACGAGGGCGACGACCGGCAGTTTGAAGCGTTCGGCGAGTTCCATCAGGCGCTGGGCCTTGCGATAGCCCTCGGGCCGCGCCATGCCGAAATTGTGCCGGATGCGGCTTTCGGTGTCGGAGCCCTTTTCGTGACCCATCACGACGACCGACCGGCCGCGGAAACGGCCGATGCCGCCTTGGATCGCCTTGTCGTCGGCGAACAGACGGTCGCCGGCCAGCGGCATGAAATCCTCGATCAGGCCGGCCGCGTAGTCGACGAAATGCGGGCGTTCGGGATGGCGGGCGACCTGGACCTTCTGCCAGGGCGTGAGCTTGGCGTAGGCCGCGCGCACCTGCTTGTCGACCTTGCTTTGCAGCTTGGCGACTTCGTCGGCGATATTGAAATTCGCGTCGCCCGTCAGCCGCTTGAGCTCTTCGATCTTGCCTTCGAGCTCGGCGATGGGCTTTTCGAAATCCAGGTAATGCGTCATGGCCCGCGCTCTATAGCATGGGATGTGCCGGAGTCGAGAGCACGGGGCGCGTCGACGCGGCGCCTTACGACCATTGCCGCAAGCGCTCGGCTTTGGCGACCACGACCCGGGCTTGGCGGATCGAGGCGATGTCCACCAACCGGCCCTCGTAGGTCGCGGCCCCCTGGCCGCGCTCGGCGGCCTCTTCCAGCGCCAGCAGAATGCCCTTGGCGCGCTCGATCTCCATCGGATCGGGGGTGAAGGCTTCGTTGACCGGGGCGATCTGGCTGGGATGGATCACCATCTTGCCCTCGCATCCCAGTGCGGCGGCTCGGGCGGCTGCTTCCTTCAGGCCCTGGGGATCGTTGAAGTCGGCGTAAGGGCCGTCGACGGGCCGCTTGCCGGCCGCCCGCGCGGCCACGACCAGGCGCGCGAGCGCGTAGTGCCAGATGTCCGCCTGCCGGCCGTCGACCGCGTAGGCGGCCGACAGTCCCCCGATATTCGTCGTGCGCATGCCCATCGATGCGGCGAGGTCTCCCGACCCCAGCAACAGCGCTTCCACGCGCGGGCTCGCCGAGGCGATAGTTTCGACGTTGGCGAGGCCTTGCGCGGTTTCGATCAGAAGTTCGAGGCCGATGGGCGTGGGGATCTTCTTGGCCCGCTCGATCTGCGCAAGCCACATGTCGAGCGCCAGCACGTCCTCGCGCCGGCTCACCTTCGGCACCATGATGAGGTCGAGCCGCGATCCGGCCTTTTCGACGACGTCGACGACGTCGCGATACATCCATTCGGTGTCGGCGCCGTTGATCCGCACCGAAACGGTTTTTCCCACGCCGCGCCAATCGATGTCGTTGAGGCCCTCGATCGCGTTCTTGCGCGCCTTGGCCTTGTCGGACGGCGCCACGGCGTCCTCGAGATCGAGGAACACGACGTCGGCCGCCGAGCGTGCGGCCTTGGCGAACAATTCGGGCCGGCTCGCCGGGACGGCCAGCTCGGTGCGGTTCAGACGGGCGGGGACGGTGTCGGGCATGGGGCCGAACCTCGGGGTTCGACAAGCTCACCGTGATGTTGGGAAAGCGCCCCCTCGCCCCGAGCCTGTCGAAGGGCGAGGGGGGCTTCGTGCGTCAGCCGATCTTCGATTCGTTGGCGATCACCCAATCGTAGGCGGGCAGGGTGAGGAAGTCGGGGAACTTCTCCGCCTCGACCATTTCGAGGAACATCTTCGAGGCTTCCTTGAAGCGGCCCTTGGCGAAGCGTTCGGCGCCTTGCGCCTTCTTCACCTTGTCCATTTCCTCGTCGACGATCTTGCGCACCAGGGCCCTGTCGACGGCGCGGCCGTCGTCGAGCGTCGCCCCGTGGCGCAATTGCTGCCAGACCTGGGCGCGCGAGATTTCGGCCGTCGCGGCGTCCTCCATCAGGTTGTGCAGCGGCACGCAGCCCAAGCCCCGCAGCCACGCCTCCAGATAGCCGATGCCGACCGAAACGTTCTGGCGCAAGCCGCCCTCGGTCATCGTGCCGGCGGCCGGTTGCAGCAGATCGGCGGCCGTGACGTGCACGTCCTGGCGCTTGCGTGCGATCTGGTTGGCGTCCTTCATCTTCTCGTCGAACACCGCCTTGGCGATCGACACCAGGCCCGGATGGGCGACCCACGTGCCGTCGTGACCGTCGTTGGCTTCGCGTTCCTTGTCCGTGCGGACCTTGGCCATCGCGGCCTCGTTGGCGGCCGGATCGTCCTTGATCGGGATCTGCGCCGCCATGCCGCCCATCGCGTGGACGTTGCGCTTGTGGCAGGTCTTGATCACGAGCTGCGAATACGAGCGCATGAAGTGCGAGGTCATCGTCACCTGCCCGCGGTCGGGCAGCATGGCGTGCGGGTCCTCGGCGAGCTTCTTGATGTAGGAGAAGATGTAGTCCCAGCGGCCGCAATTCAGGCCGGCCGAATGTTCGCGCAGCTCGTACAGGATCTCGTCCATTTCGAAGCTGGCGAGCAGCGTTTCGATCAGCACGGTCGCCTTGATCGTGCCGCGCTTCACGCCCAGCGCGTCCTGCGCGTGGCAGAACACGTCGTTCCACAGCCGGGCTTCGAGATGGCTCTCCATCTTCGGCAGGTAGAAATAGGGCGCCGTGCCCTTCTTCTGCCGGAGTTTGACGTTGTGGAAGAAATAGAGACCGAAATCGAACAGCGAACCCGACATCGGGTGACCGTCGACGATCACGTGCTTTTCGGGCAGCGCCCAGCCGCGCGGACGCACGAACAGCACCGCGTGCTTGGGATTGAGCTTGTAGCTCTTGCCCGATTTCGGATCCTCGAACGCGATCGTTCCGGCGTTGGCGTCGCGCAAATTGACGTGGCCTTCGATCAGATTGTTCCAGGTCGGGGTCGAGGCGTCCTCGAAATCGGCCATGAACACGTTCGCGCCCGAATTGAGCGCGTTGATCACCATCTTGCGGTCCACGGGACCGGTGATTTCAACGCGGCGGTCGAGGATGTCCTTGGGCAACGGCGCGACGGTCCAGTCGCCTTCGCGGATCGAACGCGTCTGCGGCAGGAAGTCGGGCTTCTCGCCCGCGTCGAGGCGCTTTTGGCGCTCGGCGCGCGCGGCCAGCAATTCGCGGCGGCGGGCGCCGAATTTGCGCTCGAGTTCGACCACGAAGGCGATCGCCTCGGGCGTCAGGATCTGCAGATGCTCGGGCTTCACGACCGCGTCGAGCTTGACGCCGGCAGGCAGCACCGTGCCGCCCGGGCCCTTCACCGTCGTCGGCGCCGGCGGCGCGGCGGGTTTGGCGGGAACCGGGGCCGGGGCGGGCTTCGCCGCGGCGACTTTGGCGGGGGCGGCCTTGACGGGCGCGGGAACGGACTTCGGGGGCGCTTTTGCGGGGGCCTTTGCCGGCACGGGCTTGGCGATCGCCTTCGCCGCGACCTTTTTCGGCGCGGGCTTCGGCGCCGGCTTTTTGGCGATGGGCTTGGGCGCCGCCTTTTTCGGTGCCGCCTTCTTGGCGGCGGCCTTCGGTGCGGGCTTCTTGGCGACGGGCTTCTTGGCCGGGACCTTTTTGGCCGGTTTCGCTTTGGCCTTGGCGGGGGCTTTGGCGGGGGCTTTCTTGGCGGGTTTCTTCTTGGCGGCCATGGGGGCGTTTCCTTGGGACAAGCGAGAACGACAGGTGGGTTTAGCGGGGGCGCGGGCCCCGATCAAGGCAGCTTACGCGCCGCCGGGCGCGGTGCGGTGCCGCGGGCGAGCGGGTGGTGGTCGGCGACGACGCGTTTGAGCCGTTCGCCGCCCACATGGGTGTAAATCTGGGTCGTCGAGATGTCCGAATGCCCCAGCATCGCCTGTACCGCCCGCAAATCGGCGCCGCGATCGACCAGATGGCTTGCGAAGGCGTGGCGCAGCACGTGCGGGGACAGCCGACGGGGTTCGATCCCCGCGCGCGGGGCGAGCGCCTTCAATTCCTGGGCGAAGCGCGCTTCGGTGGTGTGGCCGGCCGCCGCGCGGCTGGGGAACAGAAAAGGCGAGGTCTTTTTGGTCCGCGCGAGCGCCGCATCGCGGATCGCCCGCCATGCCGCGAGCGCGTCGCGCGCGGGGCCCGACAGCGGCACCAACCGTTCCTTGGCGCCTTTGCCGCGCACGATCAGGAAACGCCCGTCGCGCGACAGTGCCGACAACTTCAGGCCCGCGAGTTCCGAAATCCGCAACCCGGAGCCGTAGAGCACTTCGAGCGCGCAGACGAGCCGGGCGTCCCCGGCGGCGCGTGCCGCGGCGATCAGCGCTTCGGTCTCGCCCTCCGATAGGATTTTGGGCAATGGCCGGCCGATCTTCGGCGCGTCGACGCCACCGAACGGATCGACGCTCGCGCGCCGTTCGGCCACCAGGAAGCGATGGTATTGGCGCAGCGCCGACAGCCGGCGCGCGGCCGAACGCGGCGCCAGCCCGGCCCGCGCGATCGCGGCCATGTAAAGCTTGGCGTGCGCGGGGGCCGCGCGCGGGGCATCGGTCCCCTTTTTGGCGAGGAAATCCTCGTAGTGCGCCACGTCCGCCCGATAGGCGCGCAGCGTGTGCGCCGACGCGTTGCGCTCGGCCACAAGCATCTCCAGGAACGCTTCGCCGTGGACGGAAACCAGATCCGGCGCCGTCTTGGGCCGGCCCATCACAACCCCGCGGCGATCGCCGCTTCCAGCGCCAGCGCGCGCGCGGCGCCGTCCTGACCCACGGCGCGCAGCGCGTCGAGAACGGCGAGCAGCGTCTGCGGCGCCGCACCGGCCGGGCCTTCCGTGCCCAACGCTTGCGCGGCCAGTGCTATCGTTTCCGCCGTTCGACCCGCGACGGCGGCTTGATGCAAGGCCGTCCACACGGCCGGATGGGGCAACGCCGCTTGCGCGCGCGCGGGCGCGGTTTCGGGGAATGCGGCGAACGCCCCGCCGGCCGGCAAATGACCGAGTCCGGCGAGCAACGTCGCGGCCAGCGCCACGCGCGCGGGCGCGCCGCGCGCGTCGATCCGCATGGTCGCCTCGCGCCACGCAAGGAAGGCGCGCGGTTCGTCCGCATCCGACCAGCCGAGCCCCGCGATCGCCGCGAGCGCCCACAGCCCCGCATACCGGTCCTCGGCCGCTTGGTCCCCGCCCACGCGCGCCGCGCGCGCGAAACGCAGCCACTCGCGCGCATCCTCGATACGTCCGGCGAGCAGGAAGGCGCGCGCCGCGTCCGGAGCGAACGCAGCATGTTCGGGCGAAGGCGCGATTTCGGCGAGCGCCCCCAAGCTTGCGCGCGCGAGCGTGGCGTAGCCGCCGCGTTCGCGGCCCAGCGCCCACAACCGGCGCAGTGCTTCGAGCCGCGCGCCCGCTTGTGCGGCTTGCGCGGCTTGGAACAGCGCCGCCCGCCCGCGCGGGCCGCCGTCGGCACGCGCGAAGGCGGCCGGATCGGCGAGCTGGGCCGGCGTCAGCGGCAATTCGGCGTAAAGCTTGGCGAGATCCTCCGCGCCGAATGCGCCGAAGGCTTCCGCGCGTTCGGCGGCGGCCAACCGGATCTCGGGCGCGAGCCCCGCGCTCGCCAGCAGCGCCAGCAGCACCGCCGGTCGATCGCTTTGCGCGAGATCGGCGGGCGGCGGCACTTTGGCGCCGCGCAGCATCGCGATCCCCAGCGGGGTCAGCGTGCGCGGGTTGTCCAGACGCACGCCGCGCCCGTCGCCGCCCTGGGCGAGCAACAAGGCGACGAAGTTCGTATCCTCCGGCACGCCCTGATCGCGCAGCAGGGCGAGGCCCATCTCCGCACGTTGGCGTTCGCCCGCGAGCGCTTGGCAGAACATCAGCGCCTTCTGGAAATCGGGATGGCGCTCGCGCGCCAGCGCGTCGCGGGCCAGGGCGCAGGCTTCCTCGTCGCGGCCGGCCAGCCACGCCGCGTCCAGCCGCGCGCGGGCGAGTTGGCCATCGGCCTCGCGCGCGGGGACCCGTTCGGCCAAGGCCTCGGCCCCGGCGAGATCGCCGAGATCGCCGAGCTTGCGCGCGCGCAACGCGGTCAGGTTCGCCTCGCCTTCGCCCGCGGGCGAGGCGAGCGTCGAGGCCAAAAGCCGCACCGCCATGTCGCGCGCGGGCAGCGAGGCGACCGGTGCGGGCAAGTCGCGCACCAGGCGTTCGGCGATGCGCCGCGCCGTGCCGGCCCACGCGTCGGCGGGAAGTCCGCCCCGATCGGGTTCGAGAAGCCCGGTCGCGCCCATATCGAGCGGGCGCACCTGTTCGACTTCGATCCCGCTGGGTGCTTCGGGACGCGCGGGCGCCGGCGGTTGAGCCGGGGCCTCGCGCGCGGGCGGCGGGGTCAAGCGCAGCGGCGCTTGCGCCCATGCGATGCCCGGTGCCGCAACACCGACGGCCAGTGCGGCCGCCCGTGCGAACGCGGCAAAACGATCAGCGCGGCAGGCGATCATTGGGAATGACCTTTTCGATCCGCGCGGTCGGTGCTGGGATTTCCCAGGTGGCGAGGAAGGCGGCGAATCCGGCCGCCGCCAAAACCAATAGGGCCAAAACGAGAAGAAGCGGCTTGCGCATGGCGAGACTCGATCTCAAGTCCTTGTCCCGATTGTGGAAAAATTCGGGCGACTCGGGGGCGTGCGGGGTTGGAAACGGTTTGCTACACTGCCAGCATGATGCGCGCGCGCAAGAGGAAAGGCGACGTCGGGCCCGGGTTTTTCGCCGGCCGCCCGGACGCGTTGCGTTAACCGGCCATGGACGGGATCGCACAGGACCCGCCGCCCCTCGCGGCGGGGGCGCAGGCCGTTCGCGACCGGCTGGATCGCACGATCGTCATGGTCGGGTTGATGGGGGCGGGAAAATCCGCGATCGGCAAGCGCCTCGCGCAAGCCTTGGGTCTGGGATTCATCGACGCGGACAAGGAAATCGAAGAAGCCGCCGGCTGCACGATTCCCGAGATCTTCGCCCGGTTCGGCGAGCCTGCGTTCCGCGACGGCGAACGGCGGGTGATCGCCCGGCTGCTCGAAGGTCCGGTCTGCGTGCTGGCGACCGGCGGCGGCGCCTTCATGGACGAAACCACGCGCGCGCGGATCAAGGTCGGCGGCCTGTCGATCTGGCTGCGCGCGGATCTCGACACGCTGGTGCGCCGCACCGCGCGGCGCAACAACCGCCCCTTGCTCAACGCGGGCGATCCGCGGGCGATCCTGGGCGATCTGATGACCAAGCGGTATCCGATCTACGCGCAGGCCGATTTGACGGTCGACTCCCTGGAGGCGCCGCCCGAAACCACCACCCAGCGCGTGATCGACGCGTTGCGCGACCATTTTTCGAGGGCGGCATGACCGGCCAAGTTCGCGTGGCGCTGGGGGACCGCGGCTACGACATTCTGATCGGCGGGGGCTTGTTGGAACGCGCGGGCGAATTCATCGCGCGCGTGCGCAAGCCGCGGCGCGTCTTCGTCGTCACCGACGCCAACGTCGCCGGTTCGCATTTGCCGCGTCTCGAAGGCGGACTGCGCGCGGCGGGCATCGCCGCGTCGGCGATCGTCCGGCCGCCGGGCGAGGGCGCCAAGACGTGGGACGGGCTGGGCGAGTTGCTGAATGCCGTGCTCGACGGCCGGCCCGAACGCGGGGACATGCTGCTCGCCCTGGGCGGCGGGGTCGTCGGCGACATGACCGGAGTCGCCGCCTCGCTGCTGCTGCGCGGGCTCGACTTCGTCCAATGCCCGACGACACTTCTCGCCCAAGTCGACAGTTCCGTGGGCGGCAAGACCGGCGTGAACACCCGCCACGGCAAAAACCTGATCGGCGCCTTCCACCAGCCGCGTCTGGTGCTGTGCGATCTCGATGCGCTCGACACGCTCGGTCCGCGCGAATTGCGCGCGGGCTATGCCGAGACGGTGAAATACGGGCTGATCGACATGCCCGATTTCTTCGCCTGGTGCGAAGCCAACGCCGCCGCCTTGCTGGCCGGGGACCGCGCCGCGCGCGCCCACGCGGTCAAGATCGCGTGCGAAGCCAAGGCGCGGATCGTCGCCGAGGACGAGCGCGAGACCGGCGCGCGGGCCCTGCTCAATCTCGGCCACACGTTCGGCCATGCTCTGGAGGCCGAACTCGGCTACGGCCCGGAACTGCTGCACGGCGAAGCGGTGGCGCTGGGCATGCGCCAGGCGTTCGATTTTTCGGTCCGCGCGGGATTGTGCCCGCCCGCGGACGCCGCACGCGTGCGCGCGCATTTGGCCGCGTGCGGCTTGCCGGTGGCCTTGCCGGACTCGCGGCGTTGGGACGCCGACCGGTTGGTCGGCCATATGGGGCACGACAAGAAGACCCGCGACGGGAAGGTCACTTTCATCCTCGCGCGCGGGATCGGTAAATCGTTCGTCGCGCGCGACGCCGAAATCGGCGACGTGCGCGCGATGCTGGAAACGGAGTGCGCGGCTTGACGTGGAGCGATATCGACGGCGGTGATTGGCTCGTGCTGGCTGTGGTGCTGGCGTTGCTGATGCTCGCGGCGCTGTTGTCGGCGGTGGAAACCTCGATCACCTCGGCCTCGCGCCCGCGTATGGCGGCGCTCGAACGCCAGGGCAACGTGCGCGCGCGCCTCGTGCTGCGCATGAAGGAACAAAGCGAGCAATTCATCTCCGCCGTCCTGCTGGGCAACAATCTCGTCAACATCCTGGGTTCGGCGCTGACCACGAGCGTGCTGATCGCGTTCTTCGGCGACGCGGGCGTGATCTATGCGACGATAATCATGACCGTTCTGGTCGTCGTATTCGGCGAAGTGATGCCCAAGGTTTGGGCGTTCAACGGGGCGGACCGCGTGGCCCTCGGCCTCGCGCCCTTCGCGCGCGCGATGATGTCGGTGCTTTCGCCGCTGGCCACGGCCACGCGCTGGGCGGCGATGGGGATGCTCAGCGTGCTCGGCTGGCGGCCGAGCGACCGGCCGGCGGACGTCGCGGCCGACGAACTCAAAGGCGCCATCGAACTGCACGGCGCCGTGCAATCGGACGCCGGCGCCAGGAAGGAGCGGCAGATGCTGCGCTCCATCCTCGACCTCGCCGACGTGTCGGTCGCCGACATCCTGGTCCACCGGCGCCAAGTCGTCGCCATCGACGCGGGCCAGCCGGTCGAAGCGATCATCGAGCAGGCATTGTCGAGCCCGCATACGCGCATTCCGTTGTGGCGCGGGCAGCCCGACAACGTGATCGGCGTATTGCACGCGAAGTCGCTGCTGCAGGCTGTGCGCGCGAACACCGGCGACCCCGCGGCGATCGACATCGCCGCGATCGCGGCAAGGCCGTGGTTCATCCCCGACACGACGACGCTGCTCGACCAGCTCGAAGCCTTCCGTCGTCGGCGCGAGCATTTCGCGCTGGTCGTGGACGAATACGGGGCGTTGCTGGGCGTGGTGACGCTCGAGGACATCCTCGAGGAGATCGTCGGCGACATCGCCGAACGGCACGAATTCAACGTGCCCGGCGTGCGCGCGCAAACGGACGGCAGCTGGGTCGTCGACGGCCACGTCACGATCCGCGATCTCAACCGGCAGTTCGATTGGCGCCTGCCCGACGAGTCCGCGGCCACCATCGCGGGCCTCGTGCTGTACGAGGCGCGGCGGATCCCCGAAGTGGGGCAGGTCTTCGTCTTCCACGGATTGCGCTTCGAGATATTGCGCCGCAAACGCAACCAGATCGCGACGTTGCGGGTGTCGGTCGCCGAGGATACCGCGACGGCGAAGGACGCGGCGCGGGCCGCTCCGTCGGGCGAGCGCGCGGCCTAGCCGGTCCGGGCGCCGGGCGCTTGCCAAACGGGCCCGCGCGGGCGCTTAATATGCGAAACGACGGCGTTCCGCCGCCCGCGACGGAAAAATCCGCGCGGCGCATTTCCAAGCCGGACGCCCGGCCAGGATCGGAGGAAACATGAATCGGCGCATCGTTCCCGACGTGATTTCCGGTCGCCAGGAGCTGGCGACCGCCCCCGCCACCATGACCGTCCGCGAAGCTTGCGTGCTGATGGCAAAACGGCGCATCGGCGCGCTGATGGTCGTGGACGGCGACAAGTTGGTGGGCATCTTCACCGAACGCGACGTGATGACCAAAGTCGTCGGCGCCGGACGCGATCCGGATGCCGTGCGTCTTGCCGACGCGATGACCCGCAATCCCGATACCATCGCGCCGGGCCGACCGGCGCGCGAGGCGCTGGAGATGATGCGCAAGCACGGCTACCGGCATTTGCCGGTCGTCGACGGTGCCGATCTGATCGGCATGGTATCGGTGCGCGACCTGTACGCGACGGCGTTGGGCGAGCTCGAGGAGAACCTCAAGGAACGCGAAGCGTTCATTGCGGGCGGTGCGGGTTACGGGCTGAACTGACGGTCTGCCGGGCGTTTCGCCGCGCCCCACGGGGTGCGGCGAAATCCGGAACCGGCGCGACCTTCGCGGCGGCCCGCTGGACGCCAAGTACCCGGCGGGCGATCATTCGGTGCGCCACGCGCCGGAGACGCTCCATTATGTCCGCTTCAACGCCCTTCCAGGATACGCCGCACGCCGATTTGCCGCCTGCGGCCCCGCGAGAGCCCGTGCATACCCGCACGATCGCGTGCCACGGCTATCGCCGGGCGGACGGGCTGTGGGACATCGAAGGCGAATTGGTCGACACCAAGGCCTATGGCTTCGACAACGCGTTCCGTGGGCGCATCGAGCCGGGCGTGCCGCTGCACGGCATGCGCTTGCGCCTGACGCTCGACGACGATCTGGTCGTGCATGCCGCGCACGCGGCGAGCTACGCGACGCCCTATCGGCCGTGCCCGGACATCGCGCCCGATTTTTCGGCGCTGGCGGGTCTGCGCGTCGGGCCGGGGTGGCGCAAGGACGTCCTCGCGCGCTTGGGCGGCACCAAAGGCTGCACGCATCTGGTCGAACTCGCGCTCGGCGCGCTCGCCACGACGGCGATCCAAACGATCGGGCCGCTACGCAAGCGGGCATCCGTCGGCAAGCCCGGTCATCTCGACGCCTGCCACGCGCTCGCCACCGACGGCGAGGTCGTGCGCGATCGCTATCCGGAGTTCTACACCGGCGCGCGATGATTGGCCCGACGTCGGGCCGGCCCGCGCGGCAATCGCCGCTTGTCGCGGAAATAGGCAAGCACGAACAACCGGATCGCGGAGCTTAGATTGCCCCGATGCGGCCCGCTTGCGGCGAGGTCGAGTACGTATTCCAGATCGCTCGCCTCGCGCCGTGCGATCTCCTCCAGCGCCTCCCAATAGGCGCCTTCCAAGCGCATCGATGTGCGCCGGCCGAGAACCTTGACGCTCCGGGGCGGCTCGGATCGCGTGTGCAATTTCTAACCTCGCGAATAATTCCGAAGTTAGATAACAAATTAGTTGTGGGTGCGCAACCGCGCCCGCCGCGCCATGTGGCGTTCCTCGGGCCTCGGCTCAAGCCGAACGCGCGGCTTCTTCGGGGGTGCGGGTTTCGAGCGCCAAGGCGTGAACGCGTTCGGCGAGTTCCTCGGCCAGGAGGGCGTAGACCTTGCGCTGGCGGTCGACCCGACCTTGGCCGGCGAACGCCGCCGACACGATGCGCACGCGGAAATGCGTCTCCCCGCCCGGTGCTGCGCCGGCATGCCCGGCATGCTTGGCGGATTCGTCGAGGATATCGAGCGAGGCGGGCGCCAGGCCCGCCTCCAGCTTCGCGCGGATGCGTTCGGCGTAGGTCGGCATGGCGCGAGCAAACGCCAAGATCGGGGTTGACGCAAGCCCCGTTTCCCGAACAGTTTGACGCGTCATGAACCGATCGCCCCTTTTCCTTGCGGCCGAAGCCGACGACCCCGCCGCCGTCGCCGCCGCACTCGACGCCGCCGCGGGCGGCGGACCCGCCCCGGGTGCCGCCGACGCGCGCGGGCCCTACGGCCTCACGCCGCTGATGCGCGCCGCGCAAAAAGGCTCGGCGCGCGCGCTCGAAGCGCTGCTCGCGCGCGGGGCGTCCGCCGACGCGACCGACGATGCCGGAAACACCGCCCTGATGTACGCCGCCGCGCGCGGCCGACGCGCGTGCGCGGAGAAGCTGCTGGCTGCGGGTGCGTCGGTTTCCCACCGCAACAAGTTCGGGCTGGGGCCGGTCGATTGGGCCGTATGGCCCGCCGACGGGGACGACGTCCGCGATCTCGTGCGCGATTGACGGTCGGCTATCGGCGGCGTTGGGCGTGGCCGGTGCGCAGCGTCCATTCGACCGAGCGGCGCATCGTCACGCCCAAGGCGTCGTCGAACGCCGCGACGATCGCGGGCAATTCGTTGCGCGCGGCGGTCACGCGCTCGGCGTGGGTGAAACTCGCCAGGATCGTGCGTTCGGGCATACGCACGAGGCGCAAGGACAAGCGCACATGGGCCTTCGGCGGTCCGGGCTCGAAATATTCGGCCTGGAATTCGCGCAAATCGACCTTCAGCAGATAATCCGGCCGCAACGCGGCCGAGTCGCGGCTGACGGCGACGATCCGGCCGGTGTTCTCGTAGCTTTCGATCAGCAACGTCTGGACCATGCGCGGGACCGTGTCGGTCCACGCGGCGCGGGCGAAGAAGTCGACCGTCACGGGTGTGCGCTGAAGCGCGATGCGCGCGCTGTCGAGCCCGCCGGCGGCGACCGGCAATTCGACGGCGAGTTGCCAGTCCGCCTGGGGCAGATCGGGCGGGAAGGTCGATTTTGGCGTGAGTGTGTAAAGCTGCGGCGGGTCGCCGCCGCCGGGCAGTGCACACGCGGCCAGCGGCGAGGCGCAAGCGCCCAGGACGAATGCGCGCCGGGTGGGGCCGTGCCGGGTCATTTCGCCTCCACGCCGCGGGTTTGGTCGCCGAACAGGAAACGCGCGGGATCGCGTTCGAAATTCATCAGGACGCGGTTGAGCGTGACCATCAGCGTGCGGCCTTCGATCATGAATTGCTGCAGGTCGTAGACGCCCTGCTGGCCGAAATCCTGCAGGCCCGGCCGGGCGGTCGCCAGGAGCTTCTGAAGCTCGTCGGCGACCTGCCCGAAGCCGCCCAGCGTGCGGCGCAGATCGCCGACCGCCGCTTGGGCCTGCGGGGCCAGGGGCCGCGCGTCGCCGATCAACCCCTCGGTTTGCGTCGCGACGCGGTCGAGCGCGCCGCGGGCTTCGGCGATCAGGCGGCCCGTTTCGGCGACCGTGCGGTCCACGCCCCGGAGCGTGCCGCCCGCGTCGTCGGTCAGTTTTTCGACATGCACGAGCGTCCGCGCCAAATGCACCGTCGCGTCGGCGGCGCCGTCGATCAGGCGGTCGATGTTGCGCAGATTGTCGTCGTTGAGAAGACTCGCGATCCGTTCGACCAGCACGCCAACGCGCGCCATCGCTTCGGGCGCATCGGCGAGCAGGCGTTCGATGGGCGAGGGGATCGAGGGGATCTGCGCGAAATCCTGTCCTGGTTCGGGCACGCGCACGGGGGCCGCTTGGGTGCCGCCGTTGAGTTCGACGAACGACAACCCCGTGATGCCCTGCGGCTGCAGGGAGGCGACGGTGTCGGTCTTCACCGGCGTGCCCCGCCGCAAGGCGAGCGTGACCCGGATGCGTTCGACGTTCGCCGGATCGATCTCGATGTCGGCGACCGTGCCGACCGGCACGCCGCGGTAGCGTACGGTCGATCCGATCGACAGGCCCGTGACCGAGCCGCGGAAATAGGTATGGAAGACCGTCCGCTCCTCGCCGAGATTGGCGCGCGCGAACCACAGTCCGACGAACCCGATCGCGGCGAACAGCGTCAGCACGAACAGCCCGACCAGGAAGTGGTTCGCCCGCGTTTCCACGACTTAATGCCCCCGGCTTTCCAGCGCCGCGCGTCCGCGCGGGCCGGAGAAGTATTCCCGGATCCAAGGATGCGGGTGCGCGCGGATTTCGTCCAGCGTCCCGACCACCATTTTTTTGTCGAGCAGGACCGCGACCCGGTCGGCGATGGCGCCCAGCGTGTCGACGTCGTGGGTGATCATGACGACGCTGAGCGCAAGGCTGCGCTGCAGGTCGCGGATGAGCGAATCGAACTTCGCCGCGCCGATGGGATCGAGCCCGGCGGTCGGTTCGTCCAGGAACAGCACATCCGGGTCGAGGGCGATGGCGCGCGCCAAGCCCGCGCGCTTGCGCATGCCGCCCGAAAGCTCGGAAGGAAGCTTCGCGCCGGCGTCCTGCGGCAGCCCCACCATCGCGAGTTTGACGCGGATCAGCTGGCCGACCAGCTTGGGGTCGAGGCGCGTATGCTCGTTGAACGGCAGTCGGATGTTCTGCGCCACGGTCATGGCGCTGAACAGCGCGCCGTCCTGGAACAGCACGCCCATGCGTTTGAGGACGGGTGCGCGGGCGTCGGGATCGAGATCGGCCAAACGCTTGCCGAGCACTTCGACCGTCCCGCCGTCGGGCGCCTTCAAGCCCAGAATGGTGCGCAACAGAACCGACTTGCCGGTGCCCGACCCGCCGACGATCGCCAGGATTTCGCCCCGGCGCACGTCGAGATCGAGCCCGTCGTGGATGGTCGCGGCGCCGAAGCGCGTGACGAGGCCGCGCACGCGGATGACGGGGGCGTCGGTCATATGCGCAACCACGAAAACACGACCGAGAAGACCGCGTCGGCCAGGATGACGAGAAAGATCGATTTCACGACCGAGCGCGTCGTATGCACGCCAACGCTTTCGGCCGAGCCCGTGACCTTCAGGCCCTCGTAGCACGCGACAAGACCGATCAGCAGCGCGAAGACCGGCGCTTTAATGAGGCCGACGAGGTAGGTGTTGATCTTCACCGCGCTCGCCAATTGTTCGAGGAACTGGTCGAGCGACAGGCCAAGCCCCAGCATCGCCATTGCCGCACCGCCGGTCAGCGCCATCAGATTGGCGTAGAACACGAGCAGCGGCAGCGCCAGCGCCAACGCCAAAAGGCGCGGCAGGACCAGCGTCTCCATCGGGTCGAGCCCGATGGTACGCATCGCGTCGACTTCCTGGTTCACCTTCATCGTGCCGATCTCGGCGGTGAAGGCGCTGCCCGTGCGCCCCGCCACCAGGATCGCCGTGATCAGCACCCCGATTTCGCGCAGCACCGACACGCCCAGCAGATTGACGGTGAACACCTCGGCGCCGTACTGGCGCAGTTGGTCGGCGCCTTGGAAGGCGAGCACGACGCCGATCAGGAAGGCGAGCAGGCCCAGGATCGGCAGCGCGTCGATGCCGATGCGTTCGACGTGATGCACGACGCTGGTCATCCGCACGCGCGCGGGCCTGCGCCAAGCGGCGATCCAGGTCGTCACGACGGCACCGAGGAAGGCGATCAGCGCGCGCGCCTCGCCCAGCGTGTGGAAGGTGCCTTTGCCGACCCGCTCGACCAGTCCGCGGAACGCGCCTTCGAACGGCCGCGCGAGGGGCTTGCGCTCCTCCTCGGCGATCGCCATGCGTTCGAGCAATGCCGCTTGCGCGTCCGACGCGCCCGAAAGCTCGACCGCAACGCCCGAATCGCGCCATCGGCGCAGCTGGCGGTGGAGAAGCCAAGCCCCCCCCGAATCCAGCGCTTCGACCGCCGCCAAGTCCACACGGACGCGCCGCGCGCCGCGCGCATCGAGCTTCCCCAACGCGGCCTCGAGGTCGGGCACGAACGCCAGCGTCCAACGCCCGCCGAGCGTCATGACGCCGTCGGCCCCGTTGCGACCGCTCTTCGCCCAGCCCGCGTGATCCGCCCCCCGCATGATGCGATCTTCGCTGGGGAATGACAGCGCTCGCAAGCGCGGCGTCGTACCCGGTTGCGGTTTCGGCCGGGCACCGCCGCGAAATATGCAATCGGCTCAGATATTTGAGCGATGTGCAAATGCGGTAACCAAATATGATTGAATTGCCGTGTGTTAGAGCTTGATTTTTGCGCTGCACAATCTATCTTGTGCGGTGCGACATTGATTGTCGCGACTTGAAACGACCTTCGGGTCGTTTCTTGGGCGTTTCCTCCCTAAACTTGGGCCGTGCCGCAAGGCGCGGCCCTTTCTTTTTCCCCCCGAATTCGATCCGATACGCCGTCGAAGATGCTGCCGCCGATCGAAGAATTGCCGGACCCGCTGGCCGAGCTTCTGTCCGTGTGGGAGGCGTTGCCGCGCAGCGGCGGCGATTTGCCCAGACGCGTCGACTTCGATCCGATGTCCGTGCCGCGTTTGCTGCAGAACGTCTATCTGATCGCGGTCGAGGGCCGCGCGCCGCGCCGGTTCCGGTTCCGGTTGATCGGCGAGGCGCTGCTGGCCGCGGGCGCGCCCGGCCGGCCGGGCATGTATGTCGACGAAATTCCGCGCACGACGACGGGGGCGCATCTGCACGAGCATTTGGCCGCCGCCGCCGCGAGCCGCAAGCCCAATTGGTATCGCGGCCCGCCGACGCTGCAGCATCACAAATTCGTGACCGAATTGGAGGGCATCATGCTGCCGCTCGCCGGTGCGGACGACGACGTCGAAGCGTTGCTCGGCATCACCGTCTATCGTTGGCTCGACGGCCGGACGACGTGATCGCGACGCGTCGGTTTTGCGCGGCCGCAATACTCGTGGCGTTCGCACTCGCCGCGGACTTCGCGCCCGGCGCGCGCGCCGAGCCCCGCGTACCGGTCGAAACCGCCAGCGTGGAAGGCCGCGCGTTGGTCGAGCGGCTGCGCGCCGGCGGTTTGGTCCTCTATTTCCGGCACGCCGATACGTTGGGGATGCCGTGCGATCGATCTTTCCGGATCGGGGATCGCGAAGGTCAGCGCAACATTTCGGCGGCAGGCCGGGAACAGTCGCGGCGCATCGCCAGCAGCTTCGCCGAACTCGGCATTCCGGTCGAGTTTCCGGTTCTGGCGGGGCCGGTCTATCGGGCGCGCGACACGGCCGAATTCGCGTTCGGCGCGTCGAACGTGCGCGTGACCGACGAACTTCTGGCCGACGATTACGCCGGCGCCCGCTTGAGCGAAGTTCTCGCCGCGCATGCGCGGTTGTTTTCAAATCCCGTTCCTCCGGGGACGAATCGTCTGCTCTTCGGCCACCGCACGCCCGCGATCATGGTGCTGGGTGATGCGGTGGCGGGGCGCGCTTTTCCCGAGGGGGCCGCGATCGTGCTGGAACCCGTGCCGCCGCGCGGCCGGATCCTCGGGATCTGGATGCCGGCCCCGATCCCGGGTGCCGGGTTCCACGGCTGTTAGCGGTCCACGCTTGCGATCCGATGGGCCGTCGATGGCAAACGAAAGATTTTCATTTTTATGAAAGTAATTATTATATAAAATCTTCAAAGTCTTTGGAGGGACGGGATCGAGCGGGAGGAGCGGCGCATGCCGAAGGCAGCGTTAAGATACCCCGGCGTCTTTTCGGCCCGCTTCGACGCCGCAGCGGGGATCACCACGCACGAATGGCTCGACTACAATCCCGAGGACGCCGACCCTTTGATCCGGAAAATTCTGGACGATATCCATCGCGACTTCGTCGCCACCGGATCGACGAAGGTTCTCGTCGTCGCCGATCGCACGCGCGGCGCGTTCTCGCCAGAGATCCGGAAGTTCATCGCGAAAGTCCAGTTTCCGCGCATCGCCGCCGATACGAAGCTGCGGTTCGTCGCCACGGTGCTGCCGACTGACGAGGTTCGTGCCGCTTATGCGATGCTCTGGCAGCGCCAACTCGTTATCAGCGAGCGTTTTATCCAGGCCGATTTTACGGACGTCGCATCGGCGCGCGCGTGGCTCGAAACCATGCCCTGACGCGTCGGGGCGTCAGCGCCCCAACGCGGCCTTCGCTTCTTTGTGCTCGGGGTCGAGCGTCAGCGCGGTTTCGAAGGCCGCCTTCGCGTCCGCGTCGCGGCCCAACGCGCCGAGCGCACGACCGCGCCAGTAATGCCCACGCGCGTTCTTCGGCGCGGCCTCGGCCATCATTTCGAGATCGGCGAGCGCGCCGGCCGTATCGTCCATCGCCATCCGCGCGATCGCGACGTTGACCAGGATATCGGGCTGGCCGGGCAGCAGCGTGCGCGCCTGCGAAAAACAGCCCAAGGCCTCCAGCGCGAGGTTCTGCGCCATCAGCACGAGGCCGAGATTGTTGGCGATCAGGCCGTTGGCGGGGTCGAGTTCCAGCGCGCGGCGGAAGCACGCCGCGGCCGCGTCGAACTCGCCCGCCGCGCGCAGCACCGCCCCGAGATTCGCGTGCGGGTCGGGAAACTCCGGCATCAGGCGCACCGCGCGTTCCAGGCGCGCGCGCGCCTCCTTGCTTCTGCCGAGTGCGTGCAGCGCAAGCCCGCCTAGATTGAGCGCGTCCATGTCGTCCGGATTGTCGACGAGGATCGCGGCGTAGACGGCCTCGGCTTCCGCGAGGCGGCCTTTCGTGTGATGGGCGAGCGCCTCGGCCACGCGCGGATGTTCGCGGGTCATCGGCCTTGCGCCGGCAACGTCGTCATACCGTCCCCCAACGCTTTTTGCATGATCACTACGTCCACCCAGCGGCCGTGCTTGAAACCCACGCCCGCGATTTTGCCCATGTTCGCGAATCCGAGTGCGGAGTGTACGCCGATCGAGCCCGCATTGCCCGAATCGCCGATCACCGCGACCATCTGGCGCGCGCCCCATGCTGCGCACCGCGTCAGCAATTCGGCCAACAGCGCCTTGCCGACGCCGCGGCGGGCGGCCGACGGGGCGACGTAGATCGAATCCTCGACCGCGAAGCGGTAGGCCGAACGCGGCCGGAACGGACCCGCATAGGCGTACCCGAGGATTTCCCCGCCGGCGTCCGCGACAAGCCACGGCAGCCCCTTTTCCACGACCGCCTTGCGCCGCGCGGCGATCTCCGCGAGATCGGGCGGCGTTTCCTCGAACGTGCCCAAGCCGTGCAGCACGTGATGGGCGTAGATCGCCTGGATCGCCGGAAGATCGGCGTCCGTGGCCGCGCGCAGGACGAAACCGCTCATTCGCGCGCCGTCGGCAGCGAGGGGGCGATCCGTGCCAAGGCGGCGATCAAGCCGCCGATGGCCGTCTTCAGGTCGGCGAAGCCGGCGTTCTTTTCGATGCGCATTTCGTCCATGTAGAGCGCCCGGTTGATCTCGATCTGCAGCGCGTGGCGCCCCGCGCGCGGCTTGCCGTAATGGCGCGTGATATGGCCGCCGGCGTAGGGATCGTTCCGCGCGACGACGAAGCCCGCGCGTCGAAGGTGGGTTTCCGCCGCCTCGATCAGCGCGGGCGCGCAAGCCTGGCCGTGCGCATCGCCGAGCACGAAATCGGCACGCCGGCGGCCGGGGTCGCGGTCCATCGGCCCACCGATCGAAGGCATGGAATGGCAATCGACCAGCGCGACGCGTCCGAAGCGCGCGCGGGCGCGCGCGAGCAGGTCTTCGAGGGCGGCGTGGTAGGGCGCATAGAGCGTCTCCACCCGCCGCCGCGCCTCGGGGAACGACAGCTTCCCGCGATAGATGTCGGCGCCGTTGGCGACCACGCGGGCGAGGGTGCCGAGCCCGCCGCCCACGCGCGGCGAGCGCGAATTGACGAACTCGGGCAGCGGCCCGTCGAACATCGCCGGGTCGAGTTCCCAAGGCTCGCGGTTGACGTCGAGATAGGCGCGCGGAAACAGCGCCTTCAGCAGCGGCGCGCCTGCGGCCGGGGCGGCGTCGAACAATTCGTCGACGAAGGAGTCCTCCGACCGGCGCAGCGTGACCGGATCCAGGCGCGAACTCGCCACGAAAGCCGAGGTGTAGACCCTGCCCGAATGCGGCGAGGAGAACACGAGCGGCACGCGCCAATCGGCTTCGCCGGCCAGGGCGCAAGGCGGGTCGGGGTCTCGGATTTCGGCGGCGCTCGAACTCATGGACGGGGCGGGGACGGGACGTGGCGGGGCGCTGTCGGTGGCGGTTCGTCGTTCGATTCCGGACGCTTCGCGGGCACTTGCCAAACCCGGCAAGCCCCCATATAACGCCGCCTTCCCGGCCGGATGGGCGCTTAGCTCAGCGGGAGAGCACTACCTTGACATGGTAGGGGTCACAGGTTCAATCCCTGTAGCGCCCACCATCCGGCTCTCCTGAAAAATCAGGCTTTTTCGTTGATCTTCACGCCCGCAGGGCGTGGGGCCGAAAAGGCCGTTTTTGCCCTGTTTTGCCCCTTCGTTCCCGGGGTTTCCCGCATTTCCCGCAGGTCGGTTTTGCCACTCTACGTGAGACCTTGACGGACAGTGCGTGTAAGATTATCTTACCCATTGTCGGAACAAGGAGCCACCCATGGACCCCGCTAGTATTAAAGAAAAGCTGATCGCCGTGCTCAGCCAGATTCAGGCTGACAGCGGCCTCGAATGCCCAACGCTGTCGGGCGCGATCAAGCCCGTCGATAACATCCCGAAATTCGACAGTAAGATCTGGCCAGTCGCGACGACCATTCTGGCGACTGAGATCGGTGCGACCATCCCGAATGATGTGAACATCTTCGTCGATGAAACTACGAAATTGCCGCGTTCGATCGACGAGACCGCTGCTTTCGTCTGCGGCCTGCTTAAGAAGCAAGGCGACAAGAAAGCGGTCGCGGCATGACCGAGATTGATTCTGCCAAGCGTGACCAAATCGCAGAACGGCTGAAGGAGGCGCGCAAGCTCGCTGGGCTGTCACAGGGCCACGTTGCCAAGATGCTCGGTTTGCATCGGCCATCTGTAACCGAGATGGAGGCCGGCAACCGCCGTGTCTCAGCCGATGAGCTCGTTAAGCTCGCTGAAATATATGACGTTAGCGTCGCGTGGCTACTTGGCGATGGGCCGGACACGATCGACGCCGAGGACCCGCGGCTTGAACTTGCCGCACGCGAACTTTCGAAGCTCAAGCCTGATGACTTGGAACGCCTGCTCAAGCTGTTAGCCGCCATGCGCAGCGATTCCACTGCGAGCGGAGGCGATCGCTGATGAACGTGATGCGCACCACCAAACCCAGTTTCAACCGCCGCGCTCTGGCGACCCAGGCGATGCAGGCAGCAGTGGCCACACGGGCCAAAGCCAAGCTCGACCAAGCCAGCCCGATCTGTATCTACGGGCTATGCGAGGCACTGGGCATCCAGGTGCGTTTCAATGACATCAACATGGAAGGGATGTATCAGCGCGGTCTTTCGCCTCGGATCCATCTTTCTGCTCGACGGCCGCTGCCGCGGCGCGCCTACAATTGCGCCCATGAGCTCGGCCATCACGTGTTTGGCCATGGTTCGTCGATCGACGAATTGCGCGACGATGCCAAGGCATCACCCTGGGAGGATCCGAAGGAGTTTTTGGCTGACGCCTTTGCGGGTTTCGTCCTTCTGCCAATTATCGGCCTGCGCCGTGCTTTCTCGGTTCGAGGCTGGATTCCAGAAGCTGCAACGCCGGCGCAGATGTTCGTCATCGCCTGCGAGTTCGGCGTAGGCTATGCGACTCTTCTGACTCACCTCTCGGTGGGCGTGAACATGCTGTCGCGCGGCCGTGCGGCTGCGCTGCAGCGGGTGTCACCCAAGGCGTTACGGACAGACATCCTCGGCGCGCTGACCCCCGAGCCATTGATTGTTGCCGACCGCTTTCGCGCCGCGCCTACTTTGGATGCGGAGGTCAAGTCATTACTTCTTTTACCGCCGAATACGGTCGTTAAGGGATGCGGGCTTGTCGCACTTCGCGACATCGAAGTCGGCCGCCTGTTCCGAGCGGTGAAGCCGGGGATCTTCCAGGCGAGCGCTGATGACTGGTCGGTCTTCGTGCGAGTC
>JADCGK010000149.1 GCA_020249045.1 Azospirillum sp. | reverse complement strand
TCGACACCGACCCGAACGGCATCTCGATCCGGCTGATCGCCGAGCAGTGGAGCACCGGTGAAGAAAACGTGGCCGTCGCCGAGATTGTGGAGCGCGGCCAGGCCAACCAGAACCAGGGTCGGATCACTATGCCGATCGGAGTGAATGCGCCGCCCGAGCACGTGACCCTGCACCCCGGCGACTACACGGTTCGGATTTACCTGCCGAGCGGCGATGTGCTCGCCGAGTCGGTCACGGTGGGCGGCGAGTTGAAGTCGGACGACGGCAACGTGGCGTTCAACATCCAGAGCTCACCGCACGAATGGCTGTCGCTTAGCAACGCGGTGGGCGCGGTGCATCGGCTGCCCAACGCCGAGCGCGTCCGTTCGCTCCAATCATGGCGATCGGGCGCATGGTCACGCTCCGGCATCACGAAGAACGTGTCGCGGCGGGTCGACCAGGCGATCGACGACTACAACACCGGCTACGAGTCGGTTCAGCGACTGGCTACCGGCGGCATTCCCTCCGGCACCTGCCGGGCCACAACGATCAATCCAGATCGCGATATTCCCGAAGGCCGCATTACGGCCGAGCAGGTGATTGCGTGGTGGATGGGCACGCCGACGGGCGATCCGGTGGCGCTCACGGTGTCGCACCACGACGACCGCAACGCGAAGCTCTCGTTGGCGGTACCTGGTGCACTGGCCCACAAGGATTTGCTCACCGGCGAGCACCGTGTTTTCGCGCGCATCCAGGATCCACGCGGCCGCACGCATCACGCGGTTTATCCGCTGGGATGGCGCGGTGTCTCGCGATCACGTCCGGGCAACATTGTGGGCGCCGAGCTGCTGATGACTGTGGTGATCGATTCGGTGATGCGCGGCAGCGGCGACGCCGCCGAAGCTGCGCAGTGGCGCTGTGCGCCGCATGTGATGGACGTCGAAGCGATGGCCTACCTGGGTTTTCTTCACTCCAGCCAGGCCAGTGCCGCCGAAGCGATGCTCGAGCGGGCCTACGAACTGTTGTACGAGAAGCAGGTGAACCCGGTGGCGGCGGCAGCCGGAGCCTTCAGCCTGCTCGCCTTCCCGGAAAGCAGCAGCCGGACGCAACGCAACTGGCGCGGGTGGATCCGCAATCTCTTCTCGCTCTACCCTTGCCTGCCGGATGCCGCGATCGCAATGGCGCAGCACTACCTGCGGCAAGGTGAAGGTGAGGCGGCATCGGATGACCTCGACATCGAGCAGCTGCGCCGGTTCGCGTTGGAGGCCACGCGTCGCGGTCTACCCTATCTTTCCTACGGCATCCGCCTGCTGTCGGATATCTTCGTGCTGCTCACGTCCGACGACGAGCAGCATGAACGCAGCGGGCCGCTGGTGGAGCAGACCGTGCGCGCGCGCCGCATGGTGCGCGAACTGGAGCGCCTGCTGGTCCCGAGCGCGTTCTTCACCGTGTTGGAAGCTGGGGGCACGGCATGAGCGACATCTTCCGCATCCACGTCTTTCCGGCGCAGCGCGGCGATGCGCTCTGGATCGAGTACGGCCCGCAGGACAAGCCGTTCACGATCCTCGTCGACGGCGGCATCACGAAGACAGGGCGCGAGCACCTGATCGAACACATCGGGGCGCTCGGCGACGAGCCGCACATCGACCTGCTGGTGGTGACGCACATCGACCTCGACCACATCCAAGGCGTCCTCTCGCTGCTCAAGGAACTGGGCAAGCCGATGACGATCAACAGCGTCTGGTTCAACGGCTGGGACCAACTGCCGATCCCCGGCGAGGAATTGGGCATCAAGGAGGGGATCGAGCTGTCGCATCTCCTGGAGGAACGGTTTGCACTGGCGTGGAACCGGGAAACGGGTGGAGGACGTGTCGGCGTCGCCGACGACGGCAGCCTCCAGGTGCTGAACCTGCCCGGCGGCATGACAGCGACGATCCTCTCGCCCAACCGCGTCAAGCTCGAGAAGCTGCGCGACGAGTGGGGGCTCGTGATCGAGGAGTTCGGCGTCGGACAGGAGGCCGAGGAACGCGACGAGGAGGTGCCGGTGCACGAGGAGATCGACGGCCTGGAGATCATGGGCGCGGTCGACGTTGACCTTCTCGCCGACTTCCCCTTCAAGGAAGATAAGACGACACCCAACGGCTCGAGCATCGCCTGCGTGCTGGCGTTCAAGGGCAAGTCGGCGCTGTTGCTGGGCGATGCGCATCCGGGGCTCGTGCTCCAGAGCCTGAAGCGTCTGTCGCCCGCGGCACCGTTCAAGACCGACTGCGTAAAGGTCTCGCATCACGGCAGCAAGGCTAATACGAGTGCCGAGCTCGCGAAACACCTGCGCGCGCCGCAGTGGATCTTCAGCTCGAATGGCGCGACCACGAAACACCCGAATCCGGAGGCCGTGGCGCGCATTCTGAAGCACAGCAGCGGCCAGAAGCACTTCGTCTTTAACTACACTACCGGCTTCAATGATATGTGGGACGACGACGACCTACGCGCCAAGCATCGTTACACGACGGAGTACGGCGACGGGACCGAAGCGGTGGTGGTGAAGTTGCTCTGAAACCGTTGTATCGGCTCCGCCGCCATCCACGCCCCAAGCGACGAATTCGCCATTATCAACAGCAATGACTAGGTGCGTGCGATCTGCTTTGACTCAGCAAAGGTCCTGGGCTGCCTGACCTCGGGCACGCTGGATAAAGTACAGACTAGCTTGATCCGTCACTGCCCGAAACTGCTGTGGCTGTTTCGTGCCGGCAGCGAGCCGCGAGCGTGATGTTTTGGCTTCAAAGTCGTAATGGAACCGATCCACCGACGCCCTGTATGTCGGAACCTTACGAAACCGTCGCGATAGTCGACTCCGTCGGCACGCTGTCCGCTGTGACCGCGTGACACGGCCAGCCCTGGCCGCAAAGCGACGGTGAGCAACACCAGCTACACCACGCCAGGGGACATGATCCAGGCCAGCTAGTCGTGCAAGGCCGGACCGTCGGTGGCGTCGAGACGTTGCCAGCGAAGACGCGCGCCTTGCCGAGGCGAATACCGGTCATCGCGCCTTGTCGGTGCGCTTGGAGGAAATCGTGACACCGTATTTTGGGCGATGGCGCTCAAACCCTATGCGGTTGAGCGTTACGCAATTGACCATCGGTCGAAAAATCCGGTTTCCATTTGAACCGATCGCTTGCAGAATCCTAAGGTCTCGTTTTCCACAAAAGGCCTCAAAATGCTCCGTATTCGTGGAAACTAGTATTGAAATAAATAGATTTTGTGCGGTCTGGGGGACTGGGGGTCGTGGGTTCGAATCCCGCCGCTCCGACCACCAAAGAAGCCCGCTAGATCAATGATCTAGCGGGCTTCGCCGTTCTGTTTTTTCGCTGCGGCTGGTTTTCTTCGGGCCCTGCCCGCATGCGATGTCTTCGAGTGGAGGCGATGTCGGGGCGCGATCGACGCAAGCGGGAAGCTGTAGAATTTCGAGCTGATCCTGTCCTGGGGTCGAGATGGCGTCGCTGCGCGCCGAGGTCACCCGCGACCCGCAAGAATGGTTGGCCGAAACAAGGCGGCAACGAGACTTGCCGAACCAGCGCCACACCCTGAATATCGGGCTGAGGTCGGGCGTCGGCCCGCCGGAAATCGACAGCGACGAGTTGCAGGACATCACCGATACGCCCACGGCGGCGGCGTTTCCGGCGACGCTCGGCTTCCTGCGCGATTTCTCCGGCGGCCGGAGCGGCGCGCTGGCGACCGCCGGCGTGGAGACCGCCGGAAGAATCGCGTCCAAGCGACAGGGCGTTCGCGTCGTCGGCACCGCTCGCAAAACGTTAACATTCAGCGGGGATTCTTTCGGAAGCGATTCCGAATTAAGGGGCGGTCATGGCGCGCGCGGTTTTGGTCATATGCGACGGGCATCGGTCGGACTTCGTCACGCCCGAACTCACCCCGAACATGTGGGCGCTGGCCGCGCGCGGGCGACGCTACACGGCGCACCGTTCGGTGTTTCCGTCGGTCACGCGGACCTCGTCGGCGAGCATCGCCACGGGCTGCACGCCCGCCCGGCACGGCCTGCACGGCAACACGATGGCGCTCGACGAGGGCGAGGGCCTGGTCGTCCGCGACGTCGGCCATCCGGACTTTCGCACGCGCATGCGCAAAGCCACCGGCGCCACGCTGCGCATGCCCACGATGGCCGAACGCCTCGTCAAGCGCGGCGGCCAGATCGTGTTCTCGAACGTGTCGCCGGGCGCCGCCCATTTCCAGGACCCAGACGGGTTCGGCCATGTCTATCACCGCGACCTTTCCTACGGCCCGGGCGAAGCACCCGTCGCCGATCCCCTGACCGTCTCCCACGACGCCGCGGGCGACCGCGCGATGACCGAACGATTCTGTCGCGAAGTGCTCGCGTCCGGCGGACCCGCGCTCGGCGTGCTGTGGCTGTGCGAGCCCGACCACACCATGCACGCAAGCGAACTCGGTTCGCCCGCGCATCTGGCCGCCGTGCGCGCCGCCGACGAATGCGTGGGCCGCGTCGCCGCCGAAGTGGATCGGCTCGCGGCGTCCGGTGAGGAAGTGCTGCTGATCGCGGGTTCGGATCACGGGCAGGAGACGGTGGGCGAGACGATCCGCTTGGACGCCGAACTGGTCGAAGCGGGTCTCAAAGCCGCGCTCGATTCGACCGACGTGGCCGTGGCGCCGCAAGGTTTCAGCGGGCTCGTGTCCATCGCCCCCGGTCTCGAGGCGCGCGGTCAAGCGATCGCCGGCTTCTTACGCACGCGGCCGTGGATCGGCGAAGTCTTCGAAACGCCCGATCTCGCGCGCGTCGGTCAGGCGCCGCATCACGGGCTGGCGCTCGCCTTCACCCTGCGGTCCGACGAAAGCCGCAACGGCTACGGCGTGCCGGGGCGTAGCCAAATGGTCGCTTCGTCGAGCGACGGCCGGGTCAAATCTGGGCTCGGCTCGCACGGCGGACTGGGACGCTGGGAGCAGAGCCCCTATTTGATCGTCGCGGGCGCGCGCGTGGCGCCGGGCACGTCCGTCTCCGCGCCGAGCTCGATCATGGATATAGCGCCGACGATCGCGCGCCATCTCGGCATCGACGCGGGCGGTATGGACGGCGCCGCGCTCGATCTCGGTTAGGCCGGTACCGGATCGGCGGCCGGCGCGGCCGCGCTTTCGAGGCGCGGGATCGCCGCGAGCAGGGCGCGCGTGTGCTCCGCCGTAGGCGCGCGCAACACGCGCGCGGCCGGCCCTTCTTCGACCAGCTTGCCGTCCTTGAGCACGGCGACGCGATCGGCCAGCGTCTCGATGGCGCCGATGTCGTGGCTGACGAACAGCATGGAGAGGCCGCGCTTGTCGCGGATGCGGCGCAACAGCGCGAGGATTTGCGCCTGGATGGTCATGTCGAGCGCCGTGACCGGCTCGTCGCAGACCAGCAGCGCCGGATCGAGGGCGAGCGCGCGCGCGATCGCCACACGCTGGCGTTGGCCGCCGGAGAGTTCGTGCGGATAGCGCGCGAGGTGCGCTTGCTCCAGCCCGACTTCGGCGAGCAGCCCGGCCGCGCGTTCGCGGCGCTCGGCCCGCGTGCCGACCCCATGCAACGCGAAGGGCTCTATCATCGCGGCCTCGACGGTCAGGCGCGGATTGAGGCTGCCGCTCGCGTCCTGGAAAACCATCTGCGCGCGGCGCGCGGTCGCTTTAGCGTGGCGGCGGTCGGCGGGATCGTTTCCGAACAGGCGGACGGCGCCGGCGCTTGGCCGGACCAGCCCGATCGCGAGGCGCGCGAAGGTCGATTTGCCCGAGCCGGACTCGCCGACCAGCCCGACGCATTCGCCGTTCCCGACGCGCAGATCGACGCCGTCCAGCGCGAGCGTGGGCTTCATGCCCCGCCGCCGCGCGGGATGGACATAGCGGAGATCGCTCGTCTCCAGCGCCGCCGCGGCGATCGCCGGCGGCTCGATCCCGGGGAGTTTGCCGGCGGGCCTCGCGTCGAGCAGCGTTCGCGTATAGGGATGTTCGGGCCGGGTCAGAATGCGCGATGCGGGGCCGCGCTCGACGATCGCGCCCGCGCGCATCACCGCAACGTCGCGCGCCAGCGCGCCGACTACTGCCAGATCGTGGCTCACGAAGAGCATCGCCATACCGAGCGTCGCCTGAAGCCGCCGGAGCAGCGCCAGCACTTGCGCTTGCACGGTCATGTCGAGCGCCGTCGTCGGCTCGTCGGCGATCAACAGATCGGGACCGCCGGCCAGTGCGGCGGCGATCGCGGCACGTTGTAACTGGCCGCCCGAAAGCTGATGCGGATAGGCGCGTGCCGCCGCCGCCGGATTGGGCAGGCCGCATTCGGCGAGCAATTCGATCGCGCGTTCGCGCGCTTGCGCGGCCGGCAGGCCGCTTGCCAATGCGATCTGCGCGCCCACGGCGTCGAGCGGATCAAAACTCGTATAGGGGTCCTGGAACACGAAGCCGATCCGCGCGCCGCGCAAGCCGTCCCAGTCGCCCGGCTTACCTGCGTCGAGAACGGCGCGGCCGAATCGCACGCGGCCCAGCCCGCGCGCCGCCGGCGGCAGCAGGCCCGCGATCGCCAGTGCCGTCATGGTCTTGCCCGAGCCGGACTCCCCGACTAGGCCGAGCGTGGCGCCCGCGTCGATCGTGAAGCCGACACCGTCGACGACGCGCTTGCCGCCGATCTCGACCGTCAGCTCGTCGGCTGCGAGCAGTGTCATCGGCGTAGCCGCGGATCGATTAGGCGCTGGCACAGATCGGTCGCCGTGTTCACCGTGACGATCGACACGGCGAAGAGCAGGATTACCGCCTGCACGACCGGATAGTCGCGCCCTTGGATCGCCTGGAGCGCGAGCGTGCCCAGGCCTGGCAAGCCGAACAGAACCTCCATCGTCAGAGTGCCGCCGATGAGGCCCGTGAGGATAAGACCCGACAGCGCGATCGCAACCGGTGCGGCGTTCGGCAGCAGGCGCGCGAACACGATCTGCGCGCGCGACTCGCCCCGCCCACGCGCCGCACGCACGAAGGGGGCCGTGGCCGTTTCCTTAAGCTCCTCGTGCAACGGCTTGACGATCTGGCCCGCGACGTCGATCCCGATCACGATCGCGGGCACGAGCGTGTTGCCGAGCACGGGCATCCAGCCGAGCCAGATCGAAAAGACAAGGATCGCCGCAAGGCCGACGCAAAATGTCGGGATGGCGATCGACCATACATTCACCGCCTCGACCAGCCAGGCGAAGGGCGAGCGCGGCCAGATCGCCGAAAGCGTGGCCAGCGCCACGCCAAGCGCGAGTCCGATGGCCAGCGACTGTGCTGCGAGCGACAGCGTCGCGGGCACCGCGAAGCCGATCATGTCGACCACCGGCCGCTCGAAACGCAGCGATAAACCGAGATCGCCTTGGCTCGCGCGCGCGAGCCAACGGAGGAACTGCTCGTGCGCGGGCCGGTCGAGGCCGAGTTCGGCGCGGATCTGCGCGACTTCGGCCTCGGCCAGATCGCCTTCGAGTGCCAGCACGTCCACGACGTCGCCGGGCACTACTCGGATCAGGAAGAACACGGCAATCACGATGGCGCAGATCAGCGCCGCCTGACGGAGCAGGGGAAGCGCGATCGCGCTCATGCGTTCGAACCTTTTCGTAACGGGTCCCAGCGCAGCCGCAAACGGTCGCCGAGCAGCGCAAAAGCGAGCGTGGTTAGCGCCAGCGCCAGCACCGGCGCCAGCACGGCGGTCGGGGCGGCTTCCGCGTGCTTGACCGAGTCGGCGATCATGCGGCCCCACGTGGGCGTGCCGGGCGTCACGCCGATCCCGAAGAAGCTCAGCACGGACTCGGTCGTGATCGCGCGCGGCATGACGATGGCCGCCTGGGTCACGACGGCACCCGCGACGTTGGGCGCGACGTGGCGGGCGAGCGTGACGAGAGGCGGGGAGCCCATCGTCGCAGCCGCCGCGACATAGCCGGACGTCGTTTCGCGCGCCCAGGCCGCGCGCGCGACGTGCGCAAAGACCGGCGCGAAGGCGATGGCGATGGCCAGCGTGACCGGCGGCACACCCGGACCGAGCGCGACCAGCAACGTCATGGCAAGCAGGATTGACGGCATGGCGCGCACGAGATCGAACGCGCCGAAGGCGAGGAACTCGAACGTCCGTCCCGCCGCCACACAGACTAGTCCCAGCACGGCTCCAAGTAGAATCGCACCAGCGGTCGAAGCCAGTGCCACCACCATCGTCAGCCGCGTGCCCACGGCCAAGCGGGTGAAGATGTCCCGCCCGAGATGGTCGTTGCCGAGCCAGTGGGCAACGCTTGGATCCGCGTTCGCGCGTGCAACGTTTTGCGTCAGTGGATCGAGTCCGCTCAGCAGCGGGCCGAACGCCGCCAGCGCGCCCGCGGCGGCGAGCAAGGCGATGGCGAGGAGCGTCTGCGGCACCGGACCGCGGTCAGCTCGCACGGACGAGGCTGGCATGCCCGGCACCACCGTCGACGCGTGAGGCGCCCCAAGTGAAGCCGGGGGACCAGCCGGTCACGTCACGGCGGTTGGCGATCGCCTCGGCCGAATGGCCGATCACGACGGTCCAATAGCGGTCCATCGCGTGGCGCCAGGCGTCGAGATAATGCGCGCGGCGGCGATCGAGATCGACTGCGGCCACGGCGTTCTTGACCATCTCGTCGAACGCCGGATCCTGCGGGCTGCCCCACAGGCCGGTGTTCGGCCCGTCCGACATCAGCCGCACGTAGCGCAGGAAGATGTCCGCGCGCGGGCCGCTGCCGAACGGCGCGAGATCCCAATCGAGCTGGCCCAACCGGCGTTGCGCCCCGACGTCGTCGAGCGCCAAATGCTCGACCTGGAAGCCGAGCTCGCGCATCGTCTGCGCGCAAGCTTGCGAGTAGTCGTTCTGCCACGACACGATGCGCAACGGCGTGCGCGCGGGCACCACGCCTTCGGCCTGCAGCATCGCCAGCGCCTTGGCGCGGTCAGGCTTGGCGTGCCGGTCGGCCTTGTGCAGCGCCTCGTCCCAGAAGAAATTGCCGGGGGCCGCCATCTGATTGGTCGGCACGCCCGCGTCGCCGGCCCACACCTTCAGCAATGCCGCCTTGTCTATGGCATGGGCGATTGCCTCGCGGACTTTGACGTTGTCGAATGGCGCGCGGGGCCGGCGGTTGTTGAACGACCAGAAGATCCAGCTTGTGTCCTTCATGTATTGGATCTGGATGTTCGGATCGGCCTTCAGCGCCGCCATCTGATCGGCGGGCACGCGCGCGACGTGCATATCGCCCGCGCGCAGCGCCAGCGAATAGTCGACCGTGTCGCGCAGGTTGAATTCGACCGACGCGACCTTGGGCAGACCCGGCTGCCAGTACTCGCGATGAGCGGGCGAGGTGAGCTTCTCGTTCGGGACCCACTGACCGAAGGCAAACGGCCCAGTGCCAATCGGCGTTTGGACCGTTGCGCTCCAGCCGGGGCTTTCGGGCGCAATGATCCAAAGTTCGGATAGGATGTTGAGCAAGGGGCCGTAGGGCTCCTTCATTTCCATCACGAACGTGCGCGCGTCGGGCGCTTCCATGGACGAAACGAGCTGCATGGGGGCGGCGAGCCAGCCGCGCCGCAGATCGCGCACGCGCTGCGCGTTGGCAAGCACGTCGGCGGCGGTCATTTCGCGGCCGTTGTGGAACTTGACGCCCGCGCGGACGCGGAAGACGTAGCGCTTGCCGTCCGGGCTCACGGTCCAGGATTCGGCGAGGTAAGGGATCGCCTTGCCGTCGTCGGCGATGCTGGTCAGGCCCTCGACATATACCTGCTGGACGGCGATCGAGCCCGTGTGCCGGTGCGGGTCCGACGTGTCGAGGCCGAGCAGCGCGATCTTAAGCGTGCGCGCGCGGGTCTGCGCATGAGCGGCGCGCGGTGCCAGGCCGGGGACATGGTCGAGCAGGCCGGCGGCGGCCAGGACCAAAGCGCCGCCCAGGAACCCGCGGCGGCCAAATTGATCGTGCATGATGAACCTCCCCATCTTTCGCGGACCAGTCCGCTCAGGAACGACGCTAGGCGTGCTTCGTGACGGTTTCGTCGCGTTTCGATGATCGGGGAGTCACCAGCATATTCAAAATGTATGACAGGCCCACCGTCGCGCGGCTTGACCGGCGGCGCACGGGGGTGCGGAACTGCTGCCATGTCGATCGTGCTCTCCGTCCGCCTCGTCGACCCGGTTCCGCCGGGCAATCCTCTCTTGCTCGCGCCGCGACCGCTCGCGGGTATCGGCCACGCGTTCGACCGTCTGGAGGTCGAGTACGCGGCGATCCAGGGAGAGATTCAAGCCTCGAACGCGCCGCAAGGCGCCTTCCTGCTTCGCGCAACCGATCCACCCTCGCGGCCGGTCTTGCGCTATGTCCTGAGGCCGGATCCGGCGCCGCCGCCGGACTGGGTTTGGTCCGCGCCCGACACGCGGTATGCGCGCGCCACACCCGAGCTTGCGGCGTTCGCGCGCGAAGCGGCGGACGCAACGCCGTCGCCCGCCGCGGCTTTGCGCCGCATCGTCGATCACGCGAGCGAAATCATGTGGTATGGGCATGGACCCGATACCGTGATCGGCGACGGCGCGGCCGTGCCGCTGCTGACGCGGCCGACACGCGGCACGTGCATCGACATGCATGGCTACTGCCTGGCAGCCGCGCGCGCCGCCGGAATCGAAGCCGCCTATTGCGCGGGCTTTTGGTTCGGCGCTGGTGAAAACCGGGCGCTCGGCATGCATTGCTGGTTCGCGGCGCGCGTCGACGGTGCCATCGTCCACTACGACGTCTCGCGGCAGCTCAAAATTCCGCGCCGCCCGATCGTCGAAGGTCTCGAGCCCATGCCGGGAAGGCGGGTCTTGATGGCCTGCGGCAAGGGGCTCGAGTTCGATCTCCCGGGGGGAACCGTCCGCGTCGATCACTTTGCCCGCTTCGTCTGGCGCACGCCGGACGGGCGCGATCACTATCCCGCCTACGAAGTGACACTCGAATCTCCGTGACGATTGCGTGACAAGAGGCCGCGTCTCATGACCTCACGAAGGAAAGATTGTCCGGGCGCAGATCCATGAAGAAGAACGTGTAGGGCCGCCAAGTGATCGACTTCTTGATGCCGTAGGTTTCGAGCGGCTGATAGAGGATCGTGCCGGGTGCTTCGTCCTCCCAAATGTCGAGCATCCGTGCGAACAGCGCGCGCCGCTTGGCGAGGTCGACTTCGCCTTCGAGCGCGCGGCCGGCGGCGTTGAATTCGTCGACCGAGTTCCATTGCCGGTTCCGCTGCTGGATTCCAGCGGGGCCCCACGACACCCACAGCGCGCCCAAGGGATCGGGCAGGCGGGTCGAGTTCGACCATTGGCCGATCTGGGCGCCCGCCGCGCGCATTTGGGTGAAATTCTCGACCACCTGCAGGCTCGCATTGATACCGACGGCCTTCCACATTTCTATCAGCACCTGGCCGGCGTCGAGCGAGCGCGTGTAATA
>JADCGK010000148.1 GCA_020249045.1 Azospirillum sp. | reverse complement strand
GTCCCCGCCGACGCCCGGATCGTTTGCGGCGGGGCGCGCGACCCGCGGCTCGAAGTGCAGGCGGGCCAGCTGCGCGAGGACCTGTTCTTCCGCCTCAACGTGATATCGATTCCCTTGCCGCCCGTGCGCGAGCGCGAGGATGACGCGGTTCTGCTCGCGCGGCACGCGCTGCGCCGGTTCGCCGCCGAGGAGAACAAATCGTTCCGCGACATCGATCCGGCGGCGGAGTACGCGCTGCGGACCTATCCGTGGCCCGGCAACGTGCGCGAGATCGAAAACACGATGCGATCGGTCGTCGTGCTGCACGACGGCGATGTCGTGCGCACGAGCATGCTGCCGATGCATCTGGCGGACGGCTTGGCGACGGTGCCCGCTTCGGCGACGCAACCCGCAGCACCGATCCCGCCTCCGGTACCCGCCGCGAAACCCGGCATCCGTCCGCTTTGGATCGCCGAACGCGAGATCATCGAGGCGGCGATCGCGGCATGCGAAGGCAATATTCCGCGCGCGGCGGCGTTCCTGGAGATCAGTCCGTCGACCATCTACCGCAAGAAGCAATCCTGGGAAGCCATCGACCGCGGCGCTTGAGGCGGTAGCGCGGCACGCCGTCGGCGTCCTGTTACGCGCCGGACCGGCCGATCAGTCCGTTCCTCGCACCCAACGCCCCCTTCCATTAACCCATTGTTGATGCGCGGCCGTCACGGTTCCGTACGGCGCCGCTTTCCGTCGCGGAGTCCGATCGGATCGGCGGCGCGGTGCGAGGAATGGGTAGTATGGGTAGATTCCGCTTCGACGAACTGACGGAAGCCGCGCTGGTATTCGCCTTCGGGTTGGCGGTTTGCGCGTGGCTCGCCTGGTACGGCGTCGAGAAATACGCGGAGAGTCGGGCCGACGCGATCGCTGCCGCGAACATGGTCGCGGGCGAATTGACAGACGCGCTCGAAGCGCAACTCGCACTGCGCGTGCGCATCGCCGACATGGCCCTTTCGCGCGTCGCCCGGCGCGGCCGACCGGACGAGGTTTGCGCGGGTCAAATTTTGGGCGCATCCGCCTTGGCGGATATCGCCCGTGAATTCGCGTTGCCAAGCCTGCTCGCGGTTTCCGACGCACGAGGCCGCGTGATCTGCGCCGATCGACCGCTGCCATCGACCGACATTTCCATCGAAGATCGCGGGTACTTCGACGATTTGAAACGCGATGCGACGGTCGAGATCGCGTTCGGCGCGCCGGTACGCGGCCGGGTGTCGGGCGATCCGGCGATCCCCGTGGCGCGTCGCCTGACCGACGAAGACGGCCGCTTCGCGGGGGTCGTGTTGACGACGATGCCCGTCCGCATCCTCGCCGACGCTTTCGAAGCCGTCCGCCCGAAGCCCGGCGGCTCGGTCACGCTCTACGACGACAAGAAGCGCCTGCTCGCACGCGCGCCGATGGACGATGCGCTCGTCGGCCGAAGCGCCGCCCGCGCCGCGCTGTGGGATCACTATCCGGCCGCCGATCGCGGCAATTACGAGGCCCAAGCCGCCGCGACCGACGGCGTCCGGCGCATCGTCACGTATTCGCGCGTGGCCGACTATCCGTTGGTCGTCGCCGTCGCCGTTTCGGAATCCGACACGCTCGCCGACGTAACGCGCCGGGCAGCGACCGAACGCCTATTGCTCGCCGCCGTGGCCGCGTTGATCCTGAGCTTCTGCTTTCTTCTCGCATGGCGCCTGCACAGCTTGCGCCTCACCCGCGGTGCTGAGCGCCAAGCGCGCCTCGACGCCGATCTACAACGCCAGGCCGCCATCGAACAGGCGCGCACGAGCCGGCGCATGGCGCTCGTCGCCGAAAACACCGGAAACCTCGTTGTCGTCGCCAACGCGGAAGGGCGCATCGAATGGGTCAACGCGAGTTTCGAGCGGGCGACGGGCTGGCGTCTGGCCGAAGTGCTCGGCCGCAAACCCGGGGACTTCCTGACCGGCCCCGGCACGGATAAAGCGACGTCCGCGGCGATCGGACGGGCGCTGCGCGAGCGCCGGCCGATCGACGGCGTTGAAATCCTCAACTATGCGAAGGACGGTCAGCCCTATTGGCTGCGGCTCGAAATCCATCCCGTGTTCGAAGCGGACGGCGCGTTCTCGGGATTCGTCGCGGTCGAAGAGGATACGACCGAGCGCCGGGCGAAGGAGGCGAAGATCCGCGAACTCAGCGAGCGTATCGAGCTCGCCACCTCCGGCGCCGGGGTCGGGATCTGGACCATCGACGTGGCCACGCGGCGCACGACGTGGGACGCGACGACCCTCGAACTGCTCGACCTCGCGCCGGGCGACGACGGCCGCGCGAAGGAGGCGTTCGCTTCTCGGGTGCTGCCGCAGGACTTCGTGCGCTTTCAGGTGAAAATGCAGGCGCTCGTGCGCGAGGGCGAGGATCTGGACGGCGAGTTCCGCATCGCCACCCGGACCGGCGCACGCCGGCATTTGCAGGCCAAGGGCTCGGCGCAACGCGACGCCGCCGGCCGCATCGTCCGCGTCCACGGGACGATCTGGGACATCACGCGCGCCAAGGCGGTCGAAGCGAGTCTGCGCGAGGCGCGCAAGCGCGCCGAGGACGCTAGCCGTGCCAAAAGCGACTTTCTCGCGATGATGAGCCACGAGTTGCGCACGCCGCTGAACGCCATCATCGGCTTTTCGGAAATGATCGAAGGCCAGTATCTCGGCCCGGTCGGCGATCCGCGCTATCTCACCTACGCCGGCGACATAAGGCAAAGCGGGCATTTGCTGCTCGGCCTCATCTCCGGCGTGCTCGATCTCAACAAGATCGAGGTCGGCGATTGGGACAACGGCATGCGGCCGACCGATTTGGGCGAGATCCTGGGCGAAGTGCACGCGATCATGGCCGAAATGACGACACGCGCGGGCCACAAGCTCGAGATCGCGGCCGAGCCGGCCGCGACCATCGAGGCCGATCCGTTATTGATCAAGCAGCTCGTCCTCAATCTGGTGTCGAACGCGGCCAAATACACCGACCGTGGCGGCACGATCCGGCTGTCGGTCGCACGCCGCACCGACGGCGCGATGGAACTGCGCGTCGAGGATAACGGCCTTGGCATGCGCCAGGACGACGTGAAACGCGCCGTCGAGCCTTTCGTCCGCCTGCATCGGGACGAGCGCAGCGACATTCCCGGATTGGGGATCGGCCTGTCGGTCGTCAAGCGCATCGTCGATCTGCACGGCGCGAAGCTGGACATCGAGTCCGCGCCGGGTCGCGGCACGGTCGTGCGCGTCGCCTTCCCTGCCCCGATGGCGATCGAAAAATTTCCGACGCTGGGGCCCGCCTGACATGGAAACGCGGACGGCCTTCGCGCGCCGCGTGGCGCCGATCGAGGAATGCGCGTTCCCCGCCTTGCCGCCCTCGGCGATCGCCGACACGCGCTTGGCAGCCTTGTTCGCCAAGTGGGACGATGCCCGCGCGCGCGAGGGCGCTTCGTTTCCGTCGCGCCGCCACCTGCCGGCGGAGAGCCTCGCGCGCTGGTGGCCAGCGCTGACCTTACTGGAGTTCGAAGGACCGCCCGCCGAACTGCGGCTTCGCATCCGCGTGCATGGGGGGGGACATCGTCGATCTGGACGGTGCGAATCATACCGGCCGATTGCTGGCTGAGACCTACCCCGCGAACGTCCAGCGGGTGGTCAGGCCCGGCTACGCCCACGTCGCCGAATGCGGCCGCGCCATCTATCACGCACGCGAAGGCGGCGATCTGCGCGGCTATCCGGCGGTCTACGAAAAGCTTCTTCTGCCGCTGGCCGGCCCCGACGGGGCGCTGCGCTACATCCTGAATTGTCTTTACCTCACGCGCGCGCCCGACCCGCCGGATCGCGATTTCGAACCCAGGTACGACGCCTACGGTCAATTCATCGCGCGCGGCAGTTTCGATTAGACGAGGATCTTCCGGTAATGGAACTCGTAGCTATCCGAAGCGTCGCGCAGCGCGCGTTCGCCGGGCAACCGCGCGTAGCCGCGCGCTTCGTAGAAGGCGTGGGCGTCCAGGAAGCGCGTATCCGACCATAGCTCCATGAAGCACGCGCCACGCGCGCGCGCGCTCGATTCGGCGAAGGCCAGCAGCTTGGACGCAAGGCCGCCGCGCCGCGCGGACTTGGCGACGTAAAGCCGGCCCAGCAACATGCCGCCCGGCGCCGCCTCGCACGGCGAAATCGCCACCGTCGCGGCAAGCGTGCCGGCCGCGTCTTCGGCCAGCCACATCGCGCCGCCCGTGTCGGCGTAGCTGGTGGCGACGGCGGTCAGATCGCTTTCCTCGGCCAAATCCATCACACATCCCGGATACTCGGCCCAGATCGCCGCGATATGCGCGATCACCCGCGGCGAATCCGCGTCGCGCGCCGCGCGCAGACGATAGGG
>JADCGK010000147.1 GCA_020249045.1 Azospirillum sp. | reverse complement strand
CGATCGCGGAGGAAGTGCTGGTCGTGGCCAGCCCCGGCCCGAACCCGGCCGATCCGGCGCTGCTCGATTGGAAGCGCCTGCGCCCCGGCATACGACTGAAACCGCACGGGCCGGAGTTCCGCGCCTCCGCCTAGAGCGGGCTGAGCGTTTGTATGCCGTGATTTATCCACAGGCGTATGAGTTTTCTTAAGGAATCCGTAATTGTCGGGGGACAATGTTCGTCCGGACTGTATAACCACTTCTCAGTTTAGACATCCAAGCCGGACGGAGTTCCCCTGATGACGGCAGATGCGCGCGTATTGACCGACGTTGCGACCGAAGCAGGCTCGCTCGGCGTCGAACTTGCCGACGTTGCAGGCTACGTCGACGATGTGGCGGCCAGCCTCGCCAAGCAAGTCGGCCATCTCGAAGCGACGCGGATCGCGACCGAGGAAATGGCGAGCGCCAATGTCGATGTCGGCCGCGCGGCGGACGAAGCCAAAGCCCTCGCCGGCCGTGTCGCCGGCGAGATGACGCAGTCGCGCACACAGGTCGACGCGGCGATCGGCGATATCGCCGCTTTGGTCGGCAACGCGCGCGAAATCGCCGGCGACCTCGCGGGATTGCAACAAGCGCTCGAGCGGATCGGCAAAGTCGCCAAGCAGATCGACGTGATCGCGCGGCAGACCAATCTCCTCGCCCTCAACGCGACGATCGAAGCGGCGCGCGCGGGCGAGGCCGGCAAGGGCTTCGCCGTCGTCGCGGGCGAGGTCAAGATTTTGGCACGCCAGACCGCCGAAGCGACCGCCGAGATCGGTGCGACGCTCGGCGAACTCGGGCAACAGGCCAAGCGCCTCATCGGCCAGTCGGAGTCGAGCCAGAGCCGCGCGCGCTCGGCCGAGGCGGGTACGGCCGCGATCGGGTCGGTCATGGGGTCGATCGGCACGCATATCGACGAGGTGGTCGGTCGGATCGAACGCATCTCCGGCGCCGTGCACGAGAATGCGGGCCGCGCGACCAAGGTTCTCGACGCCGTCCGCGCGGTCAGCGAGGGTGTGGGTACGTCCTCGAAATCCATCGACCGGGCCAAAGGTCGCATCGACAATCTGGTGACGATGGGCGAACGGTTGATCCGTATCACCGCCGCGTCGGGTGTCGAAACCGTCGATTCGCCGTTCATCACTGCGGTTTGCGACACGGCTGCCAAAATCGCCGCTGCGCTCGAGGGCGCGTTGTCCCGCGGCGAAGCCACGATATCGGATCTTTTCGACGAAACGTACGTCCCGATTGCGGGCACCAATCCGCAGCAGGTGCGGACGAAGTTCCTCGACATCGCCGACCGGCACTTCCCCGCGATCCAGGAACCGATGCTGGGTCTTGATCCGCGCGTCGTGTTCTGTGCTGCCGTCGATCGCAACGGCTATCTGCCGACGCACAACGCAAAGTTCTCGAAACCCCACGGGCCCGATCCGGCGTGGAACACCGCGAACGGTCGCAACCGGCGGATTTTCAACGACCGGGTCGGCCTTGCCGCCGGCCGGAACGAATCCGCCTTCCTTGTGCAGACCTATCGGCGCGATATGGGGGGCGGGCAATTCGCGCTGATGAAGGATGTTTCGGCGCCGATCTCCATCCGAGGCCGCCATTGGGGCGGCGTGCGGCTGGCCTACCGAGTTTAAACGCGCAATTCGCACCAGGCGGGCGTGTGATCGGACGGCTTCTCGCGCGTGCGCGGTGAACGGTCCACGCCCGCGTCGCCGAGTCTGTCGGCGGCTTCGGGCGACAACAGCAAGTGGTCGATCCGCAGACCGTGGTCATGGGTGAAACGGTCGCGGAAATAATCCCAGTACGTGTAAAGGCGCGCCGTGGGATGGCGATGGCGCAATGCGTCGGTCCAGCCTTGGTGCAGCAGCCCTCGAAACGCCGCCCGCGCCTCAGGCGATACAAGAGCATCACCAGCCATCGCCTTGAAATCCCAAAGATCTTCGTCGGTCGGGCAAACATTGTAATCGCCGCCGAGAATCACGGGGCGTTCGAGCGCCGACAGCGATTTGGCATGCGCGCTCAAGCGCGCCATCCAGGCAAGCTTATAGTCGAATTTCGGACCCGGCGCGGGGTTGCCGTTGGGCAGATAGATCGACGCGACGCGCAAGCCCGCGACATCCGCCTCGATATAGCGCGCTTGGGTGTCGGCATCGTCGCCCGGCAAGCCGCGACGGACGACCGCGATCCCGGTCTTCGCGAGGATCGCGACACCGTTGTAGGTTTTCTGGCCATGGGTCTCGACCTGGTAGCCGAGACTTTCGATCTCCAGGCGCGGAAACTCGGCGTCCTGGCATTTCAACTCCTGCAGCAGCGCCACATCCGGCGCGAACGCGCGCAGCCATGCGCCCAGGTGCTCCACGCGCGCGCGCGCGGAGTTGACGTTCCAAGTGGCGATTTTCAGGGGCAATTCAGACCGAGAACGAATTGCCGCAACCGCAGGAGCTCTTCGCCTGCGGATTTTTGATTTGGAAGGAAGCGCCGATCATGTCCTCGACGTAATCGATCTGCGAACCGCCGAGCAATTCGAGCGAGGTCGTGTCGATCAACACGGCCGCACCGTCCTTCTCGATCAAGATGTCGTCGTCGTTCTTCGTGTCGTCGAAAGTGAAGCCGTATTGGAACCCCGAACAACCGCCGCCCGAAACCGAAATGCGCAACTTCATGCCCTTCTGGTCCTCTTGGGAGAGGATGAAGGCGATGCGCTTGGCGGCGGACTCCGTCACCAAAACGGGGGTGGGGGCGTCGGCGAGGGCGGCGTCGGACATCGGGGCGGCTCCTTATCCGTTCAGAGTTATGTCCGGCGACGGAGCCTGTCAATGGACGGCGCGAACAAACCGCGAAGAGACCGCGTTCGAAGAATGGGGATTCGGCGTTGCGGGGTAGGGGGCGCACGGCTAGTTTGGCCCGAAATGACGGCACTTTCCAAATCCGAGTCGCCCGAACGCGCGGGTTTGGCGCCTTATGCCTGCGACTGGCGGGCGAGCCGCGGTCGCCGGCATGCCGAGCCGCCGAGCGCGTTGCGTTCGCCCTTCCAGCGCGACCGCGATCGGGTGATCCATTCGACCGCGTTTCGCCGCCTGAAGCACAAGACCCAAGTCTTCGTCGCGGGCGAAGGCGACCATTTCCGCACGCGGCTGACGCATTCCATCGAAGTCGCGCAGATCGCGCGCACGATCGCGCGCGCCCTGGCGCTCGACGAGGACCTGACCGAGTGCCTGGCGCTGGCCCACGATCTCGGTCACACGTGCTTCGGGCATGCGGGCGAGGAAGCGCTCGACGCGGCGATCGCCGAAGACGGCGGGTTCGACCACAACGCGCATACGCTGCGCCTGCTGACCGAATTGGAATGCCGGCATGTCGGTTTCGACGGGTTGAACCTGACCTGGGAAACCCTCGAGGGCGTGGTCAAGCACAACGGCCCGGTCGATCCGCGCGCGGCCCCCGGACCGATCCGCGCGTTCGATGCGGCCTTCCCGCTCGATCTCGACAGCTACGCGTCGGCCGAGGCGCAAGTGGCCGCCTTGGCCGACGACATCGCCTACAACGCCCACGATCTCGACGATGGCTTGCGGGCGGGACTTTTCGCGGCCGCCGAGTTGGCGGACGTGCCGTTGTTCGGCCCCGTGTTCGCCGAGATCGACCGGCGGCATCCGGGCATCGAACCCACCCGCCGCCAGGCCCAAGCGGTGCGCGAAGTGATCGGCCGGATGGTCGAGGACGTGCTGCGCGAGACCCGATCGCGGATCCTGGGGGCGCGCTTGCGCGATGCGCAATCGGTACGCGCGCTCGGCCGGCCGCTCGTCGCGTTTTCCGATGCCATGCGCGCGGATGTGGAGGGTGTCCGGCGGTTTTTGTTCGCGCGCATGTACCGCCATCCTCAGGTGGTCGCACGCACCGACGAAGCGAAGCGCATCGTGCGCGAATTGTTCGACCGCTACGCCGCCGATCCGGCGGCGCTGCCCGAGGAGTGGCGCGCGCGCAAGTCCGGCAAGCGTGCGATCGCCGACTACATCGCCGGCATGACCGATCTTTTCGCCCAAACCGAACACAAGCGACTCTTCAAGGCCCCATGAACGTCTTCGCCGAATTCCACGCCGCCCTCGCCAAATCGCTCGACGCGCTTGTCGCCGAGGGCAAGCTACAGGCCGGACTCGACCTTTCCCGCGCCGTCGTCGAGCCGCCGCGCGATGCCGCGCATGGCGACCTGTCCACCAACGCCGCCCTGGTTCTGGCCAAGGCCGCGCGCACCAAACCGCGCGACGTGGCACAGTTGCTCGCCGACAAACTGGCGCTCGATCCGCGCGTCGCGGCCGTGGAAATCGCCGGGCCGGGCTTCGTCAATCTGCGGCTCAAGCAGTCGGTCTGGCGCGACATCGCGCGCGCGATCCTGATGCTGGGCGAACGCTACGGCGATGGCGCGATGGGCGACGGCAAAGCGGTCAACGTCGAATACGTCTCCGCCAACCCGACGGGACCAATGCATGTCGGCCATTGCCGGGGAGCGGTCGTCGGCGACGCGCTCGCCGCATTGCTCGAAAAGACCGGCCACACGGTCACGCGCGAATACTATATCAACGACGCGGGCGCGCAGGTCGACCAGCTCGCGCGGTCGGTGCATCATCGCTACCGCGAGGCGCTGGGCGAAAACCCCGGGCCGGTGCCCGAGGGGCTTTATCCGGGCGATTATCTGAAGCCCGTCGCCGAGGCGCTGGCGCGCGAGCTGGGGCCGAAATACAGGGCCGCACCTGAGGCGGAGTGGCTGCCCGTTTTCCGGACGCGCGCGGTCGCCGAGATGATGGCGTTGATCCGCGACGACCTGAAAGCGCTCGGCGTCGAACACAAGGTCTTTACGAGCGAGAAGCGCGATCTGGTCGAACACGGCCGCGTCGAGGAGGCGGTCGAACGCCTGAAGCTGCGCGATCTGGTCTATACCGGCGTCCTCGAACCGCCCAAGGGCATGAAGCCCGACGATTGGGAACCGCGCCCCCAATTGCTATTCCGCGCCACGCAGTTCGGCGACGATGTGGATCGGCCGCTCGCCAAATCCGATGGCGCGTGGACCTATTTCGCGGCCGACATGGCCTATCACCTCGACAAATACCGGCGCGGCTTCGTGCGCCTGATCGACGTTTGGGGGGCCGATCACGGCGGCTACGTCAAGCGCGTGGATGCGGCGGTGAAGGCGCTTTCCGAGGGCCGCGCGACGCTCGAAGTCAAGCTCTGCCAGATGGTCAATCTGCTCGACAAGGGCGAGCCGGTGAAGATGTCCAAGCGCGCGGGCACGTTCGTGACGCTGCGCGACGTCGTCAACGAAGTCGGCGCCGACGTCGTGCGCTTCGTGATGCTGACGCGCAAACCCGACCAGCATCTCGATTTCGACTTCGCCAAGGTGCGCGAGCAGTCGAAGGACAATCCGGTTTTCTACGTGCAGTACGCGCACGCGCGCCACCGTTCGGCGTTGCGCTTGGCCGCGCGGGAGTTCGAGGGGCTCGACGCCTCGGAAGCCGCGCTCGCCAAGGCCGATCTCGACCGGTTGGCGGACGCCGAGGAGATCGCGTTGCTGCGCCTGCTGTCGAGCTATCCGCGCATGCTGGAGGCGGCGGCCGAAGCGGGCGAACCGCATCGCGTCGCGTTTTGGCTTTACGACCTCGCTTCCGCGTTCCATCAATTGTGGTCGCGCGGCAACGCCGAACCCGCGATGCGTTTCGTTGTGCCCGGCGATCGCGAGACGACGTTGGCCAGGCTCGCCCTCGTGCGCGCGGTCGGCGTTACGATCGCCTCGGGCTTGCGCCTGCTCGGCGTGGCACCGGCGGAGGAATTGCGCTGACCATGCTGCCCGAAGGCGCAAAACCGATCATCGCGACCCCGGACGACGCGCCGATCCCGCGCGCGGCTTCGCGCGCCAAGGACGGCGCCGGCGGTCGGCGCTGGGGGCGGTGGATCGCTTTTTTGTTCGTGTTCGCCGCCGTCGTCGGGTTCGGTTCGCTGTTGGCCTACATCTATCTGGAAACCCGCGACGGCGGCGTCGATCCGGGCGCGTTGCCGGTCGTGCGCGCGGATAACCGCCCGATGAAGATCCGGCCCGACACGCCCGGCGGCATCGAAGTGCCGTTCCAGGACAAGGAGATATTCGATCGCGTCGGGCAGCAAGCCTCAGGCGTGCGCGACGGCCAAACGGCGGCGCAGCAAGGGGCGGGGCGCGGCCCCGAACGTTTGTTGCCGGGGCCCGAGCAACCTTTGCCCCGGCCGGTTCCCGCACCGCCCCCGGCACCGACCATCGCCGTGCCGGCGGCGCCCGACGTGGCGCCGCCGCCCAATGCGATCCCGGTGACGCCGCCGCCGCGCGCATCCGTGCCGCCCGGAGGCGGTGCTGCGCCCGCGCAAACCGCACCTGCGCCCGCGCCGACGCCCGCACCGCAGGTCGCTCTAGCGCCCCCGCCGCCGCGGGCCGTCGTGCCGCCGCCGGCACCGGGACCCGCATCCGGGATCCGGATCCAACTTGCTTCCGTCCGCTCCGAAGCGGATGCGCAACGCGAGTGGGAGCGCATGCGCCGCCAGCACGCCGACGTGCTTGGCAATCTTGCGCCAGCGTTCCCGTTCGCCGATCTCGGCGATCGCGGCACGTTCTGGCGGGTACAAGCCGGCGGCTTCGCCGATTTGGCCGCCGCACAAAACGCGTGCGCGGCGCTGCGTGCGCGCGGGCTGGGCTGCAACGTGGTTCGATAGGATCGGGATATGCGACCTCTGGCGGCGATTTTCGGATGCGCGGGGACGAGCCTGACGGCCGACGAACGCGCCTTGTTCCGCGAAGCGGATCCGCTGGGATTCATTCTGTTCGCGCGCAACATCGGTACGCCCGACGACGTCCGCGCGCTGGTCGCCGACATGCGCGCGTGCGTCGGCCGCGCCGATGCGCCGGTTCTGATCGATCAGGAGGGCGGGCGGGTCGCACGGCTGAAGCCGCCGCATTGGCGCAAGGCGCCGCCCGCACTGACCTTCGTCGAGCGCGCGCGCGAGGTCGGCGAAGCGGCGGCGATGTCCGCCTTGCGCGCCAATTTCCGGCTGATCGCGCGCGATCTTGCCGAACTGGGTGTCACGGTCGATTGCGCGCCGGTCGCCGACGTGCCTGTCCCCGGCGCGCACGACGTGATCGGGGATCGGGCGTACGGAACGGACCCCGCGGCGATCGGTCGTTACGGCCGTGCGGTCGCCGATGGGTTGCTCGACGGCGGTGTCCTGCCGGTCCTCAAACACATTCCCGGTCACGGGCGCGCGCGGGCGGACAGTCATTTGGAACTGCCCGTGGTGGAGGCTTCCGCCGATGAACTCGAACGGACGGATTTCGTGCCGTTCAAGGCGCTGGCCGACCTGCCCTGGGGTATGACGGCGCACATCAAATTTCTGGCTTTCGACCCGGACCGGCCGGCGACGATCTCGCCGGTCACGATCGAGGCCGTGATCCGGCGCCGGATCGGGTTCCAGGGGCTGTTGCTGTCCGACGATCTGTCGATGAAGGCGCTGGTCGGCGACATGGGGTCCCGGACACTGGCGTGCCTCGATGCGGGCTGCGATGCGGTTCTTCATTGCAACGGCGACTTCACGGAAATGAAGGCTGTGGCCGCGGCAGCCCGACCGCTGAACGATGCCGCGCTGGCCCGTGTTCGTTCGGCCGAGACGTTGCGCCGTGCGCGCGCCGAAAACGGCTTCGATGCCGCGGCGGATCGGGCCGCTCTCGCGGCCTTCCTGGCAGCCTAACCCTGTGGATAAGCTCATGCTTTTCCGGGGGGCCGGATTGGCGTATCCAATACTTAGGAAACGCGCCCGAGTCGCGCTTTTCACTCTAATTTTTCCAATGGGTTACCGCCCGCTTTTAAAGTCCGAATCGGCCCCGAAATGACCGCCATCCCCGCCGCCGAGTTCGAAGCCGATCCCGAGCGCCGCCCGGTCCTGACCGAGGATGGCGCGCTGGTCGTGAACTTGGGCGCGTTCGACGGTCCGCTCGATCTGCTGTTGGGCCTCGCGCGCGATCAAAAAGTCGATCTCGCCAAGCTTTCGATCCTGGCGTTGGCCGAACAGTATTTGGCCTATATCGGCGAGGCCAAGCGCCTGCGCTTGGAGATCGCCGCCGATTATCTGGTGATGGCGGCGTGGCTCGCCTTCCTCAAGTCAAAGCTGCTGCTGCCGCCCGAGCCGACCGAGCCGGAGCCCGAGCCGACCGCGGCGCAAATGGAAGCGGCGCTGCGCTATCAGCTCCAACGCCTGAAGGCCATGCAGGAGGCCGGCACCCAGCTGATGGCCCGCGCGCAACTGGGGCGCGACACTTTCGTGCGCGGCATCCCCGAAGGTACGCCGGTCGCCACGACCGAGACTTGGGACGTCAAATTGATCGACGTCCTCAAGGCCTATGCCGATTTCCGCAAGCGCGTGGACAAGCCGGTGCTGCGCATCGTGGCGACCGAGCTCGACACGATGGACGCCGCCATCGAGCGGTTGTCGCGGATGTTGGGCGATCTTGCGATCCCCGAATGGACGACGCTGCAAAGCTTCCTGCCGCCCGGTCTGGCCGACGACACGGTCGGACGGTCCTATGTCGCCGCGACACTTACGGCGACGCTCGAACTCGTGCGCACCGGCCGTCTGCAGATCCGCCAAGACGGCAACTTCGCGCCGATCTATCTGCGCAAGCCCCCCGAGAATCCCGTGACAGAATTTCCCGCCGACCGAACGGTGCCGCAATGAGCAACCGCGCGCGCAAAGCCAAACAACAACCCGCCGCCGAGGAAGTGCCCGCGTCCGAGACGCCAACTCCCGACGTGCCGATGCTCGAAACGACGAGGGCGGAGGTCATCCAGCTGGCGGAGCATGGTTCGGCGGACGCGCCGGTGGCCGAAGCGTCGGCCGAAGACGTTCCGGCGCGCGATGTGCCGGCGGGCGATGTGCCGGCGGGCGAACTGGCGCCTGCGGCGGCCGAGGCGAACGAGATCGTGGTTTCGCCCGATTTGCCCCCCGAGGAATTGAAGGCGCAGGCGCTGCGCGTGGTCGAGGCGATGATTTTCGCCTCCGCCGACGCGTTGTCGGTGAAGGACATCGCCAAGCGCCTGCCCAAGGGCGTGGACGTGCCCGCGCTGATCGACGAACTCGAAGCCCATTACCACGGCCGCGGGGTCAATCTGGTGCGCGTTGCCGGGAAGCTCGCGTTCCGCACGGCCCCCGACGTCGCCGACAAGCTGAAGATCGAGCGCGTGGTCGCGCGCAAGCTCAGCCGTGCCGCGACCGAAACCCTCGCCATCGTCGCCTATCAGACCGCCGAGGGCCGGCCCGTGACGCGCGCCGAAATCGAGGAGATCCGCGGCGTGGCCCTCTCCAAGGGCACGCTGGAAATCCTCATGGAGGCGGAGTTCGTGCAGCCGAAGGGCCATCGCGAGACGCCGGGCCGCCCGGTTACCTACGCCGTGACGGATAGGTTCCTGGAGCATTTCGGCCTCGACAGCATCAAGGCGCTGCCCGGGCTCAAGGAACTGCGCGAGTTGGGCCTGCTGGACACGCGGCCCGCCGTCAGTGCCTACAGCGAAGAAGGCGGCTTGGCCCCCAAGGCCGAAATGGGCGAGGCCGCCGAAACCGAAGAAGGCCCGATCGACGAGCGCGAAATGGCGGCCGAAGCGGTCGAGACCGACGAGCCGCGCGCCGAAGCGGCGGCTTCCGAGGATGCGGAACTCGACGCCGACGAAGATCTCGACGACGAGAGCGAGTTCGAGGACGACGACGACGACGAGGATTTCGACGACGAAGACGACGCGGCCGAAGAGAGCGAAGCGTCGGACGACGAGACGGACAAGAAGCCGGCTTGATCCGTCGCTGCCGGTGCCCCGCGGAGCCAAGCGGCGCAACGCGACGCTTGGAGCGCCCCCGGCGGCGGCGTTAGGGTCGAACCATGGCTGATCGTCTCGACTCCATTCTCGATTTCCTGATCCTCGCCGACCGCTTCAAGAAGGTCGAACGGCGGGCATTCCTCGGCGACCTTTCGCGGCGCGAGAATTCGGCCGAGCATTCCTGGCATATGGCGCTCGTGGCGATGGTCCTCGCGCGGGAGACCAAATTCGCGGGCGACCTCGCGCGCGTTCTGTCGATGGTGCTGGTGCACGATCTGGTCGAGATCTACGCGGGTGACGCGTTCGCCTACGATGCGGCGGCGCGCGCGGCGGCCGTCGCGAAGGAAGAGCAAGCCGCGCGCGACTTGTTCGGCAAGTTGCCGCCCGATCTGGGCGGCGAGTTCGAGGGGCTGTGGCGCGAGTTCGAGGCGCGCGAAACGCCCGAGGCGAGGCTCGCTTACGCGTGCGATCGCGTGCAGGGTTTCCTGCAGGCCTATCTGTCGGACGGTTCGTCCTGGATCGAGGCCAAAGTGCGCCGCGCGCAGACCTGGGAGCGCACCCGGCCGGCCCGCGAACTCGATCCGCGGATCGAGGCCCTCGTGTTGCGCATTTACGCGCGCAGCGATGCGCGAGCGATGTGGGACGGCGCCGAGATCGCCGTACCGCCGGGCGAGGGCGTCGTCCGATGAACGCGGCGATCGAGTTGCGTCTGCGCTCGATCAAGCAGCTTTTCCAGAGCCTGGATCCGGCGCCTTTCCACGACAAGGATCTCGATCCCGACGCGGTCGCCTACATCGTCGGCCGCGCACGCGATCTGCCGCACGACACTGCGCTGTCGATGTCGGTCGAGTTTCCCGCCGAGGAAGCCTGCCTGCCCGAAGCCCAAGGGTTGGAGGCGGCGGTGCGCGGCTATTTCGAATGGCGCGAGGAACTGGCCTGGCGCGATTTGCGCGTTCGCCTTGCGGAAGGCCGGCAATCGCTCGCGATCGGGTTGCTGTTCCTGGCCGCCTGCACACTCGCGCGCGAGTTTCTGCAAGCGGCGACCGACGATCCGTGGCTCGCCTGGATCGAGGAGGGGCTCACGATCGTCGGGTGGATCGCGATGTGGCACCCGATCGACACGTTCCTTTACCGCTGGTGGCCGATCCGCCGCGAAGCCCGGCTTTATGGGCGTCTTGCGCGGATGACGGTCACTCCGCGGCGCGCGAACGGGCCGCCTGCTTGAGCCAGCCGTCGCGGGTCTGCGGCAGGCGCATGCCGAGTTCGTGGCCCGCGACGTAGTTGCGCAACATCTGTGCCGTTCCCCCCGCGATCGGGAACATCCGCGCGTCGCGCACGTAGCGTTCCATCGGATTGTCGCGCGAGTATCCGGCGGCCCCCCAAAGCTGCAGCGCGTCGTTCGTCACCTTGACGGCGGTTTCGGAGGCGAAAATCTTCGCCCGAGCCGCCATCGCCGGGTCGGGAAAGCCGCCGGGCGGTGCGGAGGCGGCGGCGCTCCAAATCAAGCCGCGTGCTGCTTCCAGGCCGATGGACATGTCGGCGATCATCCATTGGAGTCCCTGGAATTCGGCGATCGGACGGCCGAATTGCTCGCGACGTTTTACGTAATCGACGGCGCGCTCGTAAGCCCCTTGCGCGAGACCCAACGCGACGGTGCCCGCGCCCACGCGCTGGCCGTTATACGCGTCGAGCAAGTCGCCGAACCCGCCTTTGAAGCCGCGCGGCGGCACCAACGCCATGTCCGCAGGGACCGCCAGGTCGTCGAGGATCAGTTCGGTCTCCGGAATGCCGCGCAACCCCATCGCGGGTTCGCGCTTGCCCACGATCAGGCCCTCGGGCGCGCCGGATTTCGGGTCGCGCACGACGATGAAGCCGCCGATCCCTTCCTCGCGTCCGTTCTCGTCGAATACGCGCGCGAAGATCAAATGGAGACGCGAGACCCCGCCGCCGGTGATCCAATGTTTTTTGCCGTTGAGCACGTAACCGTCGCCGCGCCGGTCCGCGCGCGTGGTCATTTCGGTCGCCGCCGACCCGGCGCCGGGTTCGGTGATGCAGATGGCGGGTTTGTCGCCCGACAACACGCATTCGGCCGCCAGCTTTTTCTGCGCGACGGTGCCGTAGGCCACGATGGCACCGACCGCGCCCATATTGGTTTCGACGACGATCCGCGCACAGGCGCCGCACGCGCGCGCGATGGCTTCGATGACCAAGCATGTATCCAAATAGCTGAGGCCCGGCCCGCCGAGGTCCTTCGGCACGGTCATGCCGAGAAACCCGGCCGCGCGCATCCGTTCCACGTTCGCCCATGGATAGGTTTCCGTCCGGTCGGTCTCGGCGGCCGTGGGCGCCAAAACCTCGTCGGCGAATTGCAGGGCGCGGGCGCGCAAAGCCGCTTGTGCGGGATTCAAGGCGAAGCTCATGACGGTTCCTCCGTCCTTAGAAGTGCGCCGCGCGGGCGAACTCGTCAATGGGAAGCGCGCGTGGTATCCATTTCCGATGTTCGATTTCCTCCGCCTCGCATGGCGGGCGCTTGCGAACTCGCGGACCACGGCGGGCCGCAGTTCGCGTTGGGAGTATGCCGCGCTTTGTGCAGTCGCATTCGTTGCGATCGTCGGCTTTCCCTATGGCGCGCTGCTGCTCGTCGCGCCATCCGATCTTTTGTTCGCCTTTTCGCTGAGTTGGGCGGCGGCGGTCACGGTGAATACTCCCATGCTGGTCTTCTTCTTTTTCGTCGGCGGTATGGGGCTTGGCAGTCCCTCTGCGCCCGGGATCGCGGCGATAGGCATTTACGCGATCTCCATACCGTTCGTGTTCGCGGGTCTTTCGGTCCAGGCGATCGTGCGGCGTCTACACGACGTCGGACGTTCGGGGTGGTGGGCGTTGATATTGATTCCTCCGCAGGTTCTCGCCGCGTATCTGTTCTTGGTGCGGTCCGGGGTGCCGCTCTGGACGATCGGCGTGGTGGGTTCGCTCGGATGGGTTTGGTTGTTGTGGTTTCTGGTCCGGCCGGGCGACGCCGGGCCGAACCGCTTCGGCCCGGGGCCGAGGGCTGATCTCAACGCCCGATGCGGACCCAGTCCAGATAACCCTGCAGGATGAAGGCGGCGGCCATTTTGTCGACGACCTCGGCGCGCTTTGCGCGCGACATGTCCGCGTCCAGCAGCGCGCGTGTGACGGCTTGGGTGGACATCCGCTCGTCCCACAGAACCAGCGGCAGATCGATTTGGGCGAGCAGGTTTCGCGCGAAGGCGCGGGTGGCTTGCGCCCGCGGGCCGGCGCTGCCGTCCATATTCACGGGCAGGCCCAGCACGAAACCACCGACGTTCCGCGCCTGGGCGAGGGCCGCGACCTTCGCGTAGTCGGCCGAAGCCTTGCGCCCGCGCATCACGGTTTCCAGCGGGGACGCGATCGACAGGCCGGGGTCCGAGATCGCCAAGCCGATCGTTTTCTCGCCCGCATCCAGCCCCAAAAGGCAGGATTTTTCGGGCAATTCCGCGAGCAGGTCGGCGGGGTTGCGGATCGGCATGGCGGCGGTTAGAACTCGTGGCCGTTTTTCCAGACTCCACAGAGACATATCGCATGTCGTTGGACCAAGCCACCGTCGCCCGGATCGCCGTCCTGGCGCGCATTAAACTGCCCGAGGCCGAGCGCGAGAAGATGGCCAAGGAGCTGTCCGGCATCCTCGACTGGGTCGAGATGCTGAAGGATCTCGACACCTCGAAGGTCGAAGCGATGACCTCGACCGTCGAGATGGTTCTGCCCCAGCGCGCGGACAAGGTGACCGATGGCGGCTACCCCGCCGCGGTCCTGACGAACGCGACCGAGCCCGTCCGCATTTCGCAGACCGACGACAGCTCGGGCGGCTTCTTCACCGTGCCCAAGGTGGTCGAATAATGGCGACTCTCACCGACCTGACCATCGCGGGCTTGCGCGACGGCTTGCGGGCCAGGAAATTCTCGGCCGTCGAGGTCGCCGACGCCTATATCGGCGCGATGGCGAAGAACCGGCATCTCAACGCCTTCATCGTCGAAACCCCGGATCTCGCGCGCGAGCAAGCGAAGGTGGCCGACGCGCGGCTCGCCAAGGGCGAGGGGCGGGACCTCGAAGGCGTGCCGCTCGGCATCAAGGACCTTTTCTGCACCAAAGGCGTGCAGACAACGGCGGGGTCGAACATCCTCAAGGGCTTCGTGCCGCCTTACGAGTCGACCGTCACGGCCAATCTGTTCGCCGCCGGCGCCACGATGTTGGGCAAGCTCAATCTCGACGAGTTCGCGATGGGCTCGGCCAACATCACGTCGGCGTTCGGCCATGTGAAAAACCCGTGGACGCGCAAGGACGGCAAGGACCTCGTGCCGGGCGGTTCGTCGGGCGGCTCGGCCGCGGCCGTGGCCGCGCGCATCGTTGCGGGCGCGACCGGCACCGATACCGGCGGTTCGATCCGTCAGCCCGCCAGCTTCGTGGGTATCGCGGGTTTGAAGCCGACCTACGGCCGGTGCTCGCGTTGGGGCATCGTCGCGTTCGCTTCGTCGCTGGATCAAGCCGGACCGATGGCGCGCGACGTGCGCGATACGGCGATCCTGCTCAAGGCCATGGCCGGGCACGACCCGAAGGATTCGACCTCGGTGCCCCGGCCCGTGCCCGACTACGAGAAGGCGTTGACCGGCGACGTGAAGGGGTTGCGCTTCGGCATTCCCAAGGAGTACCGCGTCGACGGCATGCCGGCGGAGATCGAGAAACTCTGGCAGCAGGGCATCGAATGGCTGAAGGCGGCGGGCGCGATCCCCGTCGAGATTTCGCTGCCGCACACGAAATACGCGTTGCCGACCTACTACATCATCGCCCCGGCCGAAGCCTCCTCGAACCTCGCGCGCTACGACGGCGTGCGCTACGGCCTGCGCGTGCCCGGCAATTCCTTGGACGAGATGTACGAAAACACCCGCGCCCAGGGCTTCGGCGCGGAGGTCCGCCGGCGCATCCTGATCGGCACGTACGTGCTGTCGGCCGGCTATTACGACGCCTATTACCTGAAGGCGCAGAAGGTCCGAACGCTGATCTTCAACGACTTCCGCGAGGCATGGAAACAGTGCGATGTCGTGCTGACGCCGACGGCGCCCTCGGCCGCCTTCGCGATCGGCGACAAACAGGACGATCCGATCGCCATGTACCTGAACGACGTGTTCACCGTGCCGGTCAACCTTGCCGGACTCCCCGGGCTTTCGGTTCCCGCCGGGCTTTCGGCCGACGGCCTGCCGTTGGGCCTGCAGCTGATCGGCAAACCCTTCGACGAAGAGACGCTGCTGCGCGTGGGCGGCGTCGTGGAGACGGCCGCGAACTTCACCGCGCGGCCGGGAGTCTGACGCCATGATCCTGGAAGGCAAAACCGGCAAGTGGGAGATCGTGATCGGGCTGGAAGTCCACGCCCAGGTCGTCTCCAACGCCAAACTCTTCTCCGGCTCCAGCGCCGCGTTCGGCGCCGAACCGAACACGCAGGTCAGCTTCGTGGATGCGGCGTTCCCCGGCATGCTGCCGGTGATCAACGGCTTTTGCGTCGAGCAGGCGATCAAGACCGGTCTCGGGATCGAGGCGACGGTCAACGAGGTGTCGATCTTCGACCGGAAGAACTATTTCTACGCCGATCTGCCGCAAGGCTATCAGATCAGCCAGTACACGCGACCGATCGTGTCCGACGGGCGGCTCGTGCTCGATCTGCCGGGCGGCAAGACCAAGACCGTCGGCATCACGCGCCTGCATATGGAGCAGGACGCCGGCAAGTCGATCCACGACCAGCATCCGGCCAAAAGCTACATCGATCTCAACCGGTCGGGCGTGTGCCTGATGGAGATCGTGTCGGAGCCCGAATTGCGTTCGCCAGAGGAGGCGGGGGCCTACCTCAAGAAGCTGCGTGCGATCCTGCGCTATCTGGGCACGTGCGACGGCAACATGGAGGAGGGCTCCATGCGCTGCGACGCCAACGTTTCGGTCCGCAAAGTGGGCGACACCGCGTTCGGCACGCGCTGCGAAATCAAGAACGTGAATTCCATCCGATACGTGATGCAGGCGATCGAATACGAAGCCGGCCGTCAGGTGCAATTGATCGAAGACGGCGGCAAGGTCGATCAAGAGACTCGGCTGTGGGACGTGGCCAAGGGCATCACGCGCCCGATGCGTTCGAAGGAACACGCGCACGATTACCGCTATTTCCCCGATCCGGATCTGCTGCCGTTGGTGCTCGATCCCAAGGACATCGCACGCATCAAGGCGTCGATGCCCGAACTGCCCGACGCCAAGAAGGCGAGATTCGTCGATCAGTACAAACTGACGCCCTACGACGCGTCGGTGCTGGTCGCCGAACAGGAACAGGCCGCGTTCTTCGAGGAGGTCGCGAAGGGCCGCAAAGACCCGAAGCTCGCGGCGAATTGGGTGATCGTCGAGCTTTTCGGCGCGCTCAACAAACTCGGCAAGGATGTGACCGACAGCCCGGTCTCGGCCAAGAACCTCGCGGGGCTGCTTGACCTGATCGAGAACGACACAATCTCGGGCCGCATCGCCAAGGACGTGTTCGCGATCATGGTCGAGACCGGCAAGGACGCCGCCGGGATCGTGGAAGAGAAGGGCCTCAAGCAGGTGACCGACACCGGCGCCATCGACGCCGCCATCGCCAAGGTGATGGCGGAGAACGAGGCGAAAGTCGCCGAGTATCGGGCGGGTAAAGTCACGCTGTTCGGCTGGTTCGTCGGTCAGGTGATGAAGGCCACCGGCGGCAAGGCCAACCCCGCCAAGGTCAACGAAATTCTGAAGGCGAAGCTGGCGGGGTAACCCCGGCACGGGCTAGGCTCGAACCTTCCGCGACGGAGGGTTCGAGCCATGGCCGCGAAGAAAAGGGCCGCCAAAAAGAAGGCGGCCAAGCCCAAAAAGAAAGTCCTGACGGCGACGCGCGCCATCAAACAAGCGGCGGCCAAATCGGCGACCAGGGCGGCCAAGGGCGCGAAGATCAAGAAGGTCGCGGGCTACGACGTCCGGAAATCCGCCAAACCCGACAAGCTCGTTCTATACGGCCTTCAGCAATCGATCCCGACCGGCAAGGTCGCGCTGATGCTCGCACTGCTCGGCGTGCCCTACGACTACAAACACGTCGATCTGCGTGCCGGGGTCCACAAGACGCCGGCGTTCGCGAAGATCAACCGGTTCCAGCAAGTCCCCGCCCTGATCGACGGCGAGGAAGCGATCGTCCAGTCGAGCGTGATCCTGCAATACCTCGCCGAGAAATTCGGCAAGTTCGGCGGCAAGACACCGGCCGAGCGCCGGCGCGTCGCGGAGTGGCTCGCTTGGGATCTCGACAAGCTGACGGGCTTGGGCGGCATGCGCTTCATCCGCAAGTTCCTGAACCAGCCCGAACACCCCGCGCTCGGCTGGCTCGATCCGCGCGCGCGGGGCGCGCTGGAGTATCTCGACCGGCATCTGGGAACGAGCAAACACGTCGCGGGCCCGTTCCCCACCATCGCGGACGTGTCGATTTTCGCCTGGATCGCCGTGGCGGAGGAGGCGGGCTTCGACCCCGCCAATTTCCCGAACATCCGGGACTGGGCGCGGCGCATGATGACCTTGCGCGGCATCGCCCATCCTTATGCGCTTTTGCCCACCGAAGATCGGAACGCCGCATGATTGAGCTTTACACGACCCCCACGTCCAACGGCCGCAAGATCTCGATCGCGCTGGAGGAACTCGCACTGCCCTACAACGCGATCAAGGTCGACCTGACGACCGGTCAGCATCGAACCCCGGAATATCTGCAGATCAATCCCAACGGCAAAATCCCCGCCATCGTCGATCCGGACGGCCCCGGCGGACAGAAATTCGTCATGTTCGAAAGCGCCGCGATCCTCGTCTATCTCGCCGAAAAGACGGGACGTCTGCTTCCCTACAAAGGGCCCGCGCGCTACGCGGCGCTGCAATGGCTGCAGGTCGAGGCGAGCGGCACCTCGGCCGACGCGTTCTGGCTTTTCTATATCGGTCTCAAGGAGAAGAACGAGGCCGCCGGGACGATGCTGCGAAACGATCTTGCGCGTCTTTACGGCGTGCTCGACAAGCGCCTCGGTCACGCGACCTATCTTGCGGGCGAGGAATTGACGATCGCGGATATCGCGCATTACCCGTGGGTGATGGGCTCCTCGTGGCAGGGCATCGATCTCGAACCCTTCGCCCATCTCCGCCGTTGGCGCGACGCGCTGTCGACCCGCGACTCCTTCAACACCGGAATGAAAGTACCCGCATGACGATAGCACTCTACACCTGGGGGACGCCCAACGGCCGCAAAGTGTCGGTGATGCTGGAGGAATGCGGGCTCGCCTACGACGTCCATCCGATCGATATCGCCAAGGGCGACCAGTTCAAGCCGGACTTTCTGGCCGTCAATCCCAACGGCAAAATCCCGGCGATCGTCGACCCCGAAGGACCGGATGGAAAGCCGATCTCCGTTTTCGAAAGCGGGGCGATCCTCGTCTATCTCGCCGAGAAGACCGGCAAGTTCCTGGGCAAGGACGCGCGGGCGCGCACCGAAACCCTGCAATGGCTGATGTTCCAAATGGGCGGCGTGGGGCCGATGTTCGGCCAGGCGCATCACTTCATGAAGTTCGCGCCCGTGAAGATCGATTACGGCATCGAACGCTACGGCAAGGAGACCAAGCGTCTTTACGGCGTCCTCGACGCGCGGCTGGCGAAGGTTCCTTATCTGGCGGGCGATGCGTATTCCGTGGCGGACATGGCGACCTATCCGTGGGTCGCGCGCCACGACTATCACCAGGTCGACCTCGCCGCGTTTCCGAACGTCAAGCGCTGGTACGACTCGCTGTCCGCGCGCCCGGCCGTCAGGAAGGGCATGGCCGTGCCCTGATCGGGGACCGGCCGCTCAGCCTTTGAACTGCTTGGCGAGCTTCAGCGTCTGGCGCTGGTAGTTCGAGCCGATGCCGCGCCCGTAGATGCGATCGGGCACGGAAGTCAGCTTTTCGTAGACGAAGCGACCGACGATCTGGCCGTGCTCCAATAGGAACGGGACGTCGTGCGAGCGGACTTCCAGCACCGCGCGCGTGCCCTGGATTTCGGAATCGCCATAGCCGAAACCGGGATCGAAGAACCCGGCGTAATGCACCCGAAACTCGCCGACCGAGGTGTCGTACGGCACCATCTCGGCGGCGTAGCCGTGCGGCACGCGGATCTTTTCGCGGCTGACCAAAATGTAGAAGTCGTCCGGGTTCAGGATCAACGCGCGCGGCTTGGTGCGGCGGATCGGCTCCCAGAACTCGGCCGGGTCGTAATGTCCGATCTTCGAAAGATCGACCAGCGGCGTGTTCCGCCGCGCCCGATAGCCGATCAGATCGCCGTCCGGGCCCTCCAGATCGATCGAAATCCAAAGCCCGCGGCCGATATCCGCACGCTCGCGCTTCTCCTCGGGCGAGAAGACGAGATGGAGTTCCTTGTCCAGGGCGGCGAGGGCATCGTCGTCGAAGGCCGGTTCGCCGCGCCGCAAACGCAGTTGGTTGAGCGTCTGCCCCGCGCGGACGAGGATCGAAAACGTGCGCGGGCTGACCTCCAGATAGAGGGGCCCCTTGTAGCCTGCCGGCACCTTCTCGAATTCGCGCGCCCGGTCGCACAGCAAGCGCGTGAAGATGTCGAGTCGTCCCGTGGTGCTTTTCGGATTGGCAGTTCCGGCGATGTCCTTGGGCAGCTTCAGACGTTCGGCAAGCTCGACGATGTAGACGCAGCCGCGCTCCAGAACCGCGCCCTTGGCGAGGTCGAGCGTGTGCATGGCGAGCAGCTTCAACTTGTCGGCGACGGTCGCGTTGGGGCCTGGCATGAACCCGGCGGGCACGCGCCATGCGCGCGCGCCCAACCGCAGATCGATGCTTGCGGGCTGAATTTGATCGTCACGCAGCTTCGCGCGCGCGGCGATGGCGCCGGCTTTCGCAAGCGCGCGATAATCCTGCGACGGAAGAATGCCGTGGGGGGCGTGGGACTTGATGGCGGCCAACGAACTCGATTCCCGATTGCGTGGCCGCACGCTACCGGTTCGCCGGGGAAAACTCAAAAGCCCAAACGCGAAAAAGGGCGTGCGCCGGTCACGCGCACGCCCCTTGTCGGTTCAAGCGGCAACCGCGGCGGCGGCGGCCGGATGCGAGGGCCGGATGCTGTTGCGCGGACGCAACGTGCGGCGCGGCAGCGCGGGCCCGCGGATCGCGGTGAGTTCGCGCTTGGCGGCTTCCAGGACCGACTGGATCCGCGAATCTTCGCGATCGATCACGTCCATGGCGGTCAACTTGTTGTCGACCAAATCGAGCAGGGTGTCGATCACGGGGCGGCTCAGTTGCTGGGACATCTCTTTGGCTCCTCAGGGCTTTTCGGCATTCGCCGAGTTATTTCGAAGGTCCGAAGACGGGTTTCCGATCCATCCATTTCGGGCGACCCATTGCGGGTCACGCGCAGATACGATGCGGCCAGAATGGTTAACGATCCCTAAAACTTATTGGAAATTTGGAATCAACTGATTCAGGATTTGAGGAATGTTGCGGGCAAGTCACAGTCGCGCCCCACAGCAACGCGAAAAAATCCATGGAATCCGCGTGCGTTGACTTGGGCCGGGGGGGCGCTTAGAAGCGACGGTGCATATGCCGTGTACCCACTCCCGGCGGAGGGGTGGCCGAGTGGCTGAAGGCGGCAGTTTGCTAAACTGTTGTACGGGCCTAAACCTGTACCGTGGGTTCGAATCCCATCCCCTCCGCCAGTCTACCTGCGTTCGGTGTCAGGGCTTATGGCCGCAAGCGGCCAAGCGCGCGCGCATATGCTCGGGCACCGGGGCTTCGCAGGCGATGGGCTCGCGGCGGGAATAAAGCGGAATTTTCAGCGCGCGGGCGTGCAGATGCAGCGGAACTTCCCGCGCCCGCGTCGCCTCTCCGCCGTAAACCGGGTCGCCCAGGATGGGACAGCCGAGCGCGGCCATATGCACGCGCAATTGGTGCGTCCGGCCGGTCCGCGGCTCGAGGGCGAGCCACGTCATCCCGTCGCCCGCTCCGAGCGTACGGTACTCGGTCAACGAGGCTTGCCCGTCGGCCGCGACGCGCATCTTCCAGCCTTGCTTGGTGTTGGATTTGAGCAGCGGCATGTCGACGGCCCCGGTCTCTTGCGGCGGCCGGCCCACGACGACAGCCCAATAGGTCTTCCGAACGCGGCCCTCGGCGAACAGCTTGCCGAGCTTGGCGAGCGCCTTGCGGTGACGGCCGAGCGCGAGGCACCCGCTGGTGTCCCGATCCAAACGATGCGCGAGTTCCGGCGCTTGCGGCAGGCCGAAGCGCAACGCGTCGAGGTGGCGACCCAAATGATCCCCGCCCGACGCGCCCGCGTGCACCGCGAGACCCGCCGGTTTGTCGATCACGAGCATCAGCCCGTCGCGATAGAGGAGGCGTGGCAGCAAATCCATGACCGGCCGGACCCTACACCCCCGCGCGCAAGCGGGGTAGGGTGGCGGCGGCATGAACGAAACGGCGCGGAACGATCTTCGGGGGGCGGCCTTCATCGTGGCCGGCGGCGCCTCCTTCGCGACCGGCGGCGCGATCCTCAAGCATCTGTCGGCGGATTTCGATTGGGGGCAGTTGGCGCTGCTGCGGCACGTCTTCGCGGTCGTGTTTTTCCTGCCGCTGATCGCACGCGGCGGTTGGCGGTCGTTCGCCACGACGCGACCCGGTGCGCACGCCTTGCGCGGCGCGTTCGGCAGCTACAGCTACGCGCTGTTCGTGCTGGCGTTGGTGAACATGCCGATGGGCGACGCTTTCGCGCTCTCCTACACCACGCCCTTTTGGTCGCTTGGCTTGGCGGTGCTCGTTTTCGGCGAAAGGTTCGGCGCCGCGCGCATCGCGGCGACGGCGCTGGGTTTCGTCGGCGTCGCGTTCGTGGTGCGGCCGGGCGAGGGGGGACTCGCGGGGGCGTCGATTTTCGCCGTCGTGGCGCTGGTCTCCGCGCTCATGACCGGTCTTGCGATGATGATGGTCAAACGCCTGTCGGCGACCGAACCGCCGGACCGGATCGCGTTCTGGTTCCTGATGACGGGCATCCCGTGCCTCGCCCCGATCGCGGCTTTGGATTGGCGGCCGGTTGCCTGGGGCCATGTGCCGTGGTTCGCGGCATTGGGCGCGCTGACCTTCGTGGGCCAACGCTGCCTATCGCGCGGCTATGCGATCGGGACTTTTTCGAAAATGGCCCCGCTCGTTTACGTGCAAGTGGCGATCGCGACAGCCTGGGGTTTCGCGGCGTTCGGGGAAGTGCCGGCCTGGTCCACATTGGCGGGCATGGCGATGATCGGGGCGGGAACGGTCTGGGTCGTGCATGACCCGGCACGCCGCGTCACTTCCAGACGACTTCTTTGACCGTCTTCTTCTTTGCCGGGGCGATGGTCGTCGCATCCTTGCGGGGGGGCGGTGCCGCGCGCGGCGTCGTCCGCGCCGCAGGCTTGGCATCGCCGCCAAGGCGCCCCAGGATGCTCGACATGGTGGCGCTGGTTTTGTGCTTTTGCGCGGCGCCCTCGGCGGTTTCGGCGACGCGCTTGCGTTGATACACCGGCAGCGCATCGAACGTCCGCTTGGCGCGATCGAAATTGGTGCTCGTCGGCCGCTCGGCCGCCAGCTTCACGAATTGATGAATCTTGGAGTGCTCGCCGAGGATCTGCCCCACGGAACTGGCGAGGATTTGCAGCGCGGCTTTGTCGACCGCTGGCGTTTCGTCCGACTCCATGACTTGTTAATGTACTCACATAAACGTCGGAAATTCAACGTCGTTCCGGACTCGGGGGTTCGCGTCGATGCTGACCATCGCACTGCTCGTCTGCTCGAATGTATTCATGACCTTCGCTTGGTACGGTCACCTCAAATATCCGCATTGGCCCTTGTGGCAAGCGATCTTGATCAGTTGGGCGATCGCCTTCTTCGAGTATCTGCTGATGGTTCCCGCCAATCGCTGGGGCTACGGCCAATTCACGGCCGTTCAGCTGAAGACGATCCAAGAGATCGTCACCCTTTCCGTTTTCGCGGGGTTCGCGGTTCTCTGGTTGGGCGAAAGTTTGCGGTGGAACCATCTCGTCGCGTTCGGGTGTCTTGTCGCGGCCGCGTTCTTCATGTTTTGGGAGTGACGGCGGGCAAGAAAAAGGCGGATGCCCGGGACCAACCTGGCATCCGCCTATGGGGCTCGGCAGTCCGGGACCAACCGGGAAATGCCAGCGACCAGAAGGTGGCTTGAGGGATCTTTTCGGAGGAGGAGCCTCGATCCGTCGGATATGCCTCAAGTTCGAAATGGATTTAGCCAGTATTTTAGAGAAAGGTCAATGAGTTTTTATGAGACTGAGAGACCCCACCTCCTCAAACCTACTTTTACTATATTCATCTGAGCATTACCGTGCGTCCCTCAATCCGCTTTGGAATTAAGAACCAGCGAATCCCGGTAAACTCAAACAATGCGGCTTCTGATTTTTCTCGCGATCTTTGGGCTGTTAACGGGCGTGGCTTCGGCGCAAACGCCGCCGCGCAACTTCGCCGACTGTCAAAAAGCCTACGACGCTGAACTCGCCAAAGCGGTCAAACAGACCAATCGTGACTTGCGGGAGTCGCAGCATCGAGCGGGGCTGGTCCGGCTGCGCTGCGAGCGCGCGGTCGAACGCAAGCTCATCCAAGATCGCGCCAAAACGCGCCGCTGAATACTCACTCTTGCTTGTCGTCGAAGCGCAGCAGGCGCGGTGCCTTCTCGATCACGACTTCCAGGATTTGCTCCGCCGCTTCGAGATCGGTCTGTGTGCGTTCGTTGAGGCGCCCGGTGTAACGGTCGCTCCGGATGCGCTCCTTGGCATGGTAGAGGCTGCGCAATTCCGATTTGAAAACGTCCCGCGCGCCGAATCCCAACTCGGTTTTCTCGGAGAGGATGCGCAGGAAATGCAGGCTTGCACCGATGATCGACGACAGCATGAACGCCGTGAGTTCGTCGAACTTCACGGTCAACGACGCCGCTTTTTCGCCCTTGAGGCGCTTGAGCTTGTATTCGATGACGATGGCGAGGGTGTCGAAATCGTCGACGACTTCGCGGAAGCGAAGATAGGCTTTGTACTTGTCTTCGCCTGCCTCGGCCGAAGCCTCGCGCGCAGCACCGATGACCGTCGTCGCCCCGGCTTCCAGCGCGACGAGCATCTCCTGGATCTTCGCGAGCTGCGCCTCGCTCTGCTTCGCGACGACATCGGGCGTCAGCAGCATCAGGACTCCTCCGCCACGCCGAGCTGCAGCAGGCTCGGCGCGCGCTCGATGATGACCGAAAGGATCTCCTCGGCGGTTTCGATGTCGTGCCCCGCGCGGCTGGAAATCTTGGTCTTGAAACGGTCCAGTTCGAGAAGATTTTTGACCCGATAGATCGACCGCAATTCGCCCAGGAAGATGTCCTTCGAGCCGAGCGGCAATTCGTTCTTCTGCGCCAAAATCTTGAGGAAATGGAGGCTCGCCTGCAACGCCGCCGTCAGCATGAACAGCTGCAGTTCCTCGAATTGCTTCTCAAGATCGGCGTCGCGGCCGCCGCGCAAATTCTTGAGCCGATACTCGATCACGATCGCCAGCGTGTCGAAATCGTCGCACGAACTGCGGAAGCCGGAGTAGGCGTGCCACTCCTGCTCGGCCAGGCTCGTCGACACACGCTTGGCGGACTCGATCACGCCGTCGGCATGCTCTTCCAGGGCCGAAAGCAGACCTTCCACTTCCTTGCGCGTATGCGTGCTCGCGGACTTCGCTCCCATGACGTCGAGAATGACGGCGGAAGGGGCGGGCGCGCAACCGATTTGGCGAAGCTGCTATGTATGCCGGTCAGGCGGCGTGCCGGTCGACGACGTCCATCAGACGGTCGATGGAAACCGGCTTGGCGACGTAGGCGGAACAGCCGGATTCGAGGATCCGTGCTTCGTCGCCGCGCAGCGCGAAGGCGGTGACGGCCACGACCGGGATGTCGCGCAAGGCGGGATCGGCCTTCAAGCGGCGCGTGACCTCCATGCCGGACAGGCCCGGCAACTGGATGTCCATCAGCACCAGATCGGGGCGCGTGCGGCTTGCGATCGCCAACGCGTCGTTGCCCTCGCTCGCGCGCAAGGTCGCGTACCCGCGGGCTTCGAGGAGATCGCCGAACAGTTTCATGTTCAGCGCGTTGTCTTCGACGATGAGGACGGTCTTGGCCATGGGGTGGAGTCTAGGCCAAGGAAGTGGACGAGCCGTTAACGGCCGCCCAAACATCTGTTTTTCAAAGGAAAACGGCCGATGGGTCGCCCCACCGGCCGTTCCACGGACGAAGTTTTGCGGGCCGATTTAGGCCGGCAAGCGACGCAGATCCGCCGACGGGAGGAAGGCGCCGTTGTAAATCAAGTCGGCCGCCGGCACCTGGGCGATGTTGAAGACTTCGCACAGTTGCTGGATGTTGCGGGTCAACCGTGCCGGGTCGACGTGGCCGATGCCGTTGGCCCGCGTCGTCGGGGTCGCGATCGACTGTTCGAACACCATCTGGTAGCGCGGCAGTTCGACGGCCATGTCGTTCAGAGGCTGGCGGCGGCGCGCCGCTTCGATCGACGCGCGCGGGTCGCGGATCATTTCCTGCATCGACCGCGCCGTGGCGCGCGCGAAGCCGGCGGCGACCTGCGGGTTCTGCTGCAGCCATTCGCGGCGCGCGAAGATCGTCGACCCGAACAGGTCGATGCCCACGCTGGCGTAGCTGATCCAGCCGATCTGATCGAGCGGCACGCCCGCGCGGACCATGTTGAGCGCGACCGACGACACGAAGCCCGTGGCGCCTTGCGCTTCGCCGCGGACAACCAACGTTTCACGCAAGGGGAAGTCGATGTGGCGCAGCGTCACCTTGGTCGGGTCGATGCCCGCGACCTTGGCGAACAGCGGGAACATCTGGCGACCCGCATCGGGTTCCGGCGCGGCCAGCGTCTTGCCTTCGATGTCCTTCGGGTTGGCGATCGTACCCTTGCGGAACACGATGCCGTGCTGCAGCAAGTCCCACAGAACGAAGAACGACGTCACCGGCGTGTTCGGGTTGGTCGCCGTGAAACGCGCCATCGTGCCGAAATCGCCGAAGCCGATGTCGTAGGTATTCTGCGCGACGCGCGTGACCGCCTGGCCCGAACCCGCACCGCCGTCGACCTGCACGTCCAGCCCTTCGGCGGCGTAGAAGCCGCGTTCGACGCCCAGCAGGAAGTTCGATTGCGGGCCCCAAAAATCGACGTCGAGCGTGAAGCGCACGCGCGTGCGCGCTTGGGCCAACGCCGGAGCGGCGAGGCCGAGCTGCGTGGCGGCGGCCGCCCCGGCGACGCCGAGACCGAACGCGCGGCGGGAAATCTTGCGGGTCATGAATTCTGCCTTTCTTTTCCAGGAATTGGAGGACAGCCCATGCCGTCCGTCGTACCAATCGGTGACGACGTGTAAGCAATCCCAGGGCCACAGAAGACGGCCGAAACGAGCCGTCTTTCGGGCCAGAATTGCCTTTAATTTAGGCGGATCGCCTAAAGTGCGGTCTTCAGCGCGTCGATATAAGTTTGCGGATCGACATTCCCGCCGGAAACCACGGCAACGACGGTTTTCCCGGCGATCGGGAACTTCCCCGCAAGTACGGCCGTGGCGGCGACGGCGCCGCCCGGCTCGGCGACCAGCTTGAATTCCTCAAAAACCGTCGCCATCCCTCGGCGAACTTCGTCGTCGGTGACGGCCAGCCCGCCCTTGAGCAGCTTGGCATTGACCGCGAACGTCAACTCGCCGGGCATGGGCGCCAGCAGCGCATCGCAAATCGAGCGCGCGTCGGGATCGTTTTTCTGCCGCGTACCGGTTTCAAGACTGCGCTTGGTGTCGTCGAACCCCGCGGGCTCGACGGCATAGACGGGCACGCCGGGCAGGGCGCCGGACAACGCCAACGCCGTGCCGGACACCAGCCCGCCACCGCCGCAGCACACCAGCACGGCATCGGGCGTTACGCCGGCCTCGCGGCACTGCGCGGCGATTTCGAGGCCGACCGTGCCTTGGCCTGCCATCACGTCGGCATCGTCGTAAGGTTTCACGAGCGTGGCACCGTGCTTGGCCTGCAATTCCTCGCCCATCGCCTCGCGGTCCTGGGTGTAGCGGTCGTAAGGCACGACGGTGGCGCCGAAAGCTTTCGTGCGCGCGATTTTGATCGCCGGCGCGTCGATCGGCATGATGATCCAGGCGGGCATACCGAGCAGTCGCGCGGCCGCGGCCACGCCTTGCGCGTGATTGCCCGACGAAAACGCAACGACGCCGTTCTTGCGGCGGTCGGCGGGGATCTGGCTGATCTTGTTGTAGGCGCCGCGAAACTTGAACGAGCCGGTACGCTGCAGCGGCTCCGCCTTCAAAAACAAACGTCCGCCGAGCTTGGCGTCGAGCAAACCCGCGTTCAAAAGCGGCGTTCGGACCGCATGGCCTTCGATCCGTTTCGCGGCGGCGAGGACATCGTCGTAGGTGGGCAGGCGCATCGCGGACTCCGGTAAGCGCAACGAACTGGTACGCGAATTTCGCGCCGGACGCGTGCCCGGGCAAGGCCGATCATGTCTCGATACGGGCCAGCCACGCATTGATCGCGTCACGCGCCGCAGGCTCGTCGAGCGTCGGAGCATGGCCGAGGCCGGGCAGTTCGAGCACGGCGAGATCGCGTCGGCTCGCGCGCATCTTCGCCAGCGTTGGGGCCGACAACACGTCGGATTTTCCGCCGCGCACCACCAGCACCGGCACGCGCGCGGTCCCGCGCCACAGCGCCCATAGATCGATTTCGGGTTCCGGGCCGGGACGGACCCCGGCCGACAGCCGAACGTCCCAATCGAAATGTAGTCGCCCGTCCGGCGCTTCGCGATATGTGTTGCGCACGAGCTTGGCCCAGCCTTGCGGATCGTCGGCCAGCACGTCCGGCAGGAACGCGCGCAACTCGGACGCCGCCGCCGCCCAATCGGCCGCGGGGCGGTCCACCGAAATGTAGTCGAGTATCCGGCGCGCGCCTTCCGTGGCCACCTCGGGGCCGATGTCGTTCATCGCGATCCCGCGCACCGAGCCTGCCATGACGCTGGCGAGCGCCATCGCCAACAGGCCGCCGAAGGATGTGCCGACGACCGCGAATGCGTCCAACCTTGCGGCGACGCACTGCGCGCGCAGATCGTCGAAATACTGCGGCGGCGAATAGGTCGCGGGATCGCGGGCATAGTCCGATCGGCCGCGGCCGCGCAAATCGGGGCAAAAGACCCGATGGCCGCGAGCGGCGAGGCGGGCGGCGACATCGTCGAAGTCGCGCGCATGGCGCGTCAACCCGGCGAGGCAAAGAACGTCGATGCGGCGCGGCGCGTAAGGGGCGGGCGCCCAGTCCAGAGCATGGAGCGACAAGCCGTCCGACGACGTGCAATGCCGCACCGCGGGCGTCACGCCCGTTCTTCCTTTTTCGCCTCGTCCCAAAGCTTGTCCATCTCGGCGAGGTCGGATTCGGCCGGCGTTCGGCCCTTGTCGAAAAGCTTTTCCTCGACGCGGCGGAAACGCCGCTCGAATTTGGCGTTGGCGGCGCGCAAGGCGGCCTCGGCGTCCACGCCCGCGAGCCGCGCGACGTTGACGATCGCGAACATCAGGTCGCCGACCTCCTCTTCGAGCTTTTTGGGCTCGGCGACCGCGAGTTCGACGCGCAATTCCTGGACCTCCTCCTCGACCTTGTCGAGGGCCGCCCCGGCCGTTCCCCAATCGAAGCCGACGCGGCTTGCGCGCTTCTGCAGCTTTTGTGCGCGCATGGCGGCGGGCAGGGCCAGCGGCACGCCGTCCAGCGCGCCCGACAGCGCCTTTGATTGCCGTTCGTGCGCCTTCACGGCTTCCCAGGCCTCCGACTGCTCCTCGGACGTCTTGTCCTCGGGCTTGGCGAATACGTGCGGATGGCGCCTGATCATCTTGTCGGCGAGGTTGCGGGCGACGTCGTCGAACGCGAAGAGCCGATCCTCCTCCGCCATGCGGGCGTGGAAGACGACCTGGAACAGCAGATCGCCGAGTTCCTCGCGCAGTCCCGGCATATCGTTCTTCGCGATCGCGTCGGCGACTTCGTAAGCCTCCTCGATCGTATAGGGCGCGATTGTCGCGAAGCTCTGCTCGATATCCCACGGGCAGCCGGTGGCGGGATCGCGAAGTTTGGCCATGACGGCCAGAAGGCGGGCCATCGGCGGCGCTTTGGTGTCGGTCGGATCGGTCATGAACGCGAGGGTATAGGCGCTCGCTCAGGCCTTGGGTAGGGCCTTGGCGGGCAGGGCGGCGCCGTCGAGGGCCGCGCCGCGCCAATCGACCGCCTCGACCTGCGCATGGGCGAAGTCGGCGTTGCGCAGATCGGCATCGACGAAAGCGACCCCCCGCAGATCGGCGTGCGCGAACCGCGTACCGCCGCAATAGGCGGCCGAAAACGACGCTTCGCGCGCATCGGCGGCATAGAAATCCGCCTGATCGGCAACCGCGAGCTGGAAATCGGTCCGGCGGAGTTTCGCACCGGCGAAGTTGGCGGCGCACAGATACGCGCCTTTGAAACTCGCGCCGGTGAAATCGCCGTCGGCGAAATCGTAGCCGGAAAGGTTGGCCCCCGCGAAACTCAGCCGCAATCCGATCGGATCGTTGACCCGGAGCCGCCGACCCAACACGCTCAGCGCGGCTTGGACGTCGACCTGGATGGCGCGATAGACGCTCTCGGCCGTCGCCGGGGCCGCCGGGGCGGGGCAGGCGTCGCGTACGAACGCCGCCAAGGTCTGCACGATCGGCCCCTGGTCCTTCGGCCGTTCGCGGGCCTGACGCTCAAGGCTATAGATCGACCCGATCCGGACCTGAACCTTCTCGGCACCGAGCCCGGCGAAGGCTTGGGCCATGATCTCCGCCGAACGGCCCAGTTCGGTCGCTTCGGCCGTGCGTCGTTGGGCCTCGACCAGCCGACGAGCGGTCCAAGCCCGCCATGCCAAAAACGGCAATACGGCGAATGCCGCGGCGCCGATCATGACATCGCGTAGATCGGCCGCGTTGGCCAAAATCCAGAACCATGTGTAGTCGAGGCTGCCGGACATCGCGTTCGGGCGGGACCGAGTCGAGGGGAGTTCAGTTTATCAGACCGGCTACAGCGTCATGTATGATCGCATAATGTATATTATCAAAAATATTTTTTATGGCTATGAATCAATCCTCTACTCAAATTTCCAGACGATTCAATGAACTCACCCGGGAACGTCGATGACCAACCCATCATAACCCGGCTCGACCCCCTTGGGCAGCTTCGACGCCCAGTCCGTATAGCCAACGCGATGATTCATGTGGGTCAGGATCGCGCGCCGT
>JADCGK010000146.1 GCA_020249045.1 Azospirillum sp. | reverse complement strand
GGCTCACCACGTCCTCAGAACCCCGATCACGGAGGCGCAAGCGCGCGCTTTGCGGGTCAACGACACGGTCACGCTCGAGGAGACGCTGTTCGGCATCCGCGACGCGACGCAAATCCACATGTTCGACCGCGGGCGCGCGACGAAGTTCGATCTCGCCGGGCATGCGGTGATCCATACGGCTCCCAATGTGCGCAAAGTGCCGAAGGATTCGAACTATCCGTGCGGCTACGCGGCCGTGTGCGTGGGCACGACGACGTCCGACCGCATGGAGCGCTTCACCCGGCCGCTGATGGAGAAGAACGGCGTGCGCCTGATCGTCGGCAAGGGCGGCTTGCGCGAGGCGTCGTCGCAAGCGTTCCGCGATCTGGGGGGCGCTTATCTGGCGGTCATCGGCGGGACGGCGGCGCTGGAGACGACTTGGATCGAATCGATCGAGGACGTCGACATGGAGGATCTCAACCCCGAAAGCCTGTGGCGGTTCCGCATCAAGGGTTTCGGGCCGTTGCTTGTGGCGATGGACAGTCACGGCGGCTCGCTTTACGACGCCGTGCGCGACACCGCGCGAAGCCGTCGCGCCGCAGCCCTGGCCGCCTTGGGGGTGAAGGCATGAATCTCGAACGCCGCGAAACCGACATTCTGATCCTGGGTGCCGGCGGGGCGGGTCTGTTCGCGGCGTTGCATGCGCATAAAGCGAGTCCGCGGTTGAAGGTCACGATCGCGGTGAAGGGCCTGCTCGGCAAATCCGGCTGCACGCGCATGGTGCAGGGCGGCTACAACGTCGCGCTTGCGCCCGGCGATTCGGTCGAGCGGCACTTCATGGACACGATCGAGGGCGGCAAGTGGCTCAACGATCAGGATCTCGCATGGATCCTGGTCACCGAAGCGCAAGTGCGCATCCGCGAGCTCGAGAACGAGCTGGGATGTTTCTTCGACCGCAACCCCGACGGCACGATCCACCAAAAAGCCTTCGCGGGGCAGACCTTCGACCGTACGGTCCACAAGGGCGATCTGACCGGCATCGAGATCGTGAACCGGCTTGCCGAACAGGTCTGGGCGCGCGGGATCGAGCGGATGGAGGAGCATCGCGCCCTCGCGCTGATCCGCTCGACCGACGGGTCCGCGTTGGCGGGCGTGCTGATGCTCGACATCCGCCGGGGCGCGTTCGTCTTCGTTCGGGCCAAAGCCGTGCTGCTCGCCACCGGCGGCGGACCGACGATGTACAAGTACCACACGCCCTCCGGCGACAAGTCCTGCGACGGTCTTGCGATGGCGCTGCGCGCGGGCCTGCCGCTGCGGGATATGGAGATGGTGCAGTTCCATCCGACCGGTCTGCTCGCCGGCCCCGACACGCGGATGACCGGAACGGTGCTCGAGGAAGGTCTGCGCGGGGCGGGTGGTTGGCTGCTCGACAAGGACGGCAGGCGGTTCATGACCGAGTACGATCCGCGCGGGGAGCGGGCCACGCGCGACGTGGTCAGTCGCGGGATCTTCGACGCCATCCGAAAAGGGCGCGGCACGCCGCTGGGCGGCGTCCATATCCAAATGAGCCATCTCGGGCCCGACGCGGTCCGCCGGAACTTCAAAGGCATGGTCGAACGCTGCGCGGATTGCGGGTTCGACCTTGCCGCCGGTCGCGTCGAAGTCGTGCCGACCGCGCATTACATGATGGGCGGCGTTCCGTTCCGGCCCGATTGTTCGACCGAACTCGACGGATTGTTCGCCGCCGGGGAGGATACGGGCGGCGTGCATGGCGCCAACCGCTTGGGCGGCAACGGTGTCGCCAATTCGACCGTGTTCGGCGGGCTCGCGGGCGACGCGATGGCCGAATGGGTCGCGAACCGCGCTTGGCGCATGCCCGACGAAGGTGCAATCGCCGCCGAGATCGCGCGCGCGACGGCACCGTTCGCGCGTCCGGCGGTCGACCTCGAACCGTTGCGTGAGCGGCTTTACGACGCGATGTGGGAGGAAGTCGGGATCGTCCGCGATGCGGCCTCGCTTGCGCGCGCGCGCGCATCGCTCGACGCCATCGGGGACGAACTCGCGCGCGCGGGCGTGGCCGACGCCACGCGCGAATACGCGATGACGTGGCACGATTGGCTCAACCTCGAAAATCTCACGCTGGTTTCTCGCGCGGTCCGCGATGCCGCCGAAGCCCGCACGGATTCGCGCGGAGCCCATTTCCGCGCGGATCACCCCACGGCGGGCGATCTGGAAACCTCGCGCTACACGCTGGTCCGCGCGATGGCGGACGGCTTGCGCACCTCGACCGAACCGGTCGTGTTCGCCCGCGTCAGACCCGGCCAGTCGCTGTTGAAGGACGCGGCCGAGTGACGCGTCGCGCCGGCCGTCGCCCGCCCGGCTTCGCATGAGCGTTCTTGATCGGGCGATGAGAATTTTTTGATTCTCCGGCGTCGCGCGCCCGTTGCCGTGGCTCGGCTTTCGCATCAAAGTCCGAAGCGGGGGCATGAATGCGGGTGGGGACCGGATCGGCGATCGTCTTGCCGCGAAGGACCGGGCGATGAGCGCGCCGGCCGGCCCGCCACGCGCGCCCTTCGCCTGGCGGCGACTGTGGGACGCCGCCCAATTCCTGCTGTTCGCCGGGTTGCTGATCTGGGGCACGATCCGCGGCGCCCAAAGCATGGGCTACAATTGGCAATGGGCGCGGGTGCCGCGCTACCTGTACCGCGAGATTGGTGGCGAAATCTGGCTCGGGCCGCTGCTCAAGGGCTTGATCGTCACGCTCGAAATCAGCGCGATCGCGCTGGTGTTGACGGTGGCGATCGGCCTGTTCGTGGCCATCCTGCGCCGCTCGGGCTCGATCGCGGGCGAGTGGCTCGCGACGATCTACATCGAAGCGATCCGCAACACGCCGCTGCTCGTGCAGCTTTATCTGTTCTACTTCGTCTTGGCACCGATCTTGGGCCTCGACCGGTACTGGACCGGCGTTCTGTGCCTCGCGGTCTTCGAGGCGGCCTTTGCGGCCGAGATTTTCCGCGCCGGGATAGAGGGCGTGCCCAAAGGCCAGTGGGAAGCGGCGCGCGCGCTGGGCTTGGGGCGCGCGCAGATCTACCGGTTCGTCGTCTTGCCCCAAGCCCTGCGGTTGGTATTGCCGCCGCTGACGGGGCTGGGCGTATCGCTGATCAAGCATTCGGCGATCGTCAGCGTGATCGCGGTCTTCGACCTTGCCAACGAAGGGCGCAACGTGATCGCCGACACCTTCATGACGTTCGAAATCTGGCTCACGGTCGCGGCGCTCTACTTGGCCGTGACCGTCACCTTGTCGCTGGGGGTGCGGGCGCTCGAACGCCGGCTCCACGGATGAACGCGTTCCAACCGAAAAGGAGAGGATCATGCTCGGATTGAGGAAACTGGCGCTTGCGGCCGTCGCGGCCGTCGCGATGCTGGCCCCGCTCGCGGCCTCGGCGCAGGACGCGCGCGCGGCGCTGTCGAGCGCCAGCGCACTGGAGGAGATCAAGCGCCGCGGCAGCATGCGCGTCGGGCTTTCGACCTTCGTGCCCTGGGCGTTCCGCGCGCGCAACGGCGAGATCATCGGCTACGAAGTCGATGTGGCAAAGAAACTCGCCGAGGACATGGGCGTGCGTCTGGAATTGGTGCCGACCGCGTGGGACGGCATCATCCCGGCCCTGCTCGCGGGCCAGTTCGACTACATCATCGGCGGCATGACGATCACGCCGCAGCGCAACTTGACGGTCAATTTCACGACGCCTTATTCGGCGACGGGCGTGGACGTGGCCGCCAACAAGCGAATCGCCGGGAACTTCAAGACCGTCGAGGACTTCAACAAGCCCAACGTCACGCTGGTGTCGCGCCGCGGCTCGTCCGCCGCCGCCGCCGCCCAGCGCTTGTTCCCCAACGCGACCTTGCGGCTGTTCGACGACGACGCCCAAGCGCTGCTGGAAGTGACCAACGGCCGCGCCCACGCCGTCGTGGGCTCGGTGCCGCGTCCGCTGTTCGCCGTGCTCGACAACGAGGCCACGCTGTTCCAACCGTTCGCCGAACCGCTGGTCAAACAGGCCGATGCGATGGCGGTCCGCAAGGGCGACCCGGACTCGCTCAACTTCCTCAACAACTGGATCCAGGCGCGCACGCTCGATGGCTGGCTCGCCGAACGCCAAGCCTTCTGGTTCAAGGGCCGTACGTGGCGCGACCAGCAAGCGCAGTAACCGACGCCGCCGTTCCCCCGCCGCCGGGCGCACCCCGGCGGCGGTTCGGTGCGCTCGATGCCGCCATCCTGGCGGCGGTGGCGCTGTGCGTCGGCTTTCTCGTCTGGCGCGCGGACTCGGTGGTGCAGTACCGGTGGAATTGGGCGCCGGTTTGGGAATTCGTCGTCCGCTACGACGCCGCCGCCGAGGCGTGGAAGCCCAATCTGATCCTGATCGGTTTGTGGACGACGATCCGCATTTCGATCTGGGCGGCGATCGGCGCCGCGATCATCGGCGTCGCGATGGGACTGGCACGGGTGTCGAATTCCCTGCTGCTGCGGCTCATCGCAGGGGCGTACGTCGAACTCGTGCGCAACATGCCGCCGCTGGTCTTCGTCTTCGTCGTCTATTTTTTCCTGACCGCGCAGATCGCGCCCGCTTTGGGCGTGGAGGCGGCCGTGCGCGCGGCGTCGCCCGGCACGCTCGCGGCCATCGAAACGCTGATCGGGCCGCCGCGGCTGCTGCCAGCGTTGCTGTCGGCGATCCTGTGCCTTGCGTTGTTCGAGGGCGCATACGTCGCCGAAATCGTCCGCGCCGGCGTGCAGTCGGTCGAGCGCGGCCAGTGGGATGCGGCGCGCGCACTGGGCCTGTCGCGCACGCGGACCTTGCGCTTGGTCGTGTTGCCGCAGGCGATCCAGCGCACGCTGCCGCCGCTCGCGGGGCAATTCATTTCGCTGGTCAAAGACAGCTCGATCGTTTCGCTGATTTCGGTGCAGGATCTCGCCTTCCTGGGCAACGAAGTCGCCGCGACGACCACGCGGCTGTTCGAAACCTGGATCGTGGTGGCGGGACTGTACTTCCTGCTGTGTTGGACGTTGTCGCGGCTGTTCGCGCGCTTCGAGGCGCGGATGGGTCGGCATCGCTAGGGAAAGGACGAAGCATATGACGGCGTGGATCGAGATGGTTCAGTACGAGGCGTCGAGCGGCTATCTGCGCGAGCTTTACGACCGCGTGAAGGGGCCGGGCGGCAAGATCGACAACGTCATGAAGGTGCATTCGCTCCGCCCGCATACGATGGAGGGGCACAGCGCGCTCTATAAAAGCGTGCTGCACCATTCGGGCAATTCGCTGCCGGTTTGGTTCCTCGAATGCCTGGGGATCTACACGAGCCTCGCCAACAAATGCGATTACTCGGTTTCGCACCATTTCGCGGGCCTCACGCGTCTGTTGAAGGACGAGGCGCGCGCGGGCGAGATCTACAAGGCCTTCGTGGCCGTCGCGCCCGAGAAGGTCTTCGCCGGCAAGGAGTTGGCGTTGTTGCGCTACGTGCGCAAACTCACCCTCGAGCCGCAGGCGATGGCGCGCGCCGATGTCGAGGCCGCGCGCGCCGCCGGCGCCACGGACGCCGAAATCTTCGAGGCCAATCAGGTCTGCGCCTATTTCAACTACTCGAACCGGCTGCTCAACGGTCTCGGCGTGACCACCCAAGGCGACGTTCTGGGCTATTCGCCGCCCAACACCGATCGGCTCGACGATTGGGAGCACGTCTAACGTTTGGACGCGACCCAAGCCGCCAGCGCCGCGCGATAGGGCGTCAACAGATCTTCGAAGACCGGGTGTGCGGCGAACGCCGCCCGCCAACGCGCGGTTCGAGCGGCGGGTTCGAGCCTCCAGCCGAAGACGGGAGCCAGTGCTTCGAGGATCGCGAAGCTGGCCGGATAGGCGCAGTCGGCCAAGCTGGGTACCGGACCGACCGCAAAGGGGCCTTCGGGATCGAGCGCTCCGTCGATGAGTGCGAGATCCGCGGCGATGGCGGTCTCGGTGCCCGCGGGCACGGTGCCGGTCGCCACGCCTGGAAAGCACGCGCGCAATTTCGGCTCCAGCCGCAAGTCGTGCAAGCGGCCCAGGAAGCGCGCCCGCGCCCGGCCGCGCGGATCGTCGGGCAGCAAAGCCGGGCGCGGAAACCGGTCTTCGAGATATTCGAGGATCGTGTCGGACTCGGCCAAGGTGAAGTCGCCGTCCACGAGTGCGGGGACCGTGCCCGACGGAACGAGCGCGCGATAGGCGGCGGAACGATACCCCTCGGGGGGGGCGCGCAGGTCGAGCACCACCCCCTTCAACGCGGCGGCGAGGCGGACCTTGAGGCTGTAGCTCGACAATTCGGTGGCGTAGAGGATCATCCGGGGTAGTCTTGACCGAAGCCGCCGCGAAGGGAAGGGATATGCGCCTGGAACTGCTGACTTGGCCGAAGGTGCGGGACTATCTGGCCCGCTCGAAGGCCATCGTGGTGCCGATGGGTTCGACCGAACAGCACGGCCCCGAAGGATTGATCGGCACCGATCATTTGTGCCCGCAGGCGATCGCACGGCGCATGGGCGCCG
>JADCGK010000145.1 GCA_020249045.1 Azospirillum sp. | reverse complement strand
ACTTCGCGCGCCCCGTCGGCCAGCAGCATTTCGGCGTTTCGGCGCGCGCGGCCATACTCGATCAAACGCAACAGCAGCAGCGCGCCGATGGCGTATTGGGCGGGGGCAAGATGGGGATCGAGCAGGGACTCCATCGGGCGGTTCTAGCGCATTGTTGCGGCCGCCGCCCGCGCATGGCTAAGTGCCGTCATGTTCGAAGGGTTCGAAAGCGGAATATCCCGCATCGGGGACGTGAATATCTTCCGTCGCGTCGGCGGCAAGGGGCCGCCGTTGTTGTTGTTGCACGGCTATCCGCAAACGCATGTTTTGTGGCGGAAAATCGCCCCGGCATTGGCGCGGGATTTCACGGTCGTTTGCCCCGATCTGCGCGGCTACGGCGCATCGTCGAAGCCGGTACCCGACGACGCCAATCAGATCTACGCCAAGCGCGCGATGGCGGCCGACATGGTCGGATTGATGGCGGATCTCGGTTTCCCGGCGTTCCATGTCGCCGGGCACGATCGCGGCGGGCGCGTGGCCTATCGGCTTGCCTTCGATCATCCCACGCGGGTGCGCCGCATCGCCACCCTCGACATCGTTCCGACGCTGGCCAATTGGGGGCGCATGCGCGAAACCGCGATCGGTCTTGCGACGTATCACTGGTATTTCCTCGCCCAACCCGGCGGTTTGCCCGAACGGATGATCGGCGCGGACCCGGACTATTATCTCGAGGAGAAGCTGCGGCGCTGGTCGAAGGACTTCGCCGCGTTCGAGCCCGAAGCGCTCGACGAATACAAGCGCGCCTTCCGCGAACCCGCCTGCATCGCGGCGACGTGCGCCGATTATCGCGCCGGGGCGAGCGTGGATATTCTGCACGATCGCGTGGACTACGGATCGCGCAAGATCGCCGTTCCCTTCCTGGCGCTGTGGGGCGGGAAGGGGCGTTTGATGGCAGAGGGCGCCTCCCAGATCGACGTATGGCGCGAATGGGCGTCCGATGTGCGCGGGGCGGCGTTGGATTGCGGACATTTCCTGCCCGAGGAGGCGCCCGATGCGACCCTCGCGGCGTTGCGCGCGTTTTTCACGGAGGGCGGCGCGTGAGACTCGCGGCGCGCTTGCGGGCCTATTTCTTCGCCGGGATCCTGATCGTCGCCCCGATCTCGATCACGTTCTACGTCGCCTGGGCGGTCATCTCGTTCGTCGACGCGCGCGTCGATCGCCTGTTGCCGCCGGCCTACAACCCCGAACGGTTCCTGCCGTTCACGGTGCCCGGGCTGGGCCTTTTGCTGCTGGTCGTGGCGCTCGTCCTGATCGGCTGGCTGACGGCGGGATTGATCGGCCGCCTGTTCACCCGCATGTCGGACGGCGTGCTCGCGCGCGTGCCGGTCATTCGGTCGATCTACGGCGCCACCAAACAGGTCTTCGAAACGCTGCTGTCGCCCGAGCGCGGCTCGTTCAAGGAAACCGTTCTGCTCCAGTTCCCGCGCGAGGGAATGTGGCGCATCGGCTTCGTGACCGGCGCCGTCCCGGGCGATACGCAGAAGGTCGCCGAAGGCGGGCTCGTGAACGTCTTCGTGCCGAACACGCCGAACGCAACGGCGGGTTTCCTGGTGCTGGTGCGCCCGGCGGATCTGGTGAAAAGCGATCTGTCCGTCGAGGCGGCGTTGAAGCTCGTCGTTTCGGGCGGTATCGCGGTTCCCGGTTCGACGCCGCCGTCGGCCGGCCGCCGTCCGGGCTAACCCGTCCGCGCCAATCGGAAAGCCGCATCGCGCGCGAACAGGTAAAGCAACGTGCGCACGGCTTTGCCGCGCGGGCTATCCAGCGTCGCGTCGTCGTCGAGCAGTTTTCGCGCATCGCTGCGCGCGATCTCCAGCAGGTCGGCGTGGTGCGCCAGATCGGCGAGGCGGAAGGCGGGCAATCCCGATTGCCGGGTGCCGAGCACTTCGCCCGCGCCGCGCAAGCGCACATCCTCCTCGGCGATGCGAAAGCCGTCCTCGGTATCGCGCAGGATTTCGAGACGCGCTTTGGCCACTTGGCCGAGCGGCTGGGCGTACAGCAGGACGCACGAAGATTCGTCCGCGCCGCGACCCACCCGGCCGCGCAACTGGTGCAGCTGGGCAAGGCCGAAGCGTTCGGCGTGTTCGATCACCATCACCGTCGCCGAGGGAACGTTGACCCCGACTTCGATGACCGTCGTCGCGACCAGCACGCCCGGCGGTCCCTCGACGAAGGCTTGCATGGCGGCGTCCTTCTGCGCGGGCTTGAGTTTCCCGTGGATCAGGTGGACGCGATCCGCGCCCAGGCGCGCGGCGAGATCGGCGTGCCGGTCCGTGGCGGCGGCCAGATCGACGAGTTCGGATTCCTCGACCAGCGGACAGACCCAATAGACGCGCGCGCCCTTGTCGATCAGCCCGCGCACGCGCTCGACCAGTTCGTCCATGCGGTCGAGCGGCAGCGCGACGGTCTTGATCGGTTTGCGGCCCGGCGGCTTTTCGGTCAGCTTCGAAACGTCCATGTCGCCATAGGCGCACATCACGAGCGTGCGCGGGATCGGTGTGGCGGTCATTATCAACGTGTCGACGCCACCGTCCTCCGAAGCGCCTTTGGCCGCGAAAGCGACCCGCTGGTGAACCCCGAAGCGGTGCTGTTCGTCGATCACGGCCAACCCCAATTCGCGGAACTCGACAGACTCCTCGAAAAGCGCGTGTGTGCCGACGACGGCCGCGATCGCACCGGACGCCAACCCGTCGAGCGTCGCCTGCTTGGTCTTGCCTTTGTCCCGCCCGGTCAGCACCGCGACCTCGATTCCGGCGGCCTCGGCCAGCGGCCGGATCGTTTCGAAATGCTGGCGGGCGAGGATTTCGGTCGGGGCCATCAACGCGGCTTGGTGACCGGCCTCGATGGCGTTGAGCATCGCCAGGAACGCGACGACCGTTTTGCCGCTGCCGACGTCGCCCTGCAGCAAACGCTGCATCCGCCCCGGTGCGGCCATGTCGCCGAGAATTTCGGCCAACGCCATCGTTTGGCTGCCGGTCAGCTTGAAGGGCAGGGCGGCGAGGACTCTGTCGCGCAGGCCGCCGTCGCCCTTGATCGCGCGGCCGGGGCGGCGCTTGTCGCGTGCGCGGACCAAAGCGAGGGCGACTTGGTTGGCGAACAGCTCGTCATAGGCGAGGCGCTGGCGGGCCAGCGCGTCGGGCTGGGTCTCCGAATTCTCCTTGGGGGCGTGCGCCGCGATCAGGCCCGCCCGCCAGCCCGGCCAGCCGCGCTGGGCGACCAAGGCCCTGTCCGCCCATTCGGCCAGTTCCGGCGCGCGGGCGAGGGCCGCCTTGATCGCTTTGCCCAATACTTTCGGCGACAGTCCGGCGGTCAGGCGATGGGTCGGCTCGACTGTCGCGATGGTTTCGAACTGGTCGAGCGGAACGACGTGGTCGGGATGGGGCATCTGCACGCCGTCGCGGAAGCGCTCGACGCGGCCGCTGATCGCGCGCTCGCTCGCCGGAGGCAGGAGTTTCTCCAGCCAGTCGGCCTTGGCATGGAAGTAGATGAGGTCGATCTCTCCGCTCGGGTCGGCGCACCGCACTTTGTAGGGCAGCCGCTTGATCCGCGGTTTGACGTGTTCGAGCACCTTCACCCGAAGCGTGACGATCGCCCCTTCGGGCGCGTCGGCGATCGCAGGGGCGAACCGCCGGTCCACGAGCCCCGTGGGGAGGTGCCACAACAGATCGACAACCTGCGGCCCGGCCGCCCGTGCGGCCAACGCCGCGATTTTCGGTCCCATCCCCGGCAGGGTCGTGATTTCGGCGAAAAGCGGGTTCAGGATGGCAGGGCGCATGGGCTGATGGGGCAGGGTGGCAAAATCGCCCTCGGAGGGCTATACCCATGCCCCGATTCCATCTTCGACGCCATGACCGAAACTCTCGAAACCCGCCGCAAGCGCTTGATTCATCGAAGCGTTTATACCGGCATGAAGGAGACCGATATTCTGCTCGGGGCCTTTGCGCGCGCGCATGTGCCGACGTTCGACGCGGGCCAGCTCGACCGGTACGAGCACCTGCTGAGCGCGGGCGACCCGGTCATACTGGATTGGGTAATGGCGCGCGACACCCCGCCGCCGGAGTTCGAGAGCGATGTATTGAACCTCCTTCGTAACTTTAGACTAACCTCCTAATACATTGATTTCGCTCGACCTAAACAACGCGATTGGGCTTGGAAAGCGGCTTGATCTGGCGGGGGCTCCGCCGGGTGTCGATGCCGCCGTGCTGACGGCCCTGCTGCGCCAAGGCAGCGACGTCCTGCACATCGCGCGCGACGATGCGCGGCTGACGCAGTTGGCCGATGGCCTGCGCTTCATGGGAACGCCCGCGACGGTGCTGACCTTTCCGGCCTGGGATTGCCTGCCCTACGACCGCGTGTCGCCCAATGCCGATGTGGTCAGCCGAAGGCTCGATTGCCTTGTCGATCTCGCCCAACCGCCCGATGCGGGCAAAGGCCGGCGGATCGTCCTGACGACGGTCAATGCGATCACCCAGCGCGTGCCCGCACGGGCGCAATTCGCGCGCGCCATGTTCCGGGCGGAGGCGGGGGCCAAGTTGCGCTTGGACGCGCTGCTCGCATTCCTGGTCCGCGACGGCTACCGCAAGGCCGAAACCGTCCGCGAGCCGGGCGAATACGCGTTGCGCGGGGGCATCGTCGATCTTTTCCCACCGGGTTTGAGCGAGCCCGTACGCCTCGACATGTTCGGCGATACGCTCGAAGCGATCCGGCGTTTCGATCCGATGACGCAAAAAAGCACCGGGCGTTTGGACGCGTTCGCGCTGAAGCCGGTCAGCGAGGTGTTGCTGGACCCCACGTCGATCGAACGCTTCCGCACCGGGTATCGCGAAAGCTTCGGCGCGCCGTCGCCGGCCGACGCGCTTTACGCGGCCGTGTCCGCCGGCCAGCGCTATGGTGGCCTCGAACACTGGCTGCCGCTGTTCCACGAAACCCTCGAAACGCTGTTCGACTATCTGCCCGGCGCCGCCGTTACGCTCGATCCGCAGGTCGAGGAGGCGGCGGCCGCACGCTTCGAGCAGATCGTCGAGTTCCACGACGCCCGCGCCCTCGCCCGCGAGGCGTTCTCGAAGGGCAAAGCGGCCGACAAGTTCGGCGAAAGCGCCTCCGTCTACAATCCCTTGCCCGCCGACGCGCTTTATCTGGCGCCCGGCGAATGGCGGGCTTTGCTCGCCAGCCGCGCGGTCGTGGCGTTGTCGCCCTTCGCCAAAGCTCCGGCGGCGGCGGGGATCGACGCGGGCGGCCGTCTCGGCGTCGACTTTTCCGCCGACCGCGCCAAGGCGGCCGACACCAATTTGTTCGACGCCGTGCGCGCGCGGGTGGCGGCCGAACGCGCGGAAGGCCGACGCGTTCTGATTTGCGCCTACTCGGCGGGCTCGCGCGAGCGGCTTGCCCATCTGTTGCGCGAGCACGGGCTGACGGAAACCGCGGCCGTCGCGACATGGGACGAGGCGGCCGCTTTGCCGGTCCAAGTCGTGGCGACGACCGTGCTCGGCATCGAAACCGGCTTCAAAACCGCGGCGGTCGCCGCGATCACCGAACAGGATATTCTGGGCGACCGGTTGGTCCGCGCGGCGCGCAAGCGCCGCCGGCCCGAGAATTTCCTGACCGAAGCCTCGGCGTTGGCCGAGGGCGACTTCGTCGTGCACGTCGAACACGGAATCGGCCGCTACGACGGCTTGGCGACGATCGAAGTCGCCGGCGCGCCGCACGATTGTCTGCGCATCGTCTACGCCGACAACGACAAGCTGTTCGTGCCGGTCGAGAACATCGAGACGCTGACGCGCTACGGGTCCGAAGACGCGGGCGCGCAGCTCGACAAGTTGGGCGGCGCGGGCTGGCAGGCGCGCAAGGCGCGCGTCAAGAAGCGCATCGCCGAAATCGCCGACAAGCTGATCAAGCTCGCCGCCGAACGGCGCATGCGCGAGGGCGAGCGCTTCGCGCCGCCAGAGGGCCTGTTCGAGGAATTCTGCGCGCGCTTTCCGTTCCAGGAGACCGAAGACCAGGCCCGCGCGATCGCGGATGCGATCGACGATCTGGCGGCGGGCAAGCCGATGGACCGCTTGGTCTGCGGGGATGTCGGTTTCGGCAAGACCGAGGTCGCCTTGCGCGCGGCATTCGTTGCGGCGATGGCGGGCGTGCAAGTCGCCGTCGTCGTGCCCACGACGCTGCTCGCACGCCAGCATTACAAGAACTTCACCAAGCGGTTCGAAGGATTTCCGATCCGCATCGCGCAACTGTCGCGCCTGGTTTCGGCGAAGGATCAGGCACAAGCGCGGGCCGACGCGGAATCCGGGGCGGTCGAGATCGTGGTGGGCACCACGGCGCTGCTGGCCAAGGGCGTCAAGTTCCAGCGTTTGGGCCTCGTGATCGTCGACGAAGAGCAGCATTTCGGCGTCGCGCAGAAGGAACGCCTGAAGGAGATGCGCGCGGACGTGCACGTTTTGACGCTGACAGCCACGCCCATTCCGCGAACGCTGCAGATGGCGTTGACGGGTGTGCGCGACCTGTCGCTGATCGCGTCGCCCCCGGTCGATCGTCTTGCGGTGCGCAGTTTCGTGCTTCCTTTCGACCCGGTAGTCATCCGCGAGGCGATCCTGCGCGAGAAGTTCCGCGGCGGACAGGTCTTCTACGTCGTCCCGAGGATCGAGGATTTGGGGCCGGTGCGCGAACGCCTCGAAACGCTCGTGCCGGAGTGCAAGCTCGCGGTCGCGCACGGCCAATTGCCGCCCGCGCAGATCGAGAACGTCATGTCGGCCTTCGTCGACGGCGCCTACGACGTTCTGCTGTCGACCAACATCGTGGAAAGCGGGCTCGACATCCCGTCGGCCAATACGATCGTCATCCACCGCGCCGACATGTTCGGGCTCGCGCAGCTTTATCAGCTGCGCGGTCGGGTGGGCCGTTCGAAACTGCGCGCCTACGCCTATTTCACTGTCCCGGGCGACCGCGTGCCGACGCAAGCGGCGCAGAAGCGGCTGGAGGTCATGCAGACGCTCGACAGCCTGGGCGCCGGCTTCCAGCTCGCGTCCTACGACCTCGATATCCGCGGTGCCGGGAATCTTTTGGGCGAGGAGCAATCCGGCCACATCAAGGAAGTGGGCGTCGAGCTCTACCAGCAGCTGCTGGAAGAAGCGGTGCGTGCCGCGAAGGAAAGCGGCGGCCGAGCCGAGGCCGCCGTCGAGGAATGGTCGCCGCAAATCGGCATGGGCACGCCCGTGTTGATTCCGGAAAGTTACGTGCAGGATCTGACGGTCCGCCTTGGGCTCTATCGCCGGGTGGCCGCACTGGCCGAACGGTCGGAGATCGACGCCTTCGCCGCCGAACTCGTCGACCGCTTCGGCCCGATGCCGGCGGAAGTCCGCAATCTGCTCGACATCATCGAACTGAAACGGCTGTGCCGTGCGGCGGGTGTCGACAAGGTGGACGCGGGCCCGAAGGGCGCCGTCCTGGGTTTCCGGAAGAACAAGTTCGCGCGGCCCGAGAAGCTGGTCGAGTTGATGATGAAGCGCCCCGAGCTCGTCAAGCTCCGGCCGGACCACAAGTTGGTCTATATGCGCGCGTGGGACGCGCCGGAGGACCGGCTCAAAGGCATGCGTAAATTCCTGGGCGAATTGGCGAAGCTCGCCGCCTAACCGCACCGTCCCCAGTCGCGGCGATAGGCCTCGTTGCTGTCCATGGCGGCATGTCGCGCGCGCGCGCGGCCCACCGCGGCGGAGAGCTGCGCGCGCACGACCGGGCGGATCTTGGCCAGGAATTCCGCGTTCGCGGCGTTCGCGTCGAGATTGCGGCCTTCGATCCAGCCGAGCGTCGGCACCAACCGCAACAACGCGGCGTGGATGTTGGCGCGCGCGTCGTCCAGGCAATCCAGATTGATGCGCGCGTGCCGGTTCTCGTGGTCCAGCACCACATCTCGCCGGCAGGTGCGCGGATCGGTCATATCGCGCGCGACATAGATGCGGTGCGTATCCATCGTCACCGTCACGTCGATGCCCGCAGTGCCGACGCAAGCCTGGCGCGTGTCCGGCCGCGAATTGCCGGCGATCTGGACGGTCGTATCGGTGCGGAAACGCGAGACGGTCAGGCCTGCGGGGCGCTGGCCGTGATCGGTGACGGCGCCTTCGCCGCCGCGGCCTTCGTTCATGATGCGCAGCAGATCGACCGACGAGACGCGATCGTCGAAGGCTGGATTGACGGGGACGACGCGCACCGCCACGCGCGGCGGCGCCTCGGGGCAAAGGTTGCGGCCATCGCTCCCCGGTACGGGCCTATCCGTCGGCGCGCGATCCTGTGCGGCCGCCGGACGCGTGGCGGCGAAGCACGCGAGGCCGAGCAGAAATCCGCGCCGGCCGGCGCAGCCGCAAGCCTCAGGCATTCGTCGCGGCTTCCGTGCGGATTTGGGCGAAGACTTCCGCGAAGGCTTCGGGCGGCTGCGCGCCGGAGATCGCGTATTTCCGCTCCACGACGAAGCACGGAACCCCTTGGATGCCGACGCGCCGCGCGAATTGGTCCTCGGCGCGAACGTCCGCTTCGCCTTCGTCGCCCGCCAGATACGCCACGACGGCCTCGCGGTCCGATCCGACGGACGCGGCGATGTCCGCGAGCGTCGCCCGGTCGCCGATATCCGCCCCGCGCGTGAAATAGGCTTGGAACAGCGCTTCGACCGTCGCGTCCTGGCGCCCTTCGGCCTCCGCGCGGCGGATCAGTCGATGCGCGGCGATGGTGTTGGGCGTGCGCCTCATCGCGGCGAAATCGAACGGAATCCCCTCCTCGAGCCCCGCCGCAAGCACGTTCTTGTAGCCGGGGCCTCCGGTCTCCGAGCCGAATTTGCGGCGCAGATACGCCTTGCGGTCCATGCCTTCGGGGGGCATGTCGGGATTGAGTTGGAATGGACGCCAACCGACGACGATCTGCCCCGGCGCCTCGGCGGCCAGCGCGCGTTCGAGGCGTCGTTTGCCGATGTAGCACCACGGGCAAATGGCGTCGGAGACGATGTCGATGCGGATCATGCGCGAAACCTAGCATCGGAACGATTGACGCGCGAGGGGCGAGGGCCCGAAAATCCCGATCCGGAGGAGCCGTGGCCGCCAAACGCAAAACGACGCGCGCGAAGATCGATCCGTTCGAGACCGATCTCGACAAGAACCGCGCCAATCACGCGCAGCTGACGCCGTTGTCGTTTTTGTTCCGGACGGCGGCAACCTATCCGAAGAAGACCGCCGCGATCCACGGGCGCACGCGCGTCGGCTATGCCCAGATGGCGGCGCGCGTACGCCGGTTCGCTTCCGCGTTGGCCAAGCGCGGGGTCAGGAAGGGCGATACGGTCGCCATCATGGCCCCCAACATACCGGCGATGCTCGAAGCGCATTTCGCGGTGCCGCTTGCGGGCGCGGTCCTCAACCCGCTCAATTACCGGCTCGACCCCGCGACCATCGCCTTCATCCTGGATCACGCCGACGCAAAGGTTCTGCTGACCGACCGCGAATTCGCGCCGACGGTTGACCAAGCCCTGCGTTTGGCGAAGACCAAGCCGTTCGTGATCGACATCGACGATCCCGAGTACGACGGACCCGGTGCAAGGCTTGGATCGGTCGAATACGAGGATTTTCTGAAGCAGGGCGAGCCCGATTACGCCGGTCGATGGCCGGAAGACGAGTGGCAGGCGATCTGCCTGCTCTACACCTCCGGCACGACGGGGAATCCCAAGGGCGTCGTCTACCATCATCGCGGTGCCTATTTGAACGCGCTCGGAAACGCGTTGGCGTTCGGGCTGCGGCCGGAGAGCGTCTATCTATGGACGCTGCCGATGTTCCATTGCTCGGGCTGGAGCTACACCTGGGCTGCGACGGCGCTGGGCGCCACGCATGTCTGCCTGCGCCGGGTCGATCCGGCGCTGATCTTCCCGGCGATCGTCGCGGAGAAGGTCACGCATATGTGCGGCGCGCCCATCGTGCTCAACCTGCTCGCCCACGCGCCGGCCGACGTGAAGCGAAAACTGCCCCATCGCGTCGAGGTGGCGACGGGCGGGGCGGCACCGCCATCGGCCATCATCGCGGCGATGGAGGAACTCGGGTTCCGGGTCACGCATCTTTACGGGCTGACCGAAAGCTACGGACCGGCGACGATCTGCGAGTGGCAGGCCGACTGGGAGGGCCTGCCCTTGGAGGCGCGCGCGAAGCTCGTCTCGCGCCAGGGGGTACGCTACATCACCGCCGACGACATGAGCGTACGCGACGCGGCCTCGGGTCTGGAGGTGCCGTCGGACGGCGTTTCGCTCGGCGAGATTTGTCTGCGCGGCAACACCATCATGAAGGGATATCTCAAGAATCCGAAGGCGACGCGCAAGGCCTTCAAGGGGGGCTGGTTTTGGACCGGCGATCTCGCGGTGCGCCATCCCGACGGATATGTCGAGGTCAAGGATCGGTCCAAGGACATCATCATTTCCGGCGGGGAAAACATCTCCTCGTTGGAGGTTGAGGAAGCGCTCTACAAGCATCCGGCGGTGATGGAGGCAGCCGTCGTCGCCAAGCCAGATGCCAAATGGGGCGAAACGCCGTGCGCCTTCGTGACGGTCAAACCGGGCGCTTCGCAGCCCTCGGGCAAGGAGATCGCGGATTGGCTGCGCGGGCGCATCGCCGGTTACAAGGTGCCGCGCTACGTGGTGTTCGGACCTTTGCCGAAGACCTCGACCGGCAAGATCCAGAAATTCGTCTTGCGCGAGCGCGCGAAGGACATCGCATGAACCCGTTCGATCTTGCCGGTAAAGTGGCGCTGGTGACGGGTGCGTCCTCGGGCCTGGGGGCGCATATGGCCAGAACGTTGGCGCGCGCGGGGGCTAAGGTCGCGATCGCGGCGCGGCGTGTGGATCGTTTGGAGGCGTTGGCGGCCGAGATCGCGGCCCAAGACGGTCGCGCGTTGCCCGTCGCGCTCGACGTCACCGATCCGCACAGCGTCGCGCGCGCGGTCGAAGCGGCCGAGACCGAGCTGGGGGCCTTGGCCATCTGCGTCAACAACGCGGGCATCGCGCGCAAGGAGCGCATCGGCGATCTCGACGATCCGGCGTGGCGGGAGACGCTGGCGACCAACCTCGACGGCGCGAACCTCGTCGCGCGGGCGGCGTTGAACGCCATGCGCAAACACGCGCATGGCGGATCGTTGGTGAACGTCGCATCGATTTTGGGGCTGCGGCCGTCCCCGCGCGTTCCCGCGTATTCGGCCGCGAAGGCGGCGCTGGTCAGCCTCACGCAGTCGCTGGCGCTCGCCGAGGGCCCCAACGGCATCCGCGTGAATGCGATCGCGCCCGGCTACGTCGAAACCGATCTGAACAGCGCCTTCTTGCGTTCGCCGACGGGGGCCAGAATGGTCGAGCGCGTTGCGCTGGGGCGCTTCGGCCGGCCCGAGGATCTGGACGGCGCGCTGCTCTTGCTCGCCTCGGATGCGGGGCGCTACATCACCGGTACCACGCTCGTGGTCGACGGCGGCCACACGCTTTCCTTCCTTTAGGAGTTTTCCATGATCGTCGACGTGCGCAGCTACACCGCCCATCCGGGGTTGCTGCCAAAATACTTCGCGGACTACGCCGCCGGTCCGTTCGCCGTGCAGACCCGGCATTTGGGCCAACCGCGCGGCTATTACATGGTCGATACCGGCGTGGTGAACACGACGATCCACATGTGGGGCTACAAGGATATCGCCGAACGCCAAGCCAAGCGCGACGCCATGCAAGCCGATCCCGAATGGAAGGCGTGGCTCGCCCGGAACGCCGGCACCTTCGTCGCGCAGGAAAATCGGATCATGAAGGCCGTGCCGTTCTGGCCCGTCGCGGGCCATCCTTCGGGGCCGTACGGGCTCGTCGATTTCAGGCTCTACACGGTCAGGCACGGCAAACTGCCGGAGTTGCTGAAGCTCTACGAAACGGAAGGTTGGGGACCGCAATCCAAGCATTTGGGCAATTGCGTGGGGTATTACCAATCCGACGTCGGCGGGCAGAATCAGATCCTCCATTTGTGGGGCTACAAGGACGCCGCCGACCGATCGACGCGTCGGGGCGCCATGCAGGCCGATCCCGCTTGGCAGGCCTATATTGCCAAGGCGATGCCGCTGCTCCAGCGCATGGAAACGCAGATCGTCGTCAACGCGCCGTTCTTCAAGCCCTAAGCCCATGGATTTCGCGCTCTCCCCCAAGGTCGAAAAGACCCGGCTTGCGATCCGCGCCTTCGTCGAGAAGGAGCTGATCCCCCTCGAATCCCACGACATCAACTGGGGCGACGGCGAGAATGTCCGCCTGGATGTGCTCGCGGCGCTCCGCGCCAAAGCCAAGAAGGCCGGGATTTGGGCGCTGCAGACGCCCAAGGCGCTCGGCGGCGGCGGGCTCGACAAGGTGGGCATGGCCGCGTGCTACGAGGAGATGGGGCGGGCGCTGTTCGGACCCGTCGTCTTCAACTCGGCCGCTCCCGACGACGGCAACATGATGGTGCTCGCGCAGGTCGCGAGCGACGCGCAGAAGAAGAAATGGCTGCTGCCGATCGTCCGCGGGGATGTGCGCTCGGCGTTCGTCATGACCGAGCCGCACCCCGGGTCCGGATCGGATCCCGGCATGATGCGCACCACCGCCACCCGCAAGCGCGGCAAGTGGATCGTGAACGGCCGCAAATGGTTCATCACCGGCGCGGGCGAGGCCAAGCATTTCATCCTGATCGCGCGCACGTCCGACGACGCGCGCAAGGGCCTTACGGCCTTCTCGTTCCACGCCGATCAGCCGGGCTGGCGGATCGTGCGCCGCATTCCGATCATGGGACCCGAGGAGCATGGCGGGCATTGCGAGATCGAATTCGACGGCTTGGAGATTGCGGACGAAGACCGGCTGATGGAGGTGGGCGACGGTCTCAAGCTCACGCAAATCCGGCTCGGGCCCGCACGTCTCACGCATTGCATGCGTTGGCTCGGGATGGCGCGCCGCGCCCTCGAAATCGCGTTGCCGTACGTCAACGACCGCAAGAGCTTCGGAAGCCGCCTCATCGATCATGAGGGAGTGCAATGGATGCTCGGCGAGGCCGCCATGCAGATCGAGACCGGACGGCTTTTGACCATGCGCGCGGCGTGGAAGCTCGACCAGGGCGATTTCGCGCGCAAGGAAGTGTCGATGGCGAAGGTCGCCGTCGCCGACGTGCTGCATAAATCGATCGACACGGCGATCCAGCTTTTGGGCGCGCGCGGCTATTCCAAGGACACGCCGCTCGAATGGATGTACCGCTACGCGCGCCAGGCGCGGTTGGTGGACGGTGCTTCGGAGGTCCACAAAATGGTCCTGGCGAAGTTCCTGGCCAAGGAAGGCACGGAGTTTTGGGCGTGGCGTTGACGCCGGGATCGGCCCCACCGGCGTTGGCGGGCTGGCTGATCGGCGCGCTGGGCGCCACCCAGGTCCAGGTCGCGAATTGGCGCAAGCTTTCGGGCGGCGCCATCCAGGAAAACTGGGCTTTCGATGCGCGGGTGCGCGGCGGCGCGGCGGCGGGGGATATCGCTTGCGTCCTGCGCACGGACGCGCCGACGGGTGTTGCGGTCAGCCACGGCCGGGCGGAGGAGTTCGCCATCCTCAAGGCCGCACACGCGGCCGGGGTGAAGGTGCCCGAACCGCTGGGGCTGTGCGCCGACCCGGGCGTGTTGGGCAAGCCGTTCTACGTGATGCGCCGGCTCGATGGCACGGCGCTGGGCCATCTTCTGGTCAACGACGCCAAATGGCAGGGCGATCGCGCCAAGCTCGCGCGAGAATTGGGCGCGGAACTCGCCAAGCTGCATGCGATTGTGCCGCCGCGCGCCGATCTCGGATTCCTGACCGTCCCGGACGTCGCGCCGGCGCTGGCCGCGATCGCGGCGTATCGGGCGTGGCTCGACGACTACCGCGATCCGCGTCCGGCGCTCGAATTCGGCTTGCGCTGGCTCGAGCGCAACGCGCCGCCGCGCGGCCGGATCGCGTTGTGCCATCGCGATTATCGGACCGGAAACTACATGGTCGATCTTGCGGGGCTCACCGGTATTCTCGATTGGGAGTTCGCGGGCTGGAGCGATCCGCTGGAGGATCTCGGCTGGTTTTGCGCGAAGTGCTGGCGCTTCGGCCGTTGGGATCGCGAGGCGGGCGGGGTCGGCGCGCGCGCGGACTTCCTGGCCGGTTACGGAACGAATGTCGAGCCTTCGGCGCTGCGGTACTGGGAGATCATGGCCCATGCGCGCTGGGCGGTGATCGCCCTTCAACAGGGCGAACGCTTCGTCGGCGGCGGCGAAATCTCGCTCGATCTCGCTTTGACCGGCCGCCGCGCGGCCGAGCTGGAGTTCGAGTTGATGGCGATGATCGCCCCCGACGCGGCGGCGGACTTCGAACTGCCGCCCTTGCCCCAGGACCGGGCGAACGCGGCCGAGTTGCTGGCGGTCGCGCGCGCGGCGATCGGAGGGGAAATCGCGCGCAGCCTTCCGGACGACAAGCGGCTCGACGCGCTGATGGCGGCGAACGCGTTGGGCATCGCCGCACGGGAAATCGAAGCGCGCGCGGCCACTCCCGAGACCCATGCGCGCGCCCGCGCGCTTTGCGCGGACATCCGCGCGGGCGCATTCGACGCGCATTCGGGACTCGCGGGCGCTTTGCGGGAGAACGCCCGGATACGCACCGCGATCGCCAACCCGAAATATCCGGGTGTCACCAGCCGTTGACGCGATCCCAAACGGCGACGATCTCGTCGCCGCCGTCGACGACGTGATAGCGGTCGTACATCGCGGCCGTCATGCAGACGTGGTTCGGTAGGACCAGCACCTTCGCGCCGATGGGGTAGTCGGCGTAAGGGAAGGGATCGATCGCATCGAGCCCGTTGGGCGCGCCGACGATCCCGTGCTCCTGATGCACGTCGAGGACGGAGAGCGGCTTGGCGGGCAACGCGTCGCCCGGCTTGCGCAGCAGGCCGTAGCCCACGCCATCCATATGCCGGTTGGCGCCGACGTCCTTCGACAAGGCGAGGCCGCCCGCGTCGAGCAGCAATTGCTTGCGCGCGGTGCGATGGCCAGTGACGGACGCGAGCACGCCCACCGCGACGTCCTCGGCGTTGCACATCCTGAGGCCGGTCTGGAACAAATCGAAGAACAGATAGACACCCGGCCGCATCTCCGTGACGCCGGTCAAATGCCGTGCGTGCAGCGCCGTGGGCGTCGAACCGACGCTGACGATGTCCACGCCGTAACCTGCCGCGCGCAAACGTTCGGCCGCGCGCACGACCCCGGCGCGTTCGTCCTCGGCGATGGCCGCGATTTCGGCGATGGAGTCGGACGAGTAGGAGTGGCCGGCATGCGCCATCACGCCCGCGAGCATTCCCGCGCCCGCCAGCATACCGCCGATTTCGAGCAATTCCGGGGAGTCCGGCAGGACGCCCGCGCGCTCGCCTCCGGTTTCAATTTCGATCAAGACCCGGAATGTGGCCCCGAGTGCGCGGCCGCATTCGACGATCGCCGCCGCGACCGCGGGTTCGTCGGTCACGATCTTCAGATCGACGCCGCGCGCGCGCAAAGCCGCAACCCGGTCGAGCTTTGCGGGCGCGACGCCGACCGCGTAGAGGATGTCCAGGAAACCGCGCGCGGCGAAGTATTCGGCCTCCGCCAGCGTCGAGACGGTGACCGGGCCCACAGCACCGCCATGGGCGATGCGCGCGACCTCGGCCGATTTGGAGGTCTTCAAATGCGGCCGCAGGATCACGCCCAATTCGCGCGCGCGTTCGCGCATGCGTTGGGCGTTGCGATTCAAACGCGCGCGGTCGAGCACCAAGCTCGGCGTCGGCAGATCGGCGATGCGCATCAGGGCTTCGGCGCGCCCGGCGGCGGGGCCTGGGCACGCACCAAAGCTTCCACGTGCCAGCCTTGGAACATGCGGATGCCGACGTTTTGCCCCAATTCGAAGGCGAGGGGTGTCTCGCAGCGGCTCATGATCACGCGGTTGATGTCGGCTTCGGCCAGCATCGCGCCGAGCCCGCGCATCCGCCAATCGTCGGCGTGGTCCTTCATGAACACGAGCTTGATCAGATCGGCGCGCAACTCGGCGCGGCGGAAGAACGTGATGGTGTCGGGCGTCAAACCATCGAGCAGCGTCCGATAGCCGGCCTTCTGCAACGTGTCGACGGCGCGATGGAAGGCCTCCAGGTCGGCGAACACGTCCTGGCGCGGCAGTTCGACGATGATGCTGCCCTTCGAGATGAAGGTGCCCACACGCTGGTCGAACTCGCGGAATTTATCCGAAAGCACGGTCTCGACGCTCAGATTGATCGAGATGTTGCCGTTCGCCTTCGTGAGATAGCCTTCCTGCAGCGCGCGCAGCAGGCGATGGTCGAAAGTCCGGAAAAGCATCTGCAGCAGGCCGCGCTGGCCGCGCATATTGATGCGCGGTTGGACGAGGTTGCGCACGTCGTTGACCGAGAAATAGTACTCGCGGAAGATCGGCCGCAATTGGTTGCCGGTCAGCGCGATGCAGACCGGCTGGTTGCGCAGCAGCGTCTTGATGTCGGCTTTGGCGAAAGCCTCCTCCATCAACGCAAGCGACGCCGCGGTGAAGGCCTGGAAATTCTGCGCGAAGGGCGGGGCTTGGGCGCCCGCGCGGGCGAGGGCGCGGTTGCGCGCATCCTGCTGGCTTTTGTACTCCTCGAGGATCGCGCGCGCGTAGTCGTGGAAATCGTTGAACTGGGTCTCGAAATTGTACCAGGTGCAGCTTTCCTCGATCTCCTCGTCGGGAAGCCCCGTGGCGACCGAGTGGCGGCGCAGCAACTCGTCGAGTTCGGTGACCACGCTCTCGAACTGGGCCGGGTGATCGACGCGGAAGATGAAAACGATGTCGAAATTCGCGAGCTGATAGACCGCCCCTTCCAACCGGTTGACCATTTCCCGGATGGCGTGGAACACGACGTAGAAATTCTCACGCCGCCGGTTGAACCAGGCGGTACGTTTCATCGATAGGACGACCGCCATGCGCGGCACCGTGTTCCCGGTGCGCTTGATACGCTCCAGGTCGGAGATCAGAGTCTCTTCGTCGGTGCGGGGATTGGTGCCGGTGTCCATTGATCCTGGCGGTCAGAAGCGGGCGACGCCCTGGCGATGCTTTTGTTTTCTCGAACGAATTCACTCTCGCACGCCGCGCGTTACGAGTTCAACAGCATGGTGCGAGTCGCCCTCGGCGCCAAGTCCGCCGTCGTTCCCCCGCCGCGGCCCGTCGCCCGGACATTTTTGCTCCTAACCGCTTTATCCCGCTCGACTTTTCGGCGCGTCGGCGTAGATTCGGACCCGCATGGCGAGCGCCGAGACAATATCCGCAAACGACGAGCCCCCGCGGCGGCCGCGCGCGCTGGTGGCGATCGGCGCGTCGGCCGGCGGCTTGGAGGCGCTGCGCGCCTTGGTCGCCAACGTGCAGGAGGACAGCGGCTTCGCCTTCGTCGTCGCCCAGCATTTGGCGCCCCAGCATGCGAGCATGCTGACCGCGCTGTTGGCGCGTGAAAGCCGCATCGCGATCGAGGAGGGGCGCGACGGCATCGAACTCGCGCGCGACACGATCTACATCACGCCGCCCAACCGCGACGTCGCGGTCAAGGACGGGCGGTTGATGCTTCAACCGCCGCATGCCGACCGCGGGCCCAAGCCGTCGGTCAATCTGCTGTTCGAAAGCCTCGCGCGCGAACGCGGCCGCGAGGCGATCGCGATCGTATTGTCGGGCACGGGCAGCGACGGGGCGACCGGCGTGCGGGCGGTCAAGGCGGCCGGCGGGGTCGTCATCGCCCAAGACGAAGCGTCGTCGAAGTACAACGGCATGCCACAGGCGGCGATCGACACGGGCTTGGTCGATGCCATTCTGCCGCCCGACCGGATCGGCGCGGAGCTGGTGGGCGTGTTCGAGGCGCCGCGCAAGTTCGCGCCCCTTCCGACGCCGCCCGAAGCACTCGGGGCCCTCGATACGATCTTTGCACTGCTCAACGAGCGGCACGGGATCGACCTGAAGAACTACAAATCCGGGACCGTCGGTCGGCGGGTGGAATCGCGCGTTGCCGCGAACCGACTCAACGACGCGGAGGACTATCTGGAGTTCGTGCGCCGCGAGCCGGCCGAACTCGACCGGCTTGCCAACGCCATCATGATCTCGGTCACGTCGTTCTTCCGCGATCCCGAGGCATTCGACGCGCTCGGCGAAGCTCTGGACGCCTATATCGCCAGCGACGACGTCAAAGGGCCGCTGCGCGTTTGGGTTCCGGGATGCGCGACGGGGGAGGAGGCGTATTCGATCGCAATCGCCTGCGCCGAGGCGCTGTCGCGCGCCAAGATCCGCCGCAAGGTTCAGATATTCGGCACCGATCTGGACGAGGATGCGATCGGCCGCGGCCGACGCGGCGTATTCCCCTATGATGCCGTCGCCGGGGTCGATCCGGAAATCGTGCAGCGGCATTTCGTGGATTTGGGCGATTCCTATCAGGTGTCGAAGGAAATTCGCGAGCGGGTGGTGTTCGCCAAGCACGATCTGCTGCGCCATCCGCCGTTTTTGCGGATCGATCTCATCTCCTGCCGCAACCTGCTGATCTACTTCAAACCCGAGATCAACGCGCAAATCATCAGTCTGTTCCACCGTTCGCTTAAGCTCGGCGGCTTGCTGTTGCTCGGCAAGTCCGAAACGCTCGGGCCGAACGTCGAGATGTTCGATCCCGTCGACCGCCGGGCGAAGCTGTTCCGCCGGCGCAACGTGCCGTCGGACGTCGAAGGATTTCCGCAAGTCGCACCCTTCGCACCCGTCGCGTTGCGCGGACCGCGAGTCGACGTGCCCCAGCGCGCTTCGACCCAATCGCTGATCGAACGCGCGCTTGCCGAGGCGTACGGCCCGCGCTCCGTTCTCATCGACGAAAATCTCACGCTGCTGCAGGCGCACGGCGATGTGGGCCGCATTCTGCAATTCGGTGCCGGCAAGCCCGATCTTTCGATCGCGAGCTTCGTGCCGCGGGGGCTGGCGACGACGATCCGCTCGCTCGTGCACAAGGCCAAGCGCGAGGGCGCGCCGGTCGAAACGCTGGATATCGATCCCGAGGGCGGACCGACGATGCGCGTGGCCGTGAGGCCCGTGCGCATGCCCGGCGAGACCTGGCAGCTGTATCTGCTGAGTTTTCTCGATCCGCCCGAACGGCCGGGCGACAAGGACGGCGACGGCGACCTCGCCGAGGACCGCAACGAGCGTCTGATCACCCTCGAACACGAATTGACCGCGACGCGCGAGCACCTGCAGACCGTCGCCGAGGAGTTGGAGACCGCCAACGAGGAACTGCAGTCGGCCAACGAGGAGCTGCAATCCGCCAACGAAGAGCTGCAATCGACCAACGAGGAGCTGGAGACCTCGAACGAGGAGCTGCAATCGACCAACGAGGAATTGCAGACGCTCAACGAGGAGCTCGAACAGAAAACCGCCGAACTTCACGAAGCCAATACCGACCTGCTGAACATTCAGGATTCCATCGGTGCGCCGATGATCGTCGTGGATCGCGGCGGCCGCATCCGGCGCTTCAACCGCACGGCGGGCGACATGTTCGCGCTGTCGGTCGGGGATTCGGCGGACGGGCTTCTCAAGCTCGGTGCCGCGATCGGCGCCGAGGATATCGACGCGCGGGTCGACAACGTTGTGTCGCGGGCGCGCAGCTTCGAGCGGCAGGTGACGGTCGCGGGGCGCGAGTTCCAGCTGACGATCGCCCCCAACACCGACCCGCAAGGCGCCGTTTTGGGCGCGATCCTGTTCTTCTTCGAGAACACGGAATCCGTCCGCATCCAGCGTTCGCTCCGGATGCGGGAGGAGGAGCTGACGACCCTCGCGGCCGTCCGGTCGGCGACGCTCGACGGCATCCCTGCGCATGTGGCGTTGGTGGACGGCGCCGGCCGCGTCCTT
>JADCGK010000144.1 GCA_020249045.1 Azospirillum sp. | reverse complement strand
CTACAACACTATGGATGAGCCTGCACGATTTCGTGCTCTTTCGACCGCACAGCGTGCCTTTCATTGGCCTTCGAAACTACGAACGCCTGCTTGCCGACGAAGCGTTCTGGATCTCTCTTGGCCATTCCTTCGTCTGGGTCGGTCTCTCCGTAGGACTGCAGTTCGCTTTGGGTTTGGGTGCGGCACTGATACTCAATGAGAGCTTCTATTTCCGCAGCGTCGCGCGCGCACTCATCGTCGTCCCCTGGGCCTTGCCATCAGTGATCATCGGACTGATGTTCACTTGGATTTATGACTTCAATCTCGGCCTTCTGAACGATTTACTCCTTCGTATTGGCTGGATCGAAAAGCCCGTTGCTTGGCTCGCGCGCCCGGACACCGCGCTTTACGCCGTGATCGCCACGCTCGTATGGCAGGGCTTTCCTTTCTTCGCTGTGACGATCCTTGCGGGTCTCCAAGCCATCCCGACTGAACTTCACGAGGCCGCCGAGATTGACGGGGCATCACGCCTGCAACGCTTCCGCCACGTCGTCTGGCCGGGCTTGAAGGGCGTTATCCTGACGGCGCTTCTCCTCCGTACGATCTGGGTCGCAAACTCACTCGACGTGATTCTAGTGATGACCGGTGGCGGGCCTGGCTATTCGACGCACACACTGCCGCTCTATGCCTTCCAACGTGCCTATAGCGGCATGGAGTTCGGCTACGGCTCCGCGTTGGCGGTTGTATTGACCTTCTTTCTGATGCTGCTGGCACTCGCCTATGTGCGCCGCACGATGCGCGAGTCTTTCCGATGATCGAACGCCGCTCCCGGATCCGCCGCTTTTTCGAGATTGAGCTTCCCGCGATCCTGCTGGTGATCCTGGCGCTCGCTCCCTATGTTTGGATGGCGATAACCTCCATCAAGCCGACGGTCGAGATCGCGCGCTTTCCCGTGCTCTACTGGCCCGAGAATCCGACGTTCGAGCACTACGCCGACTTGTTCGCGCGTACAAGTTTCCCGCGCAATCTGCTTGATTCGCTGATTGTTGCGATTGGCGCCTCGGCCATGGGTCTCGGGCTCGCCGTCCCGGCCGCCTACGCGTTCTCGCGCTTTGGCTTTCCAGGCAGGCGTGCAGCGATGACGATGTTCCTGACCATCAACATGTTCCCGATCGTGCTGCTAATCATCCCCCTATTCGTCGCGATGCGCATACTGGGCCTACTCGATACGATCCCAGGAGTCGTTCTGGGTCACGCGACCTTCGCCATTCCCTTCGCGATCTGGATGTTGACGAGCTATCTGAACGGAATTCCGCGCGAACTCGACGAAGCCGCCATGATCGACGGCGCGTCGCGTCTGGCCACGATCCGTTACGTGCTGCTTCCGCTTGCCGCCCCCGGAATTGCGGCGACAGGCATCTATATCTTTGTCGCCTCTTGGAACGAGTATCTGTTCGCGATGATGCTGTCGGGCCAGAACGTGCGTACCGTGACGGTCGCGCTGCAGTCCTTCATCGGAGAGTACACAATCCAATGGGGCTTGCTCACCGCAGGCGGCACGCTTGTGGCGCTACCGGTGACGTTGTTGTTCCTCTTTGTGCAACGCCATCTGATCGGTGGATTGACCGCCGGAGCCGTGAAGTCATGAAAAGCAACGATATCGGCGTAATCTCTATGTTCTATGCGCGACCCTTCGGCCGCGAACACCTGCCGCTGTTCGCACGCGCACGGAAAGCTGGTATGGATTTCGTCGAATTGCTCGTGCCCGAGCCCGGCGAACTTGATCTCGCCGAAACTAGGCGGACTGCGGCCGCCGAAGGGGTGGGGCTCGTACTCGCCGCCCGGGTGAACCTCCAACGCGATCTCGCCAGTCCAGAGGCGCCCGCGCGGGCCGCCGGGCTAGACTATCTGCGCGTCTGCGTGGACGTGGCGGTTGCGCTCGGTGCCAAGATCGTCGGGGGGCCGCTCTATGGCGCACCCTTGGTGTTCGCAGGCCGGGCACCCGCCCCGGTCGATTCGGAAAGCCGCACACGCCGCATCGGCTGGATTGTCCAAGGTTTGCGGGAAGCCGCCGCGTATGCGATGGACAGAGGTATCGTCTTAGGCCTCGAACCCCTGAACCGCTTCGAGACAGACGTGGCCAACACCACCGACCATGCGCTGGAGATCGTCGAAGCGGTGAATTCGCCCGCGCTGGGAGCCATGCTCGATACGTTCCACATGAACATGGAGGACCGCGACATCGCCGCGTCCATCCGCAAGGCAGGGCAGCGCCTCGTGCATTTCCAGGCGAACGAGAACCATCGAGGCTTCCTCGGCGACGGGCATATCGATTGGCCGTCGGTGGCCCGCGCGCTCGTCGCGATCAACTATCGTGGTCCGATTACGCTCGAACCGTTTCGCCGCGATGATGTACCCGCCGGCACCTGCGTGGCGCAATGGCGCGCGCCGCATCGCGACGAGGATCGAGAACTCTCAAGTAGCGCCGCACTCCTACGCGCGTGCATCGAATCGGCTCGGAGGGCGATATGAACCCCTTGCGTATCGGTTGGATCGGCTGTGGGACGCATGCCAGCGAGATGCTGCTGCCCCAGCTTGCACGACACAATGTCGTCCTCACAGCTCTCTGCGACACCGATTCGGCACGGCTCGCAGGCATAGCTCGCCGCTACGGTGTACGCGCGGAAGACTGCACGTCCGATGCGGCAACCTTAATCGCGCGCAAGGATGTTGAAGCGATCGGCATGGCGATCGGTCCGGCCGCGCATGTGGAGCTTGGGACGGCGGCACTGGCGCGGGGCTTACCCGTATTCATGGAGAAGCCCCCGGGCGCCGATGCGCGAGGGGCACACCGCTTGGCCGAGGCCGCTCGCAAAGCGGACAAGCCTTTGGTGCTAGGCTTCATGAAGCGCTATTCGACCGCCAACCGGATTGCTATAAATCTCGTGCACAAGCAGGAATTTGGCACGCCGGCCAGTTTTCTCGGCCAGTACATGACCGCCCCCACTTATTTTGCGAAGGATCCGGACTACACCGGCTTTTATCTTCATCACTGCGTTCACTACTTGGATCTCATCCCACACTTGATGGGCGCCCCTGTCGAACTCCTGGCGCGGCGACATGAGCTCGCTCCCGGCAAGCTTTTGCTCCACGTCGATTTCCGATTTGCCTCCGGTGCGCTTGCCACGCTCGTCATGGGCACACATCAGAGCCGCGCTACACCCATGGAGTGGTGGCAAGTGATGGGCGATCATCGGCGCGTCGAAGTCCGGAACGTGCACGAGGTGCGATATTTCCGGGCGCCGGAATTCAAAGTCGGCCGCCCGGATGCAACCCTCGACGACGCCGTCGACACGCTGGTTTGGGAGCCTAATCTTACCGTCGCGGCCAACGAGGACCATAAAGGCTATCATGCGCTTCTCGGAGATTTTATCGCGTTGGCGCGCGGCGAGACGCGGACGGCTCCCAGTATCGCCGACGGTGTGGCAGCGATGACTCTGCTCGACGCGATGATCGCCTCGGCGGGCTCGGGGCGAGCGATTGCACTGCCGTGAGGATACCGCCGGGGATTGTCCATCTCGGGTGCGGGGCGTTCCATCGCGCGCATCAAGCTTGGTATACGCAGCGCGCGTTGGGTATAGAGTCCGGGCCTTGGGGTATCGTTGCGGTCAGTCTTCGAGCGCGCACTGTACCAGACGCGCTTACCGCGCAGGACTGCCGCTACCATTTGCTAACGCGACGGGCTTTGCGCGCCGAGATTGAACCGATCGATGCGATTGTCGAAGCGCTTCACGCACCTTCGAACCCTGCGCTGGTCGTGGCACGGTTGGCTGATGCGGCAACGCGCATTGTTACCCTTACGGTGACCGAAAAGGGGTATTGCCACGTGCCCGCGACAGGGGGGCTCGACACCAGTCACCCCGATATTGCGGCCGATCTGGCGGACCCCACGAATCCGCGCTCGGCGGTCGGATTCCTGGTGGCGGGACTCTCCGAGATTCGCAAACGCGGCCAAGTTCCGCCGGCGATCTTGAGTTGCGACAATCTACCAGAGAACGGACGGACTTTGGCGCAGCTCGTGCGAACCTTTGCCGAGCATTTTGATGCGGGTTTAGCTCGCTGGATCGAGAAGTCCGTATCATTCCCAGCGACGATGGTGGACCGGATCGTACCTGCAACTTCCGACGATGACCGAGCACTCGTACATCGGCTTTCGGGTATCGAGGACCGCGCTTGCGTCGTCGCGGAGCCTTTCTCTCAATGGGTCATCGAGACGTGGGCGGGGGCACGTCCCGCTTGGGCGCAAGCGGGCGCGCAGATTGTCCCGGCGGTCGCGCCATATGAACGCGCCAAGATTCGTCTTCTCAACGGCGCACATTCCATGCTCGCTTATCGCGGCTTGCTCGCGGGACACAAGACAGTCGCTGAAGCCATCGCCGATCCAGTGCTCGCCCGCTCCGCGCGGTCGTTGATGGCCGAGGCCGCGGCCACGCTCACGCCCGTACCTGGACTAGATCTCGCCAGCTATGCGGAGTCCCTGATCGAGCGCTTCGCGAATCCCGGAATCCAACATCGCCTGACACAGATCGCCATGGATGGCTCCCAGAAGCTGCCGCAACGCCTTCTAGGAACTATCGCGGACTCGCTCGCCGCCGGAAACGAGTGTCCGGAAGCGTTCGCCGCTGTCACCGCTTGGATCGAGTTTGTCCGATTATCGGGGTCTGCGCTCGAGGATCCATTGGTCGCTCGGCTCGCCGCAGCACGCGACGTCGATGACTTACTAGCGATCGATCCCGTGTTCGGTAGCGACCTGCCCCGCGATCCGCGCTTTCGCGACCGGCTCTTTGCGTCTCTCGCTTGCCGGTCGGCGACGAGGCTTTGAGGCGGGTTAGCTTGCGTGCATGAGTTGTCGTCGGCAAGCGTCAGAGTTTGATCTCGAAGGGACGGCGATGCTTGCAGACGATAGCCAGGCAATGCCGGCTAGGTCGCACTTTATCTCGAGCCAGAATTCGTGATGCTCGCCAACATCGCTGAGTCAATGAGCTACTGGTAAATCATTGATTCGCTGGGCGGGGAAATCAGAGTCTCAACTATTCTGACATTTCCGACGCGCAGTCTCATTTATTCGAGCACGAACCCGTGGACGCGAATGCATATGACTATCGGAATTTCAAGAACTTGCGCAGGCCCTGAGTCTCAAGTTTTCTGAGAAGCAACATTCAGGGGCAGCGCATCGAAGAATGGAGGACCGATTACAACAACGAACGACCCCATATGGCCCTCGGCGGCTTGACGCTTAGCGAATGGACCCAAGTTCGGGTCAGGATCACGCGGCCCATAAACCACGGTAGGCCCTGTCCGAAAATTGGGGGGCGACAACACAAAATGGCCCATGCCAAGGGACGCACCAAAGCGTCCTCTTGCGCTTGATTGCAGGGCCGCCTCAACGCCCCTTGGGCTTCGCTTCGGCTGATTTGCGCGCGCGCGCCGGCACGTGATCGATGAAGCCACGCACTGTCGGGATGTCGAGCGACTCCTTCAACGCGACGGCATAAACGCCATGCGGTTTGGCCTGCGTCGCCAAGGGCACGCCGGTCAGGCGCCGATCCTCGCCGAGTTCGTTCTCGAACACGGCGCCTAGTCCCATGCCGGCCGCGATCGCCTCTTTGATCGCTTCGCGGCTGCCCAGCACGAGCCGCACGTCGAGCGGCACGCGATCGGCTT
>JADCGK010000143.1 GCA_020249045.1 Azospirillum sp. | reverse complement strand
TTGGCTTGGCCGAACGTGACCGCGTTGGCGCCGCCCGAGATCGAAACCGCGCCGCCAAGAGCGTCTTGCGTCAGACCACCGGTTTGCACGAACCCGGCACCCACCAGCGTCAGGGCACCCGTGCCCATCGTCGATGTCGCCAGCGACAAGGAACCCGTCGTCGAAAGATTGACGTAGCCGGTGGTGCCCGCTTTCGAAAGCTGCAGGCCCGTGAGCGTATTGCTCACCGAGGTCAGCAGCACATCGCCGCCGCCGGTCAGCGCGAGCGTGCCCGCCCCCGTGATTCCCCCGGATTGGACGACGTTGCCGGTGATCGAACTGACGGTGAGCGTCCGGCCGTTGAGCGCCAGCGGATTGCCGTCGCTGGCGAGATAGACGCCGGCGGAATTGACGGCGACGGTCGTGTCGCGCGCGAGCGTTATGCCCGCGAGGTTGATCGCGCCCGTCTGGGTGGCCGAGCCGAAGCTCTGCGTCTGGAAGCCCGAGACGGTGGACAAAAGCGCGGCTGTAACTTGCAGCGCGCCCGTCCCGCCGGCGACCCCCATGGTCGTCGCGTCCGTATCGGTACGGAAAGTGATCGTGCCGCCGCCGGCTTGACGCGACAGCGTCAAGGTCGTGGCGGTGTTGGAAATCGAATCCGCGCGCAACGTCGTATTGCCGGTATGCGTGGCGCCGCCGACGGTCACGCTCGCGCCGGCAAACGACAGGCCAAGCGGGCCGGTACCGACGCCCGCCGTGCCGGTCACCAAGAGGCCGCCTGATCCGGTCGACTCGACGTTCGAGTTGTTGAGCACTACGCCGTGATTTCCGGTACCGCTGCCGTTGCCGCCCGTGCCGACGATGGTCGCACCGCCCGTGCCTTCGGCTTTGATAAGTCCGCCCGACAAAACCGATACGCCGACGACGTTGGCGCCCGTCCCCGCACCGCCGCCGGTCCCCGTGACGCTGAGCAAGCCCGCGCCGCGGGCGTTGATGACCGAGCCGCCGGATACTTCCACGCCGGTGCTGTGCCAGTTGTAGCCGTCGCCCGACAGGTAATAGCCGGTGCCGCCGACACCGGTCAGAGTCAGCGTGCCGTTTTGCGCATAGACCCCGAACGTGCCCGCCCCGACATAGCCGCGGCTGCCGCCATTGCCGCCGGTTGCGGCGACGACGACGTTCCCCAACCCGTTCGAACCGACGAACGTATTGAAAACCTGAACGCCGGCATTGTTGTCCGTGGTGCCCGCACCACCGCCAGTGCCGACGACTTTGAGGGTGCCGTCGACGGTCGAAATCGAACCGCCGCCGAAATTCACGCCGATATGCGCGCCATTGCCCGCGACATGCGTAGTCGACGGCCCGCCTTGGCCGTGAATCGTGACAGCCCCGGCGCCGGAGGCCGCAATCGAAGGACTGCCCGTGGTCACGACGCCGTGATTGTAGCTGGACGAGTCGCCGCCCTTGCCGGCGATCGCGATATTGCCGCCCGACGAAGTGACGTTCGCGGTGATGTCGACGCCGATGAAGTTCCCGGACGCCGTGCCGAAGACGGGCGCATTGGTCGCGTAGGACGGCGCCCACGACGCGACGTTGCCGGTTATCAGGATGTCGCCGGAGGCGGTGGTGACGTTCCCGCCGATGGAGACGTTTTTGCTAGAAACGAGCGAAATAGAACCCGTACCGGACGCCGACACCGAACCGCCAGACAGGATGAAACCCGACGATCCCGCGTTCGCTGTTTCGCCAGTCAGCGTGATCGAGCCTGCGCCCGTCGATGTGATTACGGCACCATTGATGATGTAGAGGCCGATCCCCGACCCGTTAGCGCCGCCCCGGCCAGTTATTGAAATGCTGCTTGCTCCGGAGATGCCCGCACCGTTCATCGCGACGCCGAACCAATTTGCGTCGCCGCCGGAACCATTGCCGCCGACAATGGAAATCGCGCCGCCGGCGACGATCGAATTCGTGCCGGCTGTGATTTGATAAAGCTCGACACCGTGCGCGCTGGTTGCAGCACCTGCGCCTACGATCGATACTGATCCCGCGCTGCCCGCCGCAATCACGCTACCGTCTCCGACGAACACGCCGTTCCCACCCGTTGTACCGCCTTTACCTGCGATGGCGATGGTACCGCCTGCAGTCGTTGTCAGGTCCGCACCGCTACCGATATTCACGCCAACGAAGCTGCCGGTTCTTGCGCCAAACGTCACCGAGGCGGACGTATAAGGAGGCGATTGCCAAGAGAACAAATCCGTGTTGGCCAGCACCCGAATGTCGCCATTGGCCGTCGTTACGTTGGCGGAAATCTCCACGTTCCGCGCTGATTCGAGCGTAATCGACCCCGTGCCAGACGTTGTCAATGCATTCGCGACCGTCAGCGCGCCCCCAGCATTGAGGATCAAGTTGGTATTGGAGGCGGCAGTGTACGGCGCTGCGACACTCAAAGCGCCTGTGCCGAACTTATATCCCGCCTTGATCTCCGCGAACCCTGTCAGGGCCGATAGGATCGAAGACGTTAGCTCCAAACCGGCTCCCGTACCGTTGAACGTCACTGCGGTCGCCGACGTATTGGGGAGGAACCAAACCGATCCGCCACCGGATAGACGAGACAACGTCAATGACGACGCTGTATTCGCGATCGAGTCGGTCTCGATACTGAGGTTCCCGGCGAAGGATGCACCTCCGATCAACACGCTCGTGGCGGCACCGTCATAACTGTCACGAAGGCGAACACCTGTTCCCGTCCCCAAGAT
>JADCGK010000142.1 GCA_020249045.1 Azospirillum sp. | reverse complement strand
GACGCACCATCGAAATCCGCGCCGACGACCGGCTGGCGATCGCCGCGGCCGAATTGCGCTTGCCCGGTCATGCGCCGGTGGCCGCGGCCGCGTTGCACGTGACCCCGCCGGCCCCCGACTTGCCCCCCGAACGGCCGGGCGTGGGCGTGGGCGGATCGGGCGGATCGTCCTCGGGGATGGATGTGGGGGTCTTGTTCCGGGTTCCGGTCGCGCGCGGCGAAACCCGTCCGCGTCTCGCCCGCTCGGTGGCGCGGATCGAAATCCCGGACGTCGGCGCCTACCGCGCGCATGCCGCGCAAGGCGTCGTGCGCGTGACGTTCGCGACGCCCGACGGGGCTGAACGCCGGATTGTCGATCTGCCCGCCCCCTGATAGAAGGCCCGGCCATGACCCATATCCCTCGCCGCGCCGCCCTGGCCCTTGCCGTCGGGGCCCTCGTCCCAGGAGCCCTCCTCGCCATGACCGATCCCGCCGACGCGCAAACCCCCGATCTTTCGACCGCGCGACGCACGCGTTCGGGCCTCGGCATTCTCGACACGCGCGAAGGGACGGGGGATTCCCCGGTCGTGGGCCAAACCGTGCGTGTGCACTACACCGGCTGGCTGCTCGAAAACGGCCAGCGCGGGCGCAAATTCGATTCCTCGCGCGACCGCAACCAGCCCTTCGAATTTCCGCTCGGCGCGGGCCGGGTGATCCGCGGCTGGGACGAAGGCGTGGCGTCGATGAAGCCCGGCGGCCAGCGCACGCTGATCATCCCGCCGGATCTGGGCTACGGCGCGCGCGGCGCGGGCAACGTGATCCCGCCCAACGCGACGCTGGTGTTCGACGTCGAGCTGCTCGGCGCGCGCTGAGGCGAAAGCCTCGGCGACGACGTCCGCGCTCAAACGCCGCGCGTGATCCCGCCGTCGACGCGCAAATTCTGCCCGGTGATGTAGCCCGCGTCGTCCGACAGCAGGAACGCCGCGGTCTTGGCGATTTCGGCGGTTTTGCCGTAGCGGCCCATCGGAATTCTGGGCAGCAGCGCCTCTTTCACCGGCAGCGAGTCGATGAAGCCGGGCAGCAGATTGTTCATCCGGATGCCCGCTTTGGCGTAACGGTCGGCGTAGAGCTTGGCGAAGGCGCCGAGCCCCGCGCGCATCGCGCAGGAAATCGGAAAGGCGAGATCGGGTTCGTAGGCCGCGAAGGTGGAGATGTTCACCCAAGCGCCTTTGCCCTGCTTTTCCATGATCGGCGTGACCAGGCGCGCGAGTTTGACGACGTCGAGGATCACGAGGTCGAGCCCGGCCTTCCACGCCGCGTCGTCGAGGGCGAGCAGATCGCCCTTGGGCGGATGGCCCGTCGAGGTGACGACGCCGTCGATGCGGCCCCACTTGCCCATCGCCGCGTCGACGAGGCGTTGCAGATCGGTGGTTTCGACGACCGATCCCGTCACGCCCACGCCGCCCAGTTCGCCCGCGAGCTTTTCCGCGTTGCCCGACGGGGACAACAGCGCGACCTTCCAGCCGCGCGCGGCCAGTTCGCGCGCGCACGCCCCGCCCATGCCCTTGCCCGCGCCGGTCAGAACCGCAACCTTCTCCATCACTCTCCTCCTTTGGCGCGAACGCGCTTCAATTCGTAAAGCGCTTCGAGCGCCTGTTTGGGCGTGAGTTCGTCGGGCAGGATCGCGTCGAGCGCCGCTTCGAGTTCGGGATTGCCCGCCGCCTTGGGCAGCCCGCCTTGCGGCCGGGCCGAGAACAGCGGCAGATCCTCGGCGAGCTTGGCGAGATTCTGCGCCTCCGCCCCGCCTTCCAAGGCCTTCAGCACTTCCTCGGCGCGCGCCACGGCCGCCTGCGGCAACCCCGCCAGTTTGGCGACGTGAATGCCGTAGGACCGATCGGCGCTGCCGGCCGCGACTTCGTGCAGGAACACGACGTCGCCCTTCCATTCCTTCACCCGCATGGACCGGCACGCGAGGCCCGGCAGCTTGGCGGCGAGCGCGGTCAGCTCGTGATAATGCGTGGCGAACAAGGCGCGGCACTTGTTGGCGGCGTGCAGATGCTCCACGCACGCCCACGCGATCGACAACCCGTCCCACGTCGCGGTCCCGCGCCCGATTTCGTCGAGGATCACCAGCGCGCGCGGACCCGCAAGGTTGAGGATCGCGGCCGTTTCGACCATCTCGACCATGAAGGTCGATCGGCCGCGCGCCAGATCGTCGGCCGCGCCGACGCGGCTGAACAGCCGGTCGACGGCCCCGATGCGCGCGCGCTTGGCGGGCACGTAAAGCCCGGCTTGCGCGAGCACGGCGATCAATGCGTTCTGGCGCAGGAAGGTCGATTTGCCCGCCATGTTGGGGCCGGTCACGAGCCAGACGAACTGGCCCGATTCCGCGTCGAGCGTGCAATCGTTGGCGACGAAGCCCGCCGCGTCGCGCGCGCGCAGTGCGGCCTCGACGACCGGATGGCGGCCCGCTTCGACCTCGAACGCGCGCGAGGAATCGACGGTGGGCCGGCGCCAATCGCCGTCGACGGCCAAATCGGCCGACGCGGCGGCGACGTCGAGGGCAGCCAGCGCCTTCGCCGCACGGGCGATCGCCTCGGCCCGCGCCAGCGTGTCGCGCGACAGCTCGGCGAACGCCGCGAGTTCGAGGGCGAGCGCCTTGTCCCGCGCGCCCGAAATCCGGCTTTCGAGTTCGGAAAGCTCGACCGTCGTGAAGCGCACGGCGCCGGCCATCGTCTGGCGATGGATGAAGGCGCCGCCCGGTTTCAGCAGCTTGTCGCCGTGCGCCGCCGTGACCTCGACGAAATAGCCGATGACGTTGTTGTGGCGGACCTTCAGCGCCGCGATGCCGGTTTGCTCGGCGTATTTGCGCTGAAGATCGGCGATCAGGCGCCGGGCTTCGTCGCGCGCCTCCAGCGCCGCGTCGAGTTCCGGGGCGTAGCCTTTAGCGATGAAACCGCCGTCGCGCGCGTCCAGCGGCGGATCGGGGACCAGCGCCGCGGCCAGCTTGTCGGCGAGTTCGCCGTGCTCGCCCAGATCGTCGAGGGCGGCGAGGATGCCGTCCGGCATGGCGGCTTCGCCCGCCGCCGCGCGCAATTCCGCGCGCGCTTGGGGCAGGCGGCGCAAGCCCTGTCCGATGCCGACCAGGTCGCGCGGTCCGCCCCGGCCCAACGCCAAACGCTGCAGCGCGCGTTCCAGATCGGGAAAGCCGCCCAGGGTTTCGCGCAAACCTTCGCGCGCGCGCGCCGCGGCGACGAAAAACGCGACCATGTCCAGGCGCGATGCGATCGCCCCGGGATCGGTCAGCGGCGCCGCCAGCCGTTGGGCGAGCAATCGGGCGCCCGCCGCCGTTTTGGTGCGGTCGATCGTGGCGAGCAGCGAGCCGCGCTTCTCGCCGTTTTGGGTTTCGGTGAGTTCGAGCGAGCGGCGCGTGGCGGGATCGATCTCCATCGTGCCGGCGGCCGCCGCGCGCGCGGGCGGTGCGAGCTTGGGCAGACGGCCTTTCTGGGTGAGTTCGACGTAGTCCACCAGCGCGCCGCCCGCGGCGATCTCCGCGCGCCCGAAACTGCCGAATCCGTCCAGCGATTTGACGCCGTAGAGCGTTTCGAGCCGCCGACGGCCGTTTTCGCTGTCGAAGCGCGCGCCGGGCAGCGGCGTCAGGCGCGCTTTGAAGGGCTCGATCGCCGCGGCCAGCTCGGACGCACCCGCAAGCCGTTCGGACAGCAGCAATTCGCCCGGCGAGATCCGCGCGAGGGCTGCACCCAAACGGGCCGCGTCGGTCGTCTCCAGCCGGAAATCGCCGGTGGACATGTCGAGCCACGCAAGCCCCATCGCCCCGGCCGCCTCGGCCAGGCAGGCGAGATAGTTGTTGGCCCGCGCATCGAGCAGCGTGTCCTCGACCAGCGTGCCCGGCGTGACCACGCGCACCACATCGCGGCGCACGACCGATTTGGCGCCGCGCTTCTTGGCCTCCTCGGGCGCTTCGAGCTGCTCGCAAATCGCCACCCGGAAGCCCTGGCGGATCAATCGCGCGAGATAGGCCTCATGCGCGTGCCAGGGCACGCCGCACATCGGAATTTCCTGGCCCAGATGCACGCCGCGTTTGGTCAGCGTCAGGTCCAGCGCCTTGGCCGCGGCTACGGCGTCGTCGAAGAACATCTCGTAGAAATCGCCCATCCGATAGAACAGCAGCGCGTTCGGATATTGGCGCTTGAGGTCCAGATACTGCGCCATCATCGGAGTGATAGCGCTATCCGAATCGCGCGGCGGCGTGGGCAGGGGGTCGGCCATGGGAGGCGGAGAATAAATTAGGCCGCGCCGGGTGCAATGCAGCAATTCGTCCGCGCGCGTTTTTTTGACGCCGGCCCCGCGAACCCCGTACCATGCACGCCTTAAAATCGAGGGGCATCGTAATCCCTCCGGGAAACGCGACAGAAGAAAAGGCGAAACAGAGATGGCCAACGACTCGGCGCCGGTGACCGAACAGGATGCGCTGCTCTTCCACCAGCAAGGCGGGAAGGCGGGCAAGATCGAAGTCGTCGCGACCAAGCCGCTGACGACCGCGCGCGACCTCTCGCTCGCCTATTCGCCCGGCGTGGCGTGGCCCTGCCTGCACATCGCCAAGAACCCCGACGCGGCCTACGACTACACGTCCAAGGGCAATCTCGTGGCCGTGATCTCCAACGGCACGGCGGTGCTGGGTCTCGGCGATTTGGGCGCGCTGGGCGGCAAGCCGGTGATGGAGGGCAAGGCGGTCCTGTTCAAGCGCTTCGCCGACGTCGATTCGATCGACCTCGAGGTCGACACCAAGGACGTCGATCAATTCGTCAATTGCGTGCGCTATTTGGGCGTCACGTTCGGGGGCATCAATCTCGAGGACATCAAGGCCCCCGAATGCTTCGTGATCGAGCAGCGCCTGCGCGAATTGCTCGACATCCCGGTGTTCCACGACGATCAGCATGGCACCGCGATCGTCGCCGCCGCGGGCCTGATCAACGCGCTGCATCTGACGGGCCGCGACATCAAGACGGCTAAGATGGTGATCAACGGCGCGGGTTCGGCGGGCATCGCGTGCGCCGAACTCGTCAAGGCGATGGGCATGCGCCACGAGAACGTGATCCTGGCCGACACCAAGGGCGTCATCTACCAGGGCCGCACGGAGTCCATGAACCAGTGGAAATCCGCGCATGCCGTGCCGACCAAGGCGCGCAGTCTGAAGGACGCGCTGGAGGGCTGCGACGTGTTCTTCGGCCTGTCGGTCAAGGGTGCGTTGACGAAGGACATGGTGCGCTCGATGGCGCCCAAGCCGATCATCTTCGCGATGGCCAATCCCGATCCGGAAATCACGCCGGAGGAGGCGAAGGAAGCCCGCGCCGACGTGATCGTCGCCACGGGCCGTTCGGACTATCCGAACCAGGTCAACAACGTGCTCGGCTTCCCGTTCATCTTCCGCGGCGCGCTGGACGTGCGCGCGCGCACGATCAACGAGGAGATGAAGATCGCCGCCGCGCACGCGATCGCCGAACTCGCGCGCCAGGAAGTGCCCGACGGACTCGACGCCGCCTATTCGGGCCGCAAGCTGCGCTACGGGCCCGACTACATCATTCCGGTGCCGTTCGATCCGCGGCTGATTTCGGTCGTGCCCGCCGCCGTCGCCAAGGCGGCGATGGACTCGGGCGTCGCGCGCAAGCCCATCGCCGACATGAAGGCCTATCAGCACGCCCTGACGCTGCGCCGCGACCCGACCGGCGCCATGCTCGACCGCATCTTCGAAACCGTGCGCGCCAATCCGCGCCGTGTGGTCTTCGCCGAAGGCGAGGACGAGAAGATGATCCGTGCGGCCATCGCCTACCGCAATTCGGGCTACGGCACGCCCGTGCTGATCGGCCGCGAGGAGCGCGTCGAGGAGACGATGCGCGCCGCCGGCATCACCCAAACGCCCGCCCAGCTCGGCCTCGAAATCCACAACGCGCGGCTTTCGAAGGACAACAGGCGCTACGCCGACCATCTTTACGCGCGGTTGCGCCGGCACGGCGCCCTCCAGCGCGATTGCCAGCGCATGGTCAACCAGGACCGCAACGTGTTCGCCGCCGTGATGGTCGCGACCGGCGACGCCGACGCGATGGTGACGGGGGCGACGCGCTCGTACTACCAGGCGCTCGACGACGTCCGGCGCGTGATCGACGTGGAGAAGGGCAAGCGCTTCATCGGGCTTTCGGTGATGATGACCAAGGAACGCACGGTCTTCGTCGCCGACGCGACCGTGACGGAACTTCCCGACGCGCGCGACATGGCCGAAATCGCCATCGCCGCCGCGGCCGCCGCGCGCAAGCTCGGCCACGAGCCGCGCGTGGCGCTGACCTCGTTCACCAATTTCGGCAATCCGCATCGCGAAAAGGCCGCCCAGGTCCGCGAGGCCGTGCAGGAATTGGAGCGCATGAACGATGCGGGCCGCGCGATCGATTTCGAGTTCGAGGGCGACATGAGCCCGGACGTGGCGCTCGACTACGCGCTGATGAAGAACCTCTATCCGTTCAGCCGCCTGTCGGGGCCCGCCAACGTGCTGGTCATGCCGGGCCTGCATTCGGCCAACATCGCCTCCAAGCTCGTGCAGATGATGGCCGGCGGCACGGTGTTGGGGCCGATCCTGGTCGGCCTGTCCCAACCCGCGCAGATCGTGCAGATCGGCGCGTCGGTCTCCGACATCGTCAACATGGCCGCGCTGGGCGCGTTCCAAGCCATCGCCAAGTGACCGCGTGACCCTCGCCGAGTTCCGCGCGACGCTCGCCGACGCCACCCCGCCGCGCGGGGTGGCGCGCCCGCTCGAAGCGCTGTGGCACGCGGCGCGCGGGCAATGGGACGCGGCGCACAAGCTCGCGCAGATGGATGAAGGCGAGGCGGACCACGATTGGGTCCACGCCTATCTGCACCGTGTCGAAGGCGATTCGGGCAACGCGCGCTACTGGTACGCCCGCGCGAAGAAGCCGGCCGCGACCGGATCGCTCGACGAAGAATGGGCCCGGATCGCCGAAGCGCTGCTGCGCTAGACCGCTGCGCCCGGCGCCCGCGGCCGGCTCACGTCATCACCAATGCGACGGAGAACCACAGCGGACAGAACGATTTGTATTCGTAGCTGCGCCCGTTCGCCGCGCAGAATTCCTGGAACGCCTTGTATTCGTGGTTCTGCCAGCCCGGGTAGTTCAGATACTCGTCGAAAACGATGACGGTGCCGGGCACGATGCGGTCGCCGAGGCCCTCGAAGATCGCCTTGGTGCTCTCGTACAGATCGCAATCGATGTGCATGAAGGCGAGCGGGCCGGGGACGGCGCGCTTGAACTCCGGAATCGTGTCGGCGAAGTAGCCGTTGACCAATCGGATGTTTCCTTGGGTCGTGCGGATCGCCGGCGCGTGCCCGCCCAGATCGAAATGGCCCTTCTTGACGTCGACGAACCAATCCTCCGACAGACCCCGGAACGAGTCGAAGCCGTACGCGACGGCGTCGATCCGATCGGCGATGAAGGCCAGGGTTTCGCCCTTGTAGACGCCGAACTCGGCGTAGTTTCCGTCCTTGACGGTCACCATCGCCAAGGCGCGTTCGAGCATCTCGAGGCGTCCCGGCCCGGGATATTTGGAGGGGCGAACGGCCGTCGCGGTCGGCATTTTGGCGTTCGCGTAGACGGCGCTTTCGCGGACGGCCAAAGCGTACATCTGATGGGCGAGGTCGCGGTCGTTCTGCCACTGCGTCTGCATCACGGCGAGCGCGATCTTCTGCACGAGGGCGTCGGTGGGATCGGTCATGGACGTTGCTCCTCGCTGAGGGAAACCGTATCGGCCTCGATCGGCGGCAGACCCGGTACGGCCACGCACACGTTGCGGGCGAAGACGCGGAACTCGAGGTTGATCCGGGGTTTCGTCATGCCCGGCGTGACGTAGGTCCGATGGATGACGTGCTCGGAGAAGATCAGGCAATCGCCGACCGCCAGCGCGGGCGCGGCGAAGCATTCCCCGTATTCGGCCACGATCCGCTCGCGCTCGATCGTGATCCGGTCGTAGGCGGCGTTGGCGCTGGCCAGGCCCCATTCCTTGCGGGGAAAGTCGGGCCGGCAGGGATTGCGGACGACCTCGAGCCCCGGCGCGTCGACGCCCGCGGGATCGAGCGGCGTCCAGCAATTCAGCACCGACTTGACCCGATGATCCTGGGTGTAGCTGTCCTGATGGTAGGGGATGAAGGATTTCTCCGACACCGCCGGATCGTGAATCCGGAAACCGTTCCGATCCATGGACATGCGCAGCTCGCTGCCGTCGAAATAGGCCGCGCAAATCCGCGAATAGATGCTGCCCACGAAGAGATTCTTGAAGTCTTCGTCCGTCCAGTATCTTTCGTTGGCCATCATCCGCGCAGTCCCGGCGCCATGCGTGTCGAGCATGCGGTCCAGCGGGCGCGCATCGGCCGTGCGCGCGCGCGCGCGCCGGACCTGGACGTAATTGGCGATGGCCGTCCGGAACGGCGTCAGGGATTCAGGCCGCCACGCGCCGCGGACGACGGCCGAGCCTGTCCGGCGGATCTCCGCGGCGATTTTTTCCGGCTCGGCGGCGGCGAATTCCATGGCTTCAGCGCGAACGCGGCGAATTGGTCATCGTGAAAAAGGCATAGACCGATTCGCCCGCGCGCGCACGCTTACAATCGTCCCCGGCCTCAATGCCGGAAGTGGCGCATCCCGGTGAAGACCATCGCCAGGCCCTTCTCGTCGGCCGCGGCGATCACCTCGGCGTCGCGCATCGAACCGCCGGGCTGGATCACGGCGGTGGCGCCGGCCTCGGCCGCCGCCAGCAAGCCGTCGGCGAACGGAAAGAACGCGTCCGACGCGACCACGGAGCCCATCGCGCGGGTCGCCGCTTCGCCCGCGGCCTTGGCCGCTTCGGCCGCCTTCCACGCGGCGATGCGCGAGGAATCGACGCGGCTCATCTGGCCGGCGCCGATGCCCACGGTGGCGCCGCCCTTCGCGTAGACGATCGCGTTCGACTTCACGTGTTTGGCGACGCGAAAGGCGAACAGCATGTCTTCGAGTTCGGCGGGCGTGGGGGCGCGCTTGGTCACGACCTTGAGGTCGGCGAGGCCCACGCGGCCCGCGTCGCGCGATTGCGCGAGGAAGCCGCCCGCCAGCGTCTTGACCGACAGGCCGGGTGCCGCCGGATCGGGCACGCCGCCGGTCAGCAGCAAGCGCAGATTCTTTTTGCCCGCGAGGATCTCGCGCGCCTTGGGTTCGGCGTCGGGGGCGACGATCACTTCGACGAAGATCTTGGCGATCTCGGCGGCGGCGGCGGCCGTCAGCGCCCGGTTGAAGGCGACGATCCCGCCGAAGGCGGACACCGGATCGCACGCCAGCGCCTTCAGATAGGCCGCGTGCGGATCGGCACCCAGCGCCACGCCGCACGGATTGGCGTGCTTGACGATCACGCACGCGGGCCCGTCGAATTCGGCCGCGGCTTCGAAGGCGGCGTCGGTGTCGTTGAGGTTGTTGTAGGAGAGTTCCTTGCCCTGGATCTGCGCGGCGGTCGCGATTCCGGGGCGGTTCGATCCGTCCGTGTAGAACGCCGCCGCTTGGTGCGGGTTCTCGCCGTAGCGCAATTCCTGCCGCCGCGTGCCCGCAACGCCCAGCCGCGCGGGGAACGCCGTGCCCAGACGCCCCGCGAACCATGTCGCAATCGCCGTGTCGTAGGCGGCGGTGCGCGCGTATGCCGCCGCCGCGAAGCGCTTGCGCAGCGCAAGGTCGGTCGCCCCGTCTTGCGCGTCCATCGCCGCGATCAGATCGGCGTATTGCGCCGCGTCCACCACCACGACGACCGATTCATGATTCTTCGCCGCCGACCGGATCATCGCCGGCCCGCCGATGTCGATGTTCTCGACGCAATCCGCTTCGCTCGATCCTTTGGCGACCGTCGCTTCGAAGGGGTAAAGGTTCACGACCACCAGATCGATGGGGGCGATCTGGTGCGCGGCCATCGCGGCGACGTGGTCGGCCACGTCCCGCCGCGCGAGGATGCCGCCATGGATCGTCGGGTGCAGCGTCTTGACCCGGCCGTCCATCATCTCGGGGAAGCCGGTATGCGTGCCGACGTCGATCACCGTCAGCCCCGCCTCGGCCAGCGCCTTCGCGGTTCCGCCCGTGGACAGCAATTCGACGCCGTGGCGCGCCAGCGCGCGGGCGAAATCGACCAGACCGGTTTTGTCGGAAACGGATAGAACGGCGCGGCGGATTTTGACGGACGGCATCGGCGAAGTCCCTCCCCTTCGCCGAGGCGTCTAGCATCCGCCGGGTTTCGGCGCCAGCGCGGCAGCGAGGGCCGCGAACAGCCACAAAGCGCCCATCCACCAGCCTTGCCATAGGCCGTAGCCGACGCTGGCGACCGCGAACGCCGCGCATAGGCATGCGGCGAGTGCCGCGCGCGTGATCGCGTCTCCGGCGATGGCGCGCGCCAAGCCGGCCGAGGCGGCCGCTCCGGCCAGCGCGCCGATCAGTCCCAATTCGAGCCAAAGCTGCAGCGCGAAGTTATGCGGATGCAGCGGCATCAACTCGGCGCCCGGGACGAATTGATGTTTGGCGCCCGGGATCGCGCGCGCGGCGTGCAAGCCCCAACCCAAAAGCGGATGCTCGGCGATCCGGTCGGCGGCGAAGCTCCAGATCGCGGCGCGGTGGAACACCGACGAGCCCAGCGCGCGGTCTTGCGCCCATTCGTCGAATACCGGCAACGCGGCGATCAACGGTGCGGCCAGCACGAGGGCCGCGAACCCGGCGGCGAGCACCGTGCGCCCGCGCGCCCATAGGGCCGCGAAGCCGCCGCCCGCGAGGCCCGCGAGAATGGCGAGTTCCGCACCCCGGCTGTTGAAATTGAAGATCAGATAAAGCCCGGCCGCGAACAGAACCGCCGCAGCACCCGCGCCGCGCCGGCGCCACGCGGCCAGGGCGGCCAGCGGCAGCAACGCCGCGAGTACGGCGACGGATCGGTTGAACAGCGCCCAGAAATTCGTTTCCGGCCCATGCCATGCGGCGGCGAAGGAGGTTTCGCGCGTCCAGATCCGTTCGCTGGCCAGTTGCGCGCCGAGCAGGACGAGTGCGGCGAGGGTGCCGCCGATCAACCAGGTTTCCAGACGCGCGCGCGCGGCATCGTCCAGATCGCGCGCGGCACCGACCAGCGCGAGGCCCAACACGGCCGAGCCCGCGATGCGCAGCCAGCCGTCGAGCGCCTCGCCCCGGTCGATGGCCCAAACGAGCGACAGCAGCGCGTAGGCGAGGAAGGCCGCGACACCCGCGACCCAGCGTCCGCCGGGCCACGCGCGCGCGAACAGCGCGAACGCGCCGCAAACGATCAGCAGCGGCGCAAGGCCGTTGGGGGCGACGACGGCGATCGGGGCGGCGAAACCGCCCGCGAGCGCCAAGGCCAGGAAGCCGGCCCGCGCCCTCACGAAACCAGGGCGCGCGCCAGCTTGCGCGTGCGCACGAGCGACAGCAACGCGTCGGCGACGTGGTCGAGCTCGGCCGCGGTGATGGCCGTGGAGGAGGGCAGCGACAGGCCGTTCTCCGACAGGCGGCTTGCCACCGGGAAGGCCCGGTTGCCGGCGTAGGCCTTGTAGGGCGGCATTTCGTGCATGCAGTAGAACAGCGGGCGCGTGTCCACGCCCATCTTCGCCAGCCGCGCCATGACCTCGTCGCGCGCGAGGCCGAGCCCCGCGCAATCCAGGATCACCGAATAGACCCAATAGGAGTTGTCGAAGCCGGGCAGGACCGACGGCGTTTCGATTTCGACGACGCCCTCGAAGCGGCGCGAGTAATGCGCGGCGATTTCCTTCTTGCGGGCAAGGAAGCCGTCGAGCTGTTCGAGTTGCGCGCAGCCGATCGCGGCCTGCAGATTCGTCAGGCGGTAATTGAAGCCGACTTCGTCGTGCCAATAGCGCTTCTGCGGGTTCATGCCGTGGTCGCGCAGCTTGCGCGCCCGCGCGGCGATCGCGTCGTCCTTGAACACGACCATGCCGCCTTCGCCGGTCGTGATCAGCTTGTTGGAAAAGAAGCTGAACGTGCCGCAATCGCCGATGGCGCCGCACGGCACGCCTTTGTGGGCGGCGCCGACGGCCTCGGCCGCGTCTTCGACGACGATCAGCTTGTGCTTGCGCGCCAACGCCAGGATCGGGTCCATCGCCGCCGGCTGGCCGTAAAGATGCACCGGCATGATCGCCTTGGTGCGCGGCGTGATCGCCTCGGACAGCGCCGCCGGATCGATGTTCCAGGTGTCGGCCGCGACGTCGACGATCACGGGCGTCGCCCCGGTGTAGAGCACGGCGTTCAGCGTCGCGGCGAAGGTCAGATCGGGTACGATGACTTCGTCGCCCGGCCCGATGCCGTAGGCGGCCAGCGCCAAATGCAACGCGACCGTGCCGTTGGAAACCGCCAGCGCGTGGGGCACGCCCAGCAGCTTGGCGAAATCCGCCTCGAAGCGGCGCACGAAGGACCCTTGGCTGGAGATCCAATTCGTGGTCACGCATTCGGTGACGTATTCGAGTTCCTTGCCCCCGAGTTGCGGTTCGGCGATCGGCACGCGCCGGGCGGTGGCGGGCGAGCGCACGCCGACGGGCCGGCGCTCTTCGTCGACCAGCGCGATGGTGCCTTCCTTGGCGCGCCGGGCGAGTTCGTCTTCGGGCAGGTCGGCGGCGAGACCGCCCGCGTCCGGGATCATCGCGGCACCCACGCGCAATTCGGTGCCCTGGCCGCGCGCGAGCGCGGCGGCGATTTCCGCGGGGCCGATGCGCCCTTGCAGCCGGTCCTCGGCGTCCACGACGAACAGCGCGGCCGCACCGCCGGCGTCGAGCCGGGCGAGGGCGTCGGCCAAAGATTCGCTGTCTTTCACCAGAAGGTCGGCGATGGGCGAAACGAACGGCACGGACGCGACCTTTCGGAGATCTTCACGGAGATTGGGCGGCGGATCGAAGGGCATGGACCAGGGTTCCCGGATACGAAAAGGGGACCCCCGATCAACGCGGGAATGCCCCTATCTAATCCGCCGCCGGGTCGCAGTCCAGAACGGCTTTGTTTTCGAGGGGCTTGCGGGGTGGCCGGGTCCCGCTTAAGGATCGCCCATGGACCGAACGTCCCGCGAATTCCCGGTCGCTTGCGTCGTCACGGTCTTCAACAAGGCGCCGTATCTGGCCGCCTGTCTGGACGCATTGCTGGCCCAGGAAGGGGGGCCGCCGGCCGAAATCGTGTTCGTCGACGACGGTTCGACCGACGGGTCGGGCGAGTTGCTGCGCCGCTTGATCGCCGAGCGGGGGCTGACGACCGCCAAAATCGTCTCGCAAGCCAATGCCGGCCCGGGCCCCGCGACCAATCGCGGGGCGCGCGAAGCCACCCAGCCGTGGCTCAAGCTCGTCGATGCGGACGATATTCTGGCGCCCTTCGCCCTTCGCGTGCTGGCCGGCGAAGCCGCACGGCACGATCTCGGCCTCGTCTATGGCGGCATGGATTGGTACGGGCCGGAAGGTCCGCGCTTCGCCCCGCCGCCTGCGGAGTTGCGCACGCGCGTCTTCGCCGATCCGGTGACCGACGCGTTGGCGACGTGCCAATCGGGCGCTTCGAACCTGCTCGTCGCGCGCGCGCTGTTCCTCGCCGCGGGCGGCTGCGACGAGCGGGTGTTCATCCAGGACCAGGGGATTTGCCCGCGCGTTGCGGCCGTGCCGGGCGCGCGCATCGGCGTGTTCGATCACGTCGTGTGCCTCGGGCCCGCCGACGAACCCGGCCGCTTGATGAAGAACCAAGCGCAAATCCTCCACGACGAGACTTTGACGGCGTTGCTGTTCTTGCGCGATCATCCGGAATTGGCGCGCGCAGCGCGGCTGGCGGCGTTCCGGTGCTGCGCGGATCGCGCGTGGAAGCGCGGGCGCAAGCTGTTCGGCGTGGGGCCGATCTCGGCCGCGCACGCGGCTTACCTTCAGGCCAAGGCGGGCGTTTTGTGGCGGCACGAGGAATGGATCGAGGCCACGCTGGCGATCTACCGCGCGGGCGGCCGGGTCAGGCGGCCGGCATGAAGGTGCTGGTGACCGGCGCTTCGCGCGGGATCGGGGCGGCGTGCGCGGCGCTGTTCGCGGCCCAGGGCGCGCGCGTGGGCATCCACTACAACGCCGACGAGGCCGCGGCGCGGGCCGTCGCCGCGCGCTGCGGCGATGCGAAGACGTTCGCGGCCGATCTCGCGCGCGGGCCCGGCGATCTGATGGCCCGTTTCCTCGATTGGGCGGGCGGCATCGACGTGCTGGTCAACAACGCGGGCGGCGTGCCGGGGCGCGGCGGGGATCCCTACGATCCCGCCATCCGCGAAGCGACGATGGCGCTCAATCTCGACGCGCCGGTCGCGTTGATCCGCGCCGCATGGCCCGCGATGACGGCGGCGAAAGCAGGGTCGATCGTCAACGTGTCGAGCTACGTGACCGCGCGCGCCGCCTCGCCGCGCTTGGCCGTCTACGCGGTCGCCAAAGCGGGCCTCGAACAAGCCACGCGCAATTTCGCGAAGGCGGGTGCTCCGTTCGGCATCCGGGTCAACGCCGTCCGGCCGGGCTTCGTCGATACCGATCTGAACCGTTGGGCCGACGATCCGGACCGCACCGCCTTCCAAGCGCGTGCCGCGCGCGTGCCGATGGGCCGTGCCGCCGCGCCTTCCGAGATCGCCGCGGCGATCGTCTTCCTCGCGGGGCCGCGCAGTTCCTACACGACCGGCGCCATCCTGACCGTCGCCGGCGGGGAATGATCAGAAATCGCCGCGGATGACTTTGGCGGCGACGCCGTCGGCGAAGGGGCGCGGGATCACGCCCAATCGTTCGCGCATCGGGGCGATGTCGAAGGCCTTGTCCTCGGCCGCGCGCGTCAGTTCCTTGGCGTCGAACGGCGGCTTCAGACCCAATCTTGCCATCGCGCGCGCGAGCAAGGCGAGTGCGCGCACCGGTACGGGGATCACGAGGACGCGCCGGCGCAGGGCCGCCGCGCACTCGCGCACCATGCGCGCGTAGGCGATCGGTTCGGGCCCGGCGAGCACGATGGGCGGGCCATCGTTTTCGGGCCGTTCGAGTGCGGCGGCGACGCACGCCGCGACGTCCTCGACATGGATAGGTTGGACCGTGTGCCGGCCGCCGTCGGGCAGCGGCGCGGGGATCGGGCACCAGCGCGGAAACCGCGCGAGGAAGCGCAGCACGCGGCCGACATTGCGGTCCTCCTTGGCGCCGTAGATCATCGCGGGCAGCAAAACTTGGCCTTTGCGGCCCGTCGCGGCGAACGCGGCCAAGCCCTCGCGCACCGCTTGTGCCGCCGGATCCTCGAGCTTCGAGAAGACGCGCGTCGACCCGGTGACGACCAGTCGCACCCCCGGCTCCATCGCGTCGAGAACGAGCTTGGTGTGTTTGGCGTGCGCGACATAGGCGACGGCATCCGCACCCGCCAGCGCTTTGGGCAGGGTTTCGGGCCGGTCGAAATCGCCGATGCGCCATTCGATCCCGTCGCCCAGCGCCGCAAGCTTGGCCGGATCGCGGCCGGTCGCGACGACCGCATGCCCGCGCGCGACCAGCGCGCCCACGACGCGCCGTCCGGTCATCCCCGTGGCGCCGACGACCGCGACCTTCACGACGCCAACCCCAAAAGCCGCATCTGTCGTTCGACGACGCGCCGTTCGTCGTAGAGCAAGCGCGCGCGCGCCAAGCCCGCTTGCCCCATCCGCGCGCGCAAGGCGGGATCGCCCGCGAGTGCGGCGATCGCGGCCCCCAACGCATGCTCGTCGCGCACCGGCACCAGCAAGCCGGTCTCGCCGGACACCACCTCCTCGCGGCTGCCGCGGATGTCGGTGGCGACGACCGGCAAGCCGGTCAGCATCGCTTCGATGATCGAGCGCGGCATGCCTTCGCGGTGCGAGGGCAGGACGAACGCGTCCGCCGCGCGCAGCAAGTCGGGCACGTCCGCGCGATAGCCCAGAAAGCGGATGCGCCGCGCAAGATCGGGGTCGGCTTCGACCGCGGCGATATCCGCGGCGATCGATTCGGCATGGTCGGACGCCAGGCGCTCGCCGACCACCCACAGTTCGGCCCCGGGCGCGCGACGCATCGCGCGCAGCAATTCGGGATAGCCTTTCTCGGCGACCAAACGGCCGATCATCGCGAACACGGGCGTGTCGGCGGCCGTGCCGATCGCTTCTCGCAAGCGCGCGCGCGTGTCCTCGCCCGGCGCCGGCGGGCGGAAACGCGCGGGGTCCGACCCGTTGCCGATGGCCTCGACGACGCCGCCCTTGCACAGGCCGAGCGCGCGCGCGGTCGCCGCGTCCTCTTCGGCCTGGGTCATCAGCACGTCGGTGAAGCGGCCGCCGAACCATTCCAGCGCCACGTGCAGCGCGCGTTTGGGGGCGGGCATGTTTTCGTGGAAGTAGAAGCCATGCGCCGTGTAGACGACGCGCGCCACGCCCGCGGCCTTGGCCGCGGGCCGGCCGGCCAAGGCCGCGACCGGCGTGTGCGCGTGGACCATGTCGAAGCCTTCGCGCGCGAAGAAGCCGCGCAAGGCCCGATAGGCGCGCCACAGCGCCAGCGGATTCTGCGAACGCCGCACGGGCACGTCGACGACGCGGAAGCCTTCGGCCTCGATCTTCGCCGCCCACGCCCCGCGCGCGCACGCGCCCACGACCTCGTGGCCCGCGTCGCGCTGGGCGCGCATCAGCGGCAGCAGGAAGTGGTAGAGCGTGAAGTCGACCGCGCAGAGCTGGCAGATTTTCATTCCGAATCCCGATATACCCCCGAACCTGAAGCTTGGCGAGGAGGGCCGCCGCCATCCGTATTCTGATCGTCATCGGCGCGTTGGACGTGGGCGGGGCGGAATCCCATCTCGCCCAGGTTTTGCCGCGTCTGGCGCGCGATGGGTTTGAGATCTCGGTTCACACGCTGACCGGCCGGGGCGCCTTGGCCGATCCGCTGGCCGCGGCCGGGGTGCGCGTCCTCGCCCCGCCGGGCAGCGCCGCCGGCGCCAAGGCGGGCGGCTTCCTGGGCCGGGGCGCGCGGGCGTTGCGCGCGGGCCTCGCACTCGCGCGCTTCATGCGCGAATGGAAGCCCGACATCGTCCATTTCTTCCTGCCGGAATCCTATTTGGTGGGCGCACCCCTCGCCCTGGCCTTCTCGGGCGCCAAACGCGCGATGTCGCGCCGTTCGCTGAACGACTATCAGGCCAAGCATCCGCTGCTCGCGCGCATCGAGCGCGCGTTGCACGGCCGCATGCACGCGCTGCTCGGCAACAGCGCGGCCGTCGTCGCGCAACTGGTCGCGGAGGGGGCAGATCCGGCCCGCGTGCGGTTGATCCATAACGGGATCGACCTCGCGCGTTTCGCCGATCCTTCGGCGCGCGCACGCGCGCGCGCGGGTCTCGGCCTCGCGCCCGAAGCGATCGCCATTCTGTGCGTCGCCAATCTCATTCCCTACAAGGGTCATGCGGATCTGGTCGACGCGCTCGCGCAGTTGCCGCGCGATCTTCCCTGGACGCTGCTTTGCGCGGGCCGGGACGACGGCATCGGCGAGGCGTTGCGCGCGCGCGCTGCCGCGGCCGGCCAAAGCGCGCGGGTCGCGTTTCTCGGCGCCCGGGCGGACGTGCCCGATCTGCTGGCCGCGGCCGATATCGGCGTTTTGGCGAGCCACGAGGAGGGATTTCCCAACGCGGTGCTCGAAGCGATGGCGGCGCGCTTGCCCGTCGTGGCCACGCGGGCGGGCGGCATCCCCGAGGCGGTCGTGGACGGTACGACCGGCTTGCTCGTCGATCCGCGCGACCCCCCGGCCTTGGGGGCGGCCTTGGCGCGGCTGGTCGGCGATGCGGATTTGCGCCGCGCGATGGGAGCCGCGGGCCGCGCGCGGATCGAGGCGGAGTTCGCCCTCGATTCCTGCGCCGCCGCCTATGCGCGGTTCTATCGGACGCTTTAGACCGGCGCCAAAATCGCGCGGAATTGGTCGCCGCGGCCTTGCGCGTTGAGTTGGCGCGCGCGGTTCTCGAAATCCGCAAGCTCGGCGGCGGAGAACATCGGCTTGCGCTTGGAATGGCCGCGCGGATCGTTGGCGGGAATGCCGCGTTTGTATTGCTCGGATCCCCAGAATTGGAAGCCATCGGAATCATCGTCGATCCGCACCACGCGGAAACCGTGCGCCTCGGCCAGGCGCGCGAGCGACTCGCGCGAATGCAGGTAAAGATGGCGCGGCGCGTCGAGCTGCACCCAATCGACGCCGTAGATGTCCCATGCGGCGGAGGACCGGGTCGGCACGCGCAGCAACGCAAAGCCGTCCGCCCGGGTCAGCCGCCGCGCGTCGCGCATCGCCGCGTGCTGATCGGGCAGATGCTCAAAGCTGTGATGGAAGGTCACGAGCCGGTAGCGCCCGTCGATCGCATCGAGCGTCGCCCGGCGCGCGATGCGCTTGCCGTCGAGCGTCACATCGGCCGCGAGATGCGCGTCGATCCCCTCGGCGTTCGCAAATCCGTGCTGGACCAAGCGAGCGACGCGCGCGCCGTTGCCGCAGCCCACATCCAGGATCGGATCTGTTTTGGCGAGCCCGAGTTGGCCGAGCAGGCGCATTTCGGCGTTGGGCCGCAACGCGTGGGCGAGCCAGCCCAGCACGCCGCCCGACCGGTCGTAGGCCCAATCGGCGGCCAAGCGCCGGCGCCACGACGGCGCCTTCGGCAGGCCGCCGGCGAGACTGTAATAGGCCTTGGGATAATGGCGCGCGAGATCGCCGGGCACGGTTTCGATCTGCAAACAGCCGCAGGCGGCGCATTCGAAATAGGCGAATTCCTCGCGGCTGCCGTACATCATTTCCCGCGCGATGTGCAGCGCTCCCGGCGCGCCGCCGCAGATCCGGCAAGTCTGGGTCATGGCACCTTCCGCCAGAGAAGGAAAAGACCGATCGCGAAGAACGGCAGGATCGTCGCCATGCCCGCGCGCTGGCTTTCGAAGGCGAGGGTGACGAAGCCCAGGATCGCCGGGCCCAGGAAGGCCGTGATGCGACCGGACAGCGCGAACAGGCCGAAGACGCGCGCGCGGTGTTCCTCGGGGGCGAGCCGCGCGGCGAGACTGCGGCTCGCCGCTTGGACGGGCCCGAAAAACGGGCCGATGGCCACGCCCAGAATCCAGAACCACGTTTTCGATTCGATCAGCAAAAGCGCGAAGCCGACGAACGTCAGGCACACGAGGCCGATCGCGATCGTGCGTTTGGAGCCGATGCGATCGTCGATCCAGGCGAAGGCGAAGGCGCCCAGACCGGCGCTGAGATTGAGAGCGATGCCGAAGAGAATAACCTCGGACAGTTCCATTCCGAAGGTGCCCGCGGCGTAGATGGCGCCGAAGGCGAACAGCGTGGTCAGACCGTCGGTGTAGATCATGTTGGCGGCCAGGAACCAGGCGATGTCCTTGCGGGCGCGCAGGAAGGCGAGCGTCGTCTTGAGATCCGCCAGACCTTGCGCCACCGCCGCGCGCGCCCCGATGCCGGTGCCGGTTTCGCGCACCAACAGGAAGATGGGCACCGCGAACAAGGCCCACCACACGGCCGTGAACGGACCCACGACGCGCACGTGTTCGGCCGCTTCGCGCGCAAGGCCGAACCACGGCGCCGGGTTCTGCACGAAGCCGACGAGCACGAGCCCCAGGCAGACGATTCCGCCCAGATAGCCGAGCCCCCAGCCCCAGCCGGACACGCGCCCCAGCAGCGCCGGCGGGGCCACTTTGGGCAGCAGCGCGTTGTAGAAGACCGCCGCCATTTCGAAGGCGACGGTCGCGACCGCGAAAGTGATCAGGGCAAGCGGGATGGACTCGGGCGACGGCCCGACGAACCACAGCGTCGCGCAGGCCAGGATCGCGACCCCCGAGAACGCGGCGAGGAAAGGCTTTTGCCGGCCGCCGCGATCGGCGATCGATCCCATCAGCGGCGCGAGAATGGCGATGCACAAGCCCGCGAGGGATGTCGCATGCCCCCACATCGCCGTCCCCGTCACCGGGTCCGGGGCGACGGCTTGGGTGAAGTAGGTCGCGAAAACGAAGGTGGTGATCACGGCCGGAAAGGCCGAGTTCGCCCAATCGTAAAGGCACCAAGCGGCGACGGCGCGTCTGTTCAGGGCGCTCACCCTTGGGCGAGCGCGCGCAATTCGCGGCCCGCCACCGTCAACGCCGCAAGGCTCGGCGCGGAAGCCGCGCGCAGTTCGGCGGCCAGCGCCTCCCACCGCGCGACCGAAGGTTTGCGGGCGGCCAGCCAGGCTTCGAGGCCGCCGGCGGCGAGCGCGGCGGCCGCGATCTCCGCCTGCAGCGCGAAGAAATCGTCGACCGACGCGGCGATCGCGCGCTTGGCGAGCGCGTCGCGCGCAGCCGTGCGCCGTGCCGCGTCGTGCAGCCAATCGAACCCGAGCACGGCGCCGGCCGCGAAATAGGCCTTCGCCACCGCGGCGATATCGGCCTTTGCCGTGCGCGCGATACGCACGAGATCGAGGGCCGATTGCAGTTCCTCGAGCGAGGCGGCCTTGCGCGCCAGCGCCTCGGGCACGCCTTGATCGGCCAAGGCGCGCGCGCGCGCCTCCACGGCGGCGAGCCGCGCGGGGTCGAGCGCCGAGGCCAGCCCGCGCGCCAGCGTGGCCACACCCGGCGCGAAATCGCGTGTGGTCGCGGCAACGCCCAACGGGGCGGGAATGTGGCGCAGCAGCCACGTCGTCGCGCGTTCGATCAATGCGACCGACGCGCCCAGCATGGCGAGCTGGGCCGCGGCGGGCACGGCGTTGTCGAGGGTTTCGATCTCGCCCCAATAGGCGCGCAAACCGAAGATCTCGCGCACGGCGATGTACGCGCGCCCGATCTCGGCCGGCGCGACGCCCAGCCTTTCGCCCAACTCCTGCACGAAGGCGAAGCCCGCCCGATTGACGATCGAATTCGTCGCCACGGTCGCGATGATCTCGCGGCGCAGCCGATGGCGCAGGATCGCGGGCTTGTGGTCCTTGCGCAGCGGCCGGGGGAAATACTTGATCAGGTCGTCGACCAACGCTTCGTCGTCGGGCAGGTCGCTCGCCAACAGATCGTCGTAAAGCGCCATCTTCGCGTAGGCCATGACCACGGCGAGTTCCGGGCGGGTCAGCCCCTTGCCCGCCGCCGCGCGCGCGGCCAGCGCCGCGTCGTCGGGCAGAAATTCGATCGCCCGGTTGAGGCGCCCGGTCTTCTCCAACGCGCGCATCAAGCGGGCGGCCCGGTCCAGGCCGGCCGGTCCTTCGAGTTCGGCCACGCTGAGCGCCTGGGTCTGCAGATAGTTGTTCCGCAGGACCGCGTCGCCGACTTCGTCGGTCATTTTGGCGAGCAGCGCGTCGCGCTGTTTGAGCGTCATGTCGCCGCGCGCGATCACGTCGCCCAGCAGGACCTTGATGTTGACCTCGTGGTCGGAGGTGTCCACGCCGGCCGAATTGTCGATCGCATCGGTGTTGATCTTGCCCCCGGCGCCGCCCGCGCCGGCGGTGGCGTATTCGATGCGCCCGCGCTGCGTGGCGCCCAGATTGGCGCCTTCGCCGATCACCCGCGCGCGGATGTCCGCCCCGTTCACGCGGATCGCGTCGTTGGCGCGGTCGCCCGCGTCGGCGTTCGTCTCGGCGCCCGCTTTGATGTAGTTGCCGATGCCCCCGAACCACAGAAGATCGACGCGCGCCTTCAGCATCGCCTTCATCAGTTCGAACGGCGTCAGCTGGTCGGCGCCGATGTCGAACAGCGCCTTCATCTGCGGGCTGATCTTGATCGACTTGGCCTTGCGGTCGAACACGCCGCCGCCCGCCGATATCAGCTTGGCGTCGTAGTCGGCCCACGACGAACGCGGCATTTTGAACATCCGCTCGCGTTCGGCGAAGGACGCGGCCGGATCGGGATCGGGATCGACGAAGATGTGGCGGTGGTCGAAGGCGCCGACGAGGCGGATATGCTTGGAGCGCAGCATCCCGTTGCCGAACACGTCGCCCGACATGTCGCCCACGCCCATCACGGTGAAATCGGCGCTTTGGGTGTCGTGGCCCAACTCGCGGAAGTGGCGCTTGACGGCCTCCCACGCGCCCCGGGCGGTGATGCCCATGCCCTTGTGGTCGTAGCCGGCCGATCCGCCCGAGGCGAACGCGTCGCCCAGCCAGTGCCCGTATTCGATCGAGATGGCGTTGGCGATGTCCGAGAACGTCGCCGTTCCCTTGTCGGCCGCGACGACCAGATAGGGATCGTCGCCGTCGTGACGCACGACGTTCTTGGGCGGCACGATGCCGCCGGGGGCGAGGTTGTCGGTGATGTCGAGCAGCCCGCGCATCATCGTCTGGTAGCAGGCGATGCCTTCGGCCTGGAACGCTTCGCGGCCGGCCTCGGGCGCCGGCGGGCGCTTGACGAAGAACCCGCCCTTCGAGCCCACGGGCACGATGACGGTGTTCTTGACCATCTGCGCCTTGATGAGGCCGAGGATCTCGGTCCGGAAATCCTCGCGCCGGTCCGACCAGCGGATACCCCCGCGCGCGACCTTGCCGCCGCGCAAGTGCACGGCTTCGACCCGCGGCGAATAGACCCAGATTTCCACCAACGGCCGGGGCAGCGGCAGATCGTCGATCTTTCGGCTGTCGAGCTTCATCGACAGGTACGGCTTGTCCTGGAACCAGTTGGTGCGCAGCGTGCAGCCGATCAGGTTGAGGAACCGGCGCAGGATCCGGTCCTCGTCGAGATTGGCGACGTCGTCGAGCAGATGGCCGATTTCGACGCCCAAGCCGCGTATGGCGACGTCGCGGTCCTTGGGCCGCGCGGGATCGTGCGCGGCGAGGAACAGATCGACGAGCTTGCGCGCGATCCTGGGATGGCGGGCGAGCGTATCCTCCATATAGCTTTGGCTGAACGCGGCGCCGGCCTGGCGCAGATAGGCGGCGTAGGCGCGCAAGACCGTGACTTCGCGCGCGGACATCGCGGCGGCGAGGACCAGGCGGTTGAACCCATCGGACGCCGCATCGCCCGCCCACACGGCGGAGAAGGCGCCCTCGAACAGCGGCTTGACGCGCGCAAGGTCGATCTCGCGCACCTCGCGCGCGACCATGGCGATGTCGTGCATGTAGACGTCGCCCGCCGGGCCGGCCGCCGCCGCATCGAGCGGATGGATGCGGAACGGGTCCTCGGTCATCACCTTCAAGCCCATGGATTCGAGCATCGGCATGACGTCGGAGAGCGGCACGGGCGCCGCCTTGTGGAAGATGCGCAGCTTGAGCTCGTTTTCGGCCGCCTCGACCGGACGGTAGAGGTTGAGCGCGAGCGACGTTTCCCCGCCCAGCACGCGTTCGACGGCGCCGATGTCCGCGACCGCCTGTTCGGGCGTGAAGTGTTCGCGATAGCTGGCCGGGAACGCGGCCTGATAGCGGCGGAGTTTGGCGAGACCCTTTTCCTCCCCCTCGGCCGCGACCAGGGCGTCCTTCAGCCGGTCGGCGAAGCCGCGCCCCGCTTCGACCAGCCGGGCTTCGAGTTCGTCCAGCCGCACCTCGGGGACCGCGCCGGGCGTCAGTCCGACGATGAAGTGGCAGCGCACGAGCGCGGAATCGTCCGCCATCAACACATAGAAGGCCGATTTGCGGCCTTTGTACGCCTTGGCGAGAATGTCGTGGAAGCGCTCGCGCAATTCGGTGTTGAAGCGGTCGCGCGGCGCGTAGACGAGGGCGGAGACGAAGCGGTCGAATGGATCGCGGCGCAAGAACAGCGCGATGCGCTGGCGTTCCTGCAGACGCACGACCCCGATCGCCGTTTCGTAAAGCTCGTCGACCGAGGCTTGGAACAATTCCTCGCGCGGATGGGTTTCGAGGACGTGTTGCAGCGCCTTGGACGAATGGCCCGAGGCGGCGAAGCCCGCGCGCGCGGTCACGGCGGCGACCTTGTCGCGCAGCAGCGGGATTTCGCGCGGGCGCTGCATGTACGCCGCCGACGTGAACAGGCCCAGGAACACCTTTTCGCCGACGACCGATCCGTCCTTGGCGTAGACCTTGACGCCGATCGCGTCGAGATAGGCGCTGCGGTGGACGGTCGAGCGCCGGTTGGCCTTGGCCACGCGCAGCAATTCGGGCGCGCGCACGAAATGCTGCAGCTTCGCCGGCAATTCGGCGATGCGCCGGAGCACGTCGAACACGACGAAATCCGCCGAGCGCGCGAGGCCCAGCCCGCGGTCGGGTTTGACGGTCGACCGGAAGCCCGTGCCGTCGCCGGCGTACTCGTATTCGCGATAGCCCAGGAACGTGAAATTGTCGGCGACCAGCCATTCCAGGAAATCGCGCGCGACGGCGATCTCCTCGGCCGGGCGGGGCGGCTTGTCCTTGGCGAGGCCGTCGATCGCCTCGCGCGCGCGCGCGAGCATCGGCCGCCAATCCTCGACGCACGCGCGCACGTCGGCCAGCGCGCTTTCCACGCCCGCGCGGATCGAATCGAGTTGGGCTTGGTCGCCTTGCGCGTCGATTTCGACGTGCATGCAGCTTTCCCGGCCGCCCTGGGGGTCGAGGGCGAGGGCGGTTCCGCCCGCATCGCGTTTGAACGGCACCACCGGATGGATGACCAGATGCACCGACAATTCGCGGCGGTTGATCTCCGCCGTGACCGAATCGACGAGGAAGGGCATGTCGTCGTTGACGATCTCGACGACCGTGTGGGTCGACGCCCAGCCGTGTTCGGCCAGGCGCGGGTTGTAGACCCGCACCTTCGCCTTGCCCGGCGGCCGCGTCCGCCCGAAGGCGAACAACGCGATGGCGGCGCCGTAAAGATCGTCGGGCGCGCGCGCGGTCAAATCGTCGACCGCGACGTCGGCGTAGAAGCGCCGGATGAAGTCCTCGGCCGCGTCTGCGGACGCGATGCCCGAGCCGGCCGGCAAGCGTTGGCGCGCCATCGCGCACAGCCGGTCGAGGATTTCCGCTTTGCGTGTCTCGGTATGGCTCGGCATCAAACGTCCCCAATCGGACGCGTTTGCGTCCGGTTTTTATTCAGCCCCAGACATCATATTACTGCGAAATGTTGCGGATCGACAAAAGCTGAGGCAAAACCGAAAGGTCTTCGCCCATCGAGGGTGGAATAGGGGCATTGCCGGCGCGTTATCCGCCGGACCCGGTCCCGGAGCCCGCGATGACCTCCACGTTGATGCGCCCCCCTTTAGCCGAGACTCCCGCTTTGGCCGACTCCCCGAAAACACCGCCCGTTGACAGTGTCCCCCCGCCATTCTGGGTGCCGGGTCTCGCATGGCTCACCCGGCGATTCCACCCCAAGGGTACGGACAAATTGGTGCGCGCGCTGCACCCGCCGGGCAACGCGCGGCCGGTCAAGGCCGTGATCGATTACGACGACGGAATGCTGATCAACATCGACACGCATTCCTTCCTCGAATGGTACATCTATTTCTACGGCGCTTTCCGGCCGAACGTTTCGAAGATGTTGAACCGGATGCTGCGTCCGGGGCAGGTCGCGTTCGACATCGGCTCGAACATCGGCATGCACGCGATGATCATGGCCAACCGCGTCGGGCCGACGGGGCGCGTGCACGTCTTCGAACCCGATCCGCATCCGTTGGGCCGGCTCAAGGCCAACATGCATTTGAACGGCCTGGACAACGTCACGCTCAACCAGGCGGCCGTTTCCAGCCGGACCGAAACCCGCCAATTGTTCCTGCACGACGACACGATCGGGAACTTCGCCAACGCGTCGCTGCAAGCGGCCAATGTGGGCCGGTCGACCAAGGCGATCGACATGAAGGTTTGGAGCCTCGACGACTACGTCGAGGCCAACCCGGTGCCGCGCCTGGACGCGATCAAGCTGCTCGCGCAGGGCGAGGAGTGGAACGCCCTGCAGGGCGCGCAGAAGACCATCGCGCGCTTCAAGCCGAAGATTTTCTTCCTGTGGGAGCCGTCCTACTGGGCCCGCCAGTCGCTCTGCCTGATGGACGCGGTGCGCTTCTTCAAGGATTGCGGCTACATGACCTACAAGATCGAGTTCGGCGCGCGGCTGCCGGTCACCGACGAAATTCCGATGGGCCAAGTGCTTCTGGCCGTGCCGGACCGGATGTAGCGCGCCGCGGACGCCCGCGCGAACACGCGAGAAAATCTCGGGATTTGGGGAACCGTTCGGGCGGCTGGAGCGGGAGAAGGGATTCGAACCCTCGACCCTCACGTTGGCAACGTGATGCTCTACCACTGAGCTACTCCCGCGTTTTCGCGTCGCGGACGCCTCAGCCGTCGAAACGGGCGCGGATAATAGTTACGGCGCGCGCGAAAGCAAGGGATATCTGCGGGGCTTGCCAGGACCCGTCGGACTCGCCATTTTCCTCGGCGAAAAAGGAGTTGCCGCCATGGACCAGTTGATCGGCGCCGGTAAAGCCGCTGCCGCCGCCCCGGCCGATTTGATCAAGGATTCCAGCGACGACGCGTTCGAGCAGGACGTCCTGGTCGCGTCCAAACAGACGCCCGTCATCGTCGATTTCTGGGCGCCTTGGTGCGGGCCGTGCAAACAGCTCGGGCCGGCGATCGAAAAAGTCGTCAAGGAGGCCAACGGGGCGGTCAAACTCGTCAAGATCAACATCGACGAGCATCCTTATTTCGCCTCGCAGCTGCGTGTGCAGTCGATCCCGGCGGTTTTCGCCTTCAAGGGCGGCCGGCCGGTCGACGCGTTTCTCGGCGCGTTGCCCGAAAGCCAGATCCGCGCCTTCGTGAAGAAGCTGGGCGGGGCGGCGGCGGGCCCCTCGCCGATCGACCAGGCGCTCGAACAGGCCGCGGCCGCGTTGGCGGCCGAGGATTATCCGACCGCGCAAGCCCTCTACGGCCAAATCCTTGCCCAGGACAAAGCCAACGCGAAGGCCGCGGCCGGCCTTGCCAAGGCCTACGTGGCGTTGGGCGAACTCGATGCCGCGCAAAAGCTGCTGGACGGGTTGCCGGCCGAAGCCAAGCGCGACGGCGACGTCGCGGCGGCGTTGGCGGCGCTCGATCTCGCCCGCCAGGCCCCGCAAGGCGCCGACGTGGCGCCGATGCTCGAAAAACTCGCCCACGATCCCGGCGACCACCAAACGCGGCTCGATCTTGCGCTGGCGTTGTTCGCGGGCGGCCAACAGGAAGCGGCGATCGACCAGCTGCTCGAGTTGTTCAAGCGCGACCGCAAATGGAACGACGGTGCCGCGCGCGCGCAGCTCGTCAAGTTCTTCGACGCCCTGGGCCATACCCATCCGTTGACGGTGCAGGGCCGCAAGCGCCTGTCCTCGCTGATGTTCGCGTGATGGCCGGACGCGTCTCCGGACGGCTGGCGCCGGCGGATATGCCCGGCACCCTGCCGATCTTCCCGCTTCAGGGCGTGCTGTTGCTGCCGCGCGGCAAGCTGCCGCTGAACATCTTCGAGCCGCGTTATCTCGCGATGGTCGAAGACGCGCTCGCCACGCGCGACAAGCTGATCGGCATGATCCAGCCTTTGGCCAAGGAGACGCGCGCGTCGGCCCAGCCGGTCTACCCCATCGGTTGCGCGGGGCGCATCGTGTCGTGGTCGGAAACCGACGACGGCCGCTTTCTGATCTCGCTCGCCGGGGTGTGCCGCTTCGCCGCCGGCGAGGAAATCGCGACCGCGCGCGGCTATCGCCGCGTGAAGGCGGATTTCGCGCCCTATGAAGGCGATTTCGAAACCCCCGCGGACGGCGGGTTCGACCGCAAACGGTTGCTCGCGGGCTTGCGCGGGTTCTTCGCGGCGGAAGGGTTGCAGGCGGATTGGTCGACCATCGAGACGGCGCCCGACGAGCGCTTGGTCAACACCATCGCCATGCTGTGCCCGTTCGCGCCCGAGGAGAAGCAGACGCTGCTGGAAAGCGCGGGGCTCGCCGAACGCGCCAAGGCGATGATCGGCATCGTCGAGGCGCGGACCCTGGCGCCGGAAAGCGGCGGCGGCCTGAAGCATTGACGGCATGAGGGCGCGCGCGCGACAACGGCGGGCGAGGAGACAGCCACCATGACCGACGGCGCCGAGGTCGATCCCAAACTGCTCGAAATCCTGGTCTGCCCCGTGACCAAGGGGCCGCTGCGCTACGATCGCGCGCGCGCCGAATTGGTCAGCGATGGCGCGGGCCTCGCCTTTCCGATCCGCGACGGCATTCCGATCATGCTGGTGGACGAGGCGCGCAAACTCGACGCCGCGCCATGAGCTTCGACGTTGTCCACCGCCCCGTCGAGATCCGGCTGAAGAAGGCCGAGAAGATCCTCGAGATCGACTATGACGACGGCAAGACCTTCGCGCTGCCCGCGGAATTGCTGCGCGTGGAGAGCCCGTCGGCCGAAGTGATGGGCCACGGGCCGGGACAGAAGCAGATCGTTCCCGGCCGTCGGCATGTCGGCATCATGGGCGTCGAGCCCGTGGGCAATTACGCGATCCGCATCCTGTTCGACGACCTGCACGACAGCGGGATCTACTCCTGGGACTATCTGCGCCAATTGGGCGAGAACGCCGCGGCGTTGATGGCCGACTACCTCGCCAATCTCGAAAAGCGCGGCCTGTCGCGCGAACCCAAGACGGCCCGCAAACCCGGATGACCGGTCCCGTCCTCTCGCCCATCGGTCTCGACGACATCGACGCGCTGATGCCGCTGATCGTCGGCTACCGCGTTTTCTACAAGCGCGAACCGATGCCCGAGGAAAGCCGCGCCTATCTGCGCGCGCGCTTCGCCGCCGGCGATTACGTCGGGTTCCTCGCGCGCGTGGACGGCGCGCCCGCCGGCTTCGCGATCCTGTCGCCGACCTTCTCGACCGGATTCATGAAGCGCATTTGGCTGCTCAACGACATTTTCGTCGAGCCGTCGTTGCGCAAGGCGGGCGTGGGGGCCGCGTTGATGAAACGGGTCGAGGAATTCGCGCGCGAGACCGGGGCGGGGCGGCTCGATCTTTTCACCGCGCGGGACAACAAGACCGCCCAATCGGTCTACGAACGCGCGGGCTGGGTCCGCGACGAGATCTTCTACCGCTATCAGAAGCCGCTTTGATCCTCGGCGGGACCGTCGACGATCCGGCGCGCGAGTTCGGGTTCGAAGCCCGCGCGCGCCAGGGCGGCGATGTCGCGCAGGCGTCGCGCCGCGCGCTTGGCCGGATCGCCGTAGGGGCCCAGACGTTTTTTCTTCGCCCAGCGCGCCGCGCGCGCGGCATCGTCGTCCCCGGTCTCGTCGACCGCCCCGAGTGCCGCGGCGATTTCCTCGCGCGCCAACCCCTTCAGCTTCAGACGTTCGGCGATGCGCCCGCGCGCCAAACCCCGCCGCGCCAACGACGCGGCCAAGCCTTCGGCGTAAAGCCGGTCGTCCAGCAGCCGCTTGGCGGCGAGCCTTTCCAGCACGGTTTCGACGGCCGCGGCCCCCTCCTCGCGGCCCGCGACGCCCGCGCGCGCGGCGCGTTCGACCCGGCGCATCAAAACCCGGCGTACCCCTTCGCGGCTGGCGGCGTACCGTTCCAGATAGGCCAGCGCCGCCTTTTCCAGGCGCTCGGGCGTCGGCGGTTTGGGGATTTTGCGCATCGCCCCTAGATGCCATGGAAGCCTTGTGGCGCGAAGCCCCGCTTCGACTTATGGTGCCGGCCCGATGGCCGACACCACCCCCGTTCCGCCGCGCCCGCGCGCCTATGGCGCCGTCAATTGGCTCGGCCTCAAAACCCTCGCTTGGCGCGAAATCCGGCGCTTTTTGAAGGTCCATACCCAGACCATCTGGGCCCCCGTCGTCACGACGCTGCTGTTTTTGGCGGTGTTCGCGCTGGCGCTGGGCGGCGCCGTTCAGGAAAAAGGCGGCGTTCCGTTCGTCGAATTCCTGGCGCCGGGGCTGATCATGATGGCGATGGCCCAGAACGCCTTCGCCAACACCTCGTCCTCGATCGTCATCGCGAAGGTCCAGGGCAACATCGTCGACTCGCTGATGCCGCCGCTGTCGCCGCTCGAACTCGTGATCGGGTTCGCGGCCGGCGGGGTCGTGCGCGGATTGGTCGTGGGCGGCGTGGTCGCCGCGTGCCTCGTGCCGTTCGTCGAACTGCACGTGACGTCGTTCGGTTGGATCGCGTTCCACGGCCTGATGGCGTCGATGCTGCTGTCGTTGCTCGGGATCGCGGGCGGCGTGTGGTCGGAGAAATTCGACCACATCGCCGCGGTCACCAACTTCGTCGTGACGCCGCTCGCCTTCCTGTCGGGCACGTTCTACACGATCGACCGCCTGCCCGAGACTTGGCGTCTCGCCGCGCAGCTCAACCCGTTCTTCTACATGATCGACGGGTTCCGCTACGGCTTCATCGGGCATACGGATACGGGTCTCGCCTTGGGCGCGTGCGTCATGCTCGCGGTCAACGCGGGTTTGGGACTTTTGTGCTGGCGGATGTTCGCGCGCGGGTACAAGCTGCGCGCATGATGCGCGAAGCCACACTCGACGAGCTGCCCGGCTGGTTGCGCGACATGCACGCGTTGTGGGACGCCAAACGCGGCGCGCGGCCCTACCCGGCGCGGCCGGATTTCGTGTTCGAGGAATTCATGCCGTGGCTCGGGCGGCTGCACCTCGTCGAAGTCCTCGACGGCGATTTCCGCTTCGCCGTCTTCGGCTCTTGGACGGCCGAACTCATCAAGCGCGAATACACCGGCCTCAAGCTCTCCGAAATCCAGGAGCCGTTGGCGCGGATCTGGGAGGCCGGATACCGCGACGTCGTCGCCCGCCGCGCCCCGGTCTTCGTCCATCATCCCAAATCCCGCTACAACCCGCGTGACCCCGAAGTGTCCTGGTGGCGGGCGATTTTGCCCATGGGGACCGAGGACCGCCTGACCCATTTGCTGGTGGGCTTTCAGGTGATCGCCCTCGACGGGCGGTATCTCTAAACCGCCAATTTTCTAAGGCATTGTTGCAAAAGCTAGATTTCAGCTATGCGGCGGGCGCAGTATTTGACAGTTCGGGGAAGCGCCCGGATACTGGGGGTTTCCGGCGCCGAAAGAAGGCGCCTTGTTCGTTTTCGAGGAGGAAGGAGTAGCATCGTGACCGCCGCTTTCCCCGCCGTGATGCCGACCTATGCGCGCGCCGAAATCGGTTTCGAGCGCGGCGAAGGCCCGTATCTGTGGGGCACCGACGGCCGACGTTATCTCGACTTCGCTTGCGGCATCGCGGTCACGGGCTTGGGCCATGCGCACCCGCATTTGGTCGCCGAGGTGAGCGCGCAGATGAACAAGGTCTGGCACACCTCGAACATCTTCCCGATCGCCCAGCAGCAAAAGCTGGCCGAGCGCCTGGTCGCCGCGACCTTCGCCGACACGGTTTTCTTCGCCAATTCCGGCGCCGAGGCGAACGAGTGCGCGATCAAGGTCGTCCGCAAGTATCACGCCCATCGCGGCCAACCGGAACGCTATCGGATCCTGACGTTCGAGGGCGCGTTCCACGGCCGGACGCTCGCCACGCTCGCCGCCGGCGGGCAGAAGAAATATCTCGAAGGGTTCGGCCCGCCGGTCGACGGCTTCGATCAGGTTCCCTTCGGCGATCACGAGGCGATCGAAAAGGCGATCGGTCCGCAAACCGCCGGCATCCTGATCGAACCCGTGCAGGGCGAGGGCGGCGTGCGCCCCGTACCGCCGCAATGCCTCAAGGGTTTGCGCGCGTTGTGCGACAAGCACGGCCTGCTGCTGTTCTTCGACGAAATCCAAACCGGCATGGGCCGCACGGGCAAGCTTTTCGCCTACGAATGGTCCGGCGTGACGCCCGACGTGATGTCGGTCGCCAAGGCGTTGGGCAACGGCTTTCCGGTGGGCGCGTGCCTCGCCACGGCCGAAGCGGCCGCTGGCATGGTCGCGGGCACGCACGGGTCGACCTACGGCGGCAACCCGCTCGCCATGGCGGCGGGCAACGCCGTGCTCGACGTGATGCTCGCCCCCGGGTTCTTCGAGAAGGTCGAAGCCCTCGCTTCGCACGTCAAACAACAGCTGCACGGCCTCGTGCAACGCAATCCCGACATGTTCGAGGATTCGCGCGGCATGGGCCTGCTGCTCGGCCTCAAGTGCAAGGTGCCGAACCAGGACATGGTCAAGGCGCTGCGCGGCCAGGGCCTGTTGACGGCGGGTGCCGGCGACAACGTCGTGCGCATCCTGGCGCCGCTGGTCGCCGAACCCAAACACGTCGCCGAAGCGGTGGACGCGGTCGAAAAAGCGTGCGCCGCCCTGCGCGCCGAAAACGCCGCGCGCAAGGCCGGATGAGGACGCCCATGCCGAAAACGCCCAAACACTTCCTGGATCTCGACGCGCTGGAAACCGGCGCGTTGCGCGCGATCCTCGACCTCGGCGCCAAGTACAAGGCCCAGCGCGGGCTCGGCGCCGGCGACAAGCCGCTCGCCGGCAAGACGCTGGCGATGATCTTCGAGAAGCCCTCGACGCGCACGCGGGTCTCGTTCGAAGTCGGCATCCGCCAGCTCGGCGGCGAAGCGGTGATCCTCACCCATCACGACACCCAGCTCGGCCGCGGCGAAACCATCGCCGACACCGCGCGGGTTCTCTCGCGCTATTGCGACGCGATCATGCTGCGCACCAACAAATCCGCGCATCTCGACGAAATGGTCCGCCATGCCTCGGTGCCGGTGATCAACGGCCTGACCGAACGTTCGCATCCGTGCCAGGTGATGGCCGACGTGATGACGTTCGAGGAGCGCAAGGGCTCGATCGCCGGCAAGGTCGTGGCTTGGGCGGGCGACGGCAACAACGTCGCCGCGTCCTGGATCCATGCGGCCCAGCGCTTCGCCTTCGAGCTGCGCCTCGCCTGCCCCGAACCGTTGCGGCCGTCCGACGACGTGCTCGCCTGGGCGCGGCGCGAGGGCGCGCGCATCCAATTGCTGACCGATCCCGAAGCCGCCGTGCGCGGTGCGGACGCCGTCGTCACCGACACGTGGGTCTCGATGGATCAGGAAGGCAACGCGCGCGAGCGCGAAAACCGCGAAAAGCGGCACAACATGCTCGTTCCCTATCGCGTCGACGAACGCCTGATGGGCATGGCCAAGGCCGACGCGATGTTCTTGCACTGCCTGCCCGCCCATCGCGGCGAAGAGGTGACCGAAGGCGTCATCGACGGTCCGCAATCGGCCGTGTGGGACGAGGCGGAAAACCGCCTGCACGTGCAAAAGGGCATTCTCGCCTGGTGCATGGCGTGACGGAGAAGCGCGCGTGAACCGCGCCGGCATTCCCGAAGACGATGTCGTCCTGCCGTTCCAGATCGAATCGTCCGCTTTGCGCGGCCGTGCGGTGCGGCTGGGGGCGGCACTCGACACGATCCTGCACCGCCACGCCTATCCGCGCCCCGTGGCCGAGGCACTGGCCGAGGCACTCGCCATCGCTTCGCTGCTCGCCGCGACGCTGAAATTCGACGGCGTTTTCACGCTGCAGACCAAAGGCGACGGGCCGGTGCGCATGCTCGTGGCCGACGTGACCTCCTCGGGCCATCTGCGCGGCTACGCGCAGTTCGACGCGGCGCGCGTCAAGGCGCTGGGCGAGGGTCCGGTTTCCGTGCCGAAGCTGTTCGGCGCCGGTTATCTCGCCTTCACGGTCGACCAGGGCGAGGCGGCCGAGCGCTATCAAGGCATCGTCGAACTCGACGGTTCGACGCTGGCCGAATGCGCGCATCATTACTTCCGCCAGTCCGAGCAGTTCGAGGCCGGCATCAAGGTCGCCGTGGCGGCCGTGGCGGCGCCCGGCGACGGGGCGGTGCTGAACTGGCGCGCGGGCGCCATGATGATCCAGCGTTTGCCCCCCGAAGACGCGCAAGGCTCGGCCGAAGGGATGGACAAGGCCATCGACGCCGCCAAGCGCGACGCCGAGGAGGAGGGTTGGCGCCGCGCGATGATCCTGATGGGGTCGGCGACGGGCGCCGAACTCGTCGATCCCGACCTGCCGCCCTGGAAGCTCGTCGACCGGCTGTTTCTGGCCGAAGGGGTGGCGATCTACCGGCCGCTTGCGCTCGTCCACAAATGCCGCTGCAGCCCCGGACGCATGCGCGGGGCGTTGCGCGCGATCCCGCGCACGGAAATCGAAACCTTGCGCGATCCGGACGGCGCGGTGCGTCTCACATGCGAGTTCTGCAACACCACGCACGCGTTTGCGGATCTCGACGCGGTTTACGCCGCCGATTGATCGCGGCACACTCGCCCGCGCCCCGAAGACGGAGACCCCCGATGACGCTGTCCCGCCGCTCGTTCCTCGCCGCCGCCGCGGCCGCGCCCGCGCTCGCCGCCTGCGCCGACCTGCCGCCGCCCCCGCAATTCCCGCCGATCAGCTTCGCCCCGCGCGGCACGTTCCGCTTCGAGGCCTTGCGCGTCGAGGTCGCGTTCGACTATCAGGCGCCGCTCGCCCCGCCCCATGTCGAACATCTGTTCGCGCGCACGCCCGAGGCGACATTGCGTCTGTGGGCGGCCGAACGCCTCGCGGCGTCGGGCCGCGGCGAACGCTTCGTGCGCTTCGTGGTGCTCGACGCGCGCGTGACCGAAACCGATCTGCCGCGCACGCAAGGCTTCCGCGGCACGTTCACGACCGAACCCGCCCAGCGTTACGACGGGCGCATCGAATGCGCGGTCGAAATCCGCCAGCAGCGCGGCAATTTCCGCGACGGCATCGCCACGGCCACGGCCGTGCGCCAGCGCTCGGTGCTGGAGAACATCTCGCTCAACGACCGCGAGCGCGTCTGGTACGAAATGACCCAGGAAATGATGCGCGACATCGACGCCGAGTTGCACCGGCAGATCGAAGCGAGCCTCGCGCGCTTCTACGCTTGAGATGCGCCGACGCGCGCGCCGCGACGGGACGAATGCGGGCTCTCTCGTCGTCACGATCTTCGGCGATCTGATCGTTCCACGCGGGGGCGTCGCGGCCTACGCCACGCTCGCGGCCATCGCCGGAATGCTGGGCGTCAACGACTCCCAATTGCGCACGGCCTTGTCGCGCTTGGTGGCCGAGGGCTGGCTCGAACCGCGGCGCGCGGGCAAGCGCGCCTTCTACGCTCTGGCGCCCGAAGGGGCCGCGCGCACGCGCGAAGCGGCCCGGCGGATTTATGCCGTCCCCGAAGCCAAGCGCGCCGGGCCTTGGCGGGTGGCGATATTCCCGCCGATGCCGGCGCGCGTTGCCGCGCGCCGACCGTTCGAATGGATCGGCTTTGCTTCCGCCGGCCCGACGACGATGATCCATCCCGATGCGGACCCCGACGCGCTTGCCTCCGTGCTCGCAAGCCTGCCCGACGACCGGCGCCCGGCGATCGTCGCGGGCCCGGCGGCGCCCGAAGGACCCGCGCGCGCATTGATCGCCCGCGCATGGGACCTGCCGGGCTTGGGCCGGGCTTGGTCGGATCTCGCCCGGCGTCTCGCGCCCGCCGGGCCGGGTCCGCGCGATCCCGAACGGTGCTTGCGTGCCCGATTGATCCTGATCCACGAATTCCGCCGCCTGGCGCTGCGCGATCCGGGCCTGCCCGCGGGACTTCTGCCGCGCGACTGGCCGGGGACGCGCGCGCGCGCGCGGCTCGCCGGCCGTTACCGGGCGCTGCTCGCGGCCTCGGAAGCGTGGCTCGACGCGCACGGCGCCGGGCCGGACGGGAAATTGCCGCGCGCGGACAAGTCCTTGCGGCGGCGTTTCGCCGCCGGTCATATGTCACAAGTTGGGCTTCAAAAGCGTTCCAAACCGTGACATATTGTGGCCCTGGTTCCCGGGAGGAACGCGGGTCATGTACACCCAAGGTCTCAATGTCGCCGACGGCGACAAGTCGATTCCGATCGAACGCCGCGACGATCCGCGCGAGGCCGCCTTCCAGCGCCGCGTGGACGCCGAGGAGAAGATCGAGCCCAACGACTGGATGCCCGAGGGCTACCGCAAGACGCTCATCCGCCAGATCTCGCAGCACGCGCACTCGGAGATCGTGGGCATGCTCCCCGAAGGCAATTGGATCACGCGCGCGCCCAGCCTGCGGCGCAAGATGATCCTGCTCGCCAAGGTGCAGGACGAGGGCGGGCACGGGCTCTATCTCTACTCCGCCGCCGAGACGCTGGGCGTATCGCGCGCCGAACTCGTCGATCAACTGCTCTCGGGCAAGGCCAAGTACTCGTCGATTTTCAATTACCCGACGCTGACCTGGGCGGATATCGGGGCCATCGGCTGGCTGGTCGACGGGGCGGCGATCATGAACCAAGTCCCGCTGTGCCGCTGCTCCTACGGGCCCTATGCGCGCGCGATGGTGCGCGTCTGCCGCGAGGAAAGCTTCCATCAACGCCAGGGCTACGAGCTGATGCTCAAACTCGCCCAGGGCACGCCCGAACAAAAGCGCATGGCCCAGGACGCGCTGAACCGCTGGTGGTGGCCGTCGCTCATGATGTTCGGCCCGTCGGACGCGGCGTCGATCCATTCCTCGCGGAACATGGCGTGGAAGATCAAGCGCGTGTCGAACGACGAGTTGCGGCAGAAATTCGTCGATGTGACCGTGCCGCAGGGGCACTTCCTGGGGCTGACGTTTCCGGATCCCGAACTGCGCTTCGATGCGGCGACCGGCCACTGGGTTCACGGGCCCATCGATTGGTCGGAGTTCGAGCGCGTGCTCGCCGGCGACGGTCCGTGCAACAAGGAGCGGCTCGCCGCGCGGCGCAAGGCGCACGCCGACGGCGCATGGGTGCGCGAGGCGGCGGCGGCGCACGCGGCCAAGCGCGCGGCGCGCGCATCGCGCGCCGCGGCGGAATAGGCGGTTCCCATGGAACGCAAGGATTGGCCGCTGTGGGAGGTTTTCGTGCGCTCGCGCAGCGGGCTCGCGCACCGTCATGTCGGCTCGCTGCACGCGGTGGACGGCGCGATGGCGGTCGACATGGCGCGCGACGTCTATTGCCGGCGCGCCGAGGGCGTCAGCGTGTGGGTCGCGCGTTCGGCGGACATCGTGGCGTCCGATCCCGCGCGCAAGGACGAGATGTTCGAACCGATGACCGACAAGGTCTACCGGCATCCGACCTTCTACAACATCCCCGACGGCGTGAAGAACATCTGACGATGGAACGCGCGGCGGCCTTGTTCGAGTATCTGCTGCGGCACGGGGATTCGTGCCTGATCCTGGGCCATCGCGTCGCGGAATGGTGCGGCCATGCGCCCGAGCTCGAGGAGGATATCGCGCTCGCCAATATCGGCCTCGATCTGACCGGTCAGGCCGAACAATTCCTCGCCTATGCCGGAACCTTGGAAGGCAAAGGCCGCGATGCGGACGCGCTCGCCTATTCGCGCGACGCTTGGGACTTCCGCAACGCGCTGCTGTGCGAGCGGCCCAACGGCGATTTCGCCCACACGATGGTCCGGCAATTCCTGTTCGACGCCTGGCAGGTCGAAGCCTTCGCGGGCTTGGCGCGCGCAAGCGACGCCCGGCTCGCGGGCATCGCCGCCAAGGCGGCCAAGGAAGCGCATTATCATTTGCGCCATTCGGGCGAATGGGTCGTGCGCTTGGGCGACGGTACGGCCGAAAGCCACGCGCGCGCGCAAGCCGCGGTCGATGCGCTGTGGGAATACACGGGCGAGTTCTTCGAAACCGACGCGGTCGTGGCGGCGCTCGGCGATTCGGTTCCGGACCCGGCCGCGCTGAAGCCCGCTTGGAACGCCACGGTCGACGAAGTGCTGCGCGCGGCGACGTTGCGCCGCCCGAAGGACGGCTGGACCCAGACGGGCGGTTACGCCGGCCGCCATTCCGAAGCGCTCGGCCATCTGCTCGCGACCATGCAGTTCCTGCCGCGCGCCTATCCGGGCGCGACATGGTGAACGCCGTCGCTTCACCGGCATCCGATCGCGTCGCCCGGGCGTGGGACGTGCTCGCGCACGTGCCCGATCCGGAAGTGCCCGCCTTGTCGCTCGTCGATCTCGGCGTCGTCCGGGCGGTCCGCGACGGCGCTGCAGGTTTGGAGGTCGATTTGACTCCGACCTATTCCGGCTGTCCCGCGACCGCCGCGATCGCCCTCGATGCGCGCCTGGCGCTGGAACGCGCGGGGCTGGGCCCGGTGCGAATCGCGACCGTGACCGACCCCGCATGGACGACCGATTGGATCGGCCCGGCCGCGCGCGAGAAACTCCGCGCCTACGGAATAGCGCCGCCCATCGGCCAAGCGCCGAAGGGCAAGCGCGCCCTGTTCGCCGAGGACGTCCGCCCCGCTTGTCCGCGCTGCGACAGCGGCCGGGTCGAAAAGACCAGCGAGTTCGGCTCGACCGCCTGCAAGGCGCTCTATCGCTGTCTCGCCTGCCGCGAACCCTTCGAATACTTCAAGTGCATCTGATGGAATTCCACGCTCTTTCCGTCGCCGCGATCGAACGCCAGACCCGCGACTGCGTCGCGGTGACCTTCGCGGTACCTCCGGCGCTGGCCGACGCCTATCGCTTTCGGGCGGGCCAATACGTGACGCTTCGCACGCCCATCGACGGCGTCGCGCAGCGGCGCAGCTATTCGATCTGTGCGGCGCCCCACGAAGGCGTCCTGCGCGTGGGCATCAAGCGCGTGCCGGGCGGGCGTGTTTCGACCTGGGCCAACGACAGTCTGAAGCCGGGCGATGTGGTCGACGTCGGCACGCCCGAGGGGCGGTTCACGCCCGCACTCGATCCGGCGGCCTCGCGGGCCTATCTGCTGGTGGCGGCGGGCAGCGGGATCACGCCGATCCTGTCGATCGCCAAGACGATCCTGGCCGAGGAGCCCGGGTCGCGCGTGGCGATGATCTACGCCAACAAGACGGTCGATTCGATCGCCTTTCGCGAGGCGGTCGAGGACCTCAAGAACCGGCACATGACGCGTTTTTCGGTCGCGCATGTCTTGAGCCGCGAGAAGCAGGATACCTTTCTGCTCGACGGCCGTTTGGACGAAGCCAAGCTCGAAGGCTTGGCGCTTGCGCTGTTCGATCCGGCGGCGCTGCACGGGGTCTATCTGTGCGGTCCGCTCGCGATGATCGAAACGGCCAAGGCCGCCTTGGTCCGATTGGGTGCGGCACCCGCGGCCCTCCACACGGAGTTGTTCGCGGCCCCGGACTCGGCGCAGCCCGCGGGCGCGCCCGTTCTTTCGGCGGCGCGCACGGGTGCCGCGCGCGTCACCGTGATCCGCGACGGCATCCGTCAGGCGTTCGACGTGCCCTTCGACGGCCCGTCGATCGTCGATGCGGGGCTCGCGCGCGGCCTCGAGATTCCGCACAGCTGCAAAGGCGGCGTGTGTTCGACCTGCCGCTGTCTGACGCGCGCGGGCGCGGTCAAGATGGACGTCAACTACGCCTTGGCGCCGTGGGAGCTCGAAAAGGGCTTTGTGCTCGCCTGTCAGGCGCACCCGACGACCGAGGAGGTCGTGCTCGATTTCGACGAGGCGTGAGCGCGCTCAGCGCGCGGCTTGCGCGGCCGGCCGGGCGGAAACGATCGCGCGCGCCAGCAGCCGGGCGATGCAGTAATAGCTCGCATCGGTCATGTGCAGCCTGTCGGGGGCGACGATCTCCTCCGCGCGGAAGGCGCCCGTCGCCAGCCAATGCGACATGATCCGGAAGCGCGGAAAGATCGGCGCGTCGTGCAGCCGCGACAGCAGCATCAGATGATCGGCGTATTCGCGCCGTTGCGGCGCTTCGAGGTAGCGCGGCGCGTTTTGCGGGCCCATCAGCATCACGTCGATGCCGCGCGCGCGCATGCGTTCGATGCCCTCGTTCATCTGCTCGACGAACTCGTCCAGCGACGTGCCGCGGATCGCCGCGTTCACGCCCGCTTGCCAGATCACCAAATCCGGTTCGACCGACAGCACGTCGCGCTCGAAGCGCGCGAGCATCTGGCCCGCATCCTCCCCGCCCACGCCCTTGTTGATGACCGTGATCGCCATATGCGGCAACAGCGCGTGCAACTCGCTTTCCAGCCGCGCGGGATAGGCGTTGCCCGGCGTCGAGGCGCCGGCCCCTTGCGTCGAGGACGAGCCGAGTGCCACGACGGTCAATTGTCGGCCCTCGGTCAGGCGGCGGGCGACGAGCGGTAACGGGTGACGCAGAGCCAGCATGTCGCTCGGCACTTCGCAGCGCGCCGCCACTTTTTCGACGTTGCCGGCCATCGCGGGCACCACGCGCTGCCGCTCCGACGCGCTGGCCGGGGCCAGCGTCAACAGCAGAAAGGGTAGGATGGGCAACAGCTTGCGCATTGGGTTAGCGTAGGCCATGGCACCCCCGATGTCGAATCCCCGGGGCATCGGCCTTCACGGGAATTTCAGCCCGGTCTGTCACGTTCCTTGCACAATTCGGGGCTAGCGTGCCGTCAGGGGTTGCATCGGGCGGCGGAAATCCGGCGCCGGCCATGCGCGATTGGCGGGAGAAATATGCGCCCGTTTGGTGGAATATCGTCGGCGGAAGATATTCGTCGAGTCTCGAACCGACCGGCTAACCGGTTACCATAGAAGGAAAAACTCGGTCGTCATGGACAAGCCCGCCGCCCCTCAGCCCAAGGTGTACAACACCCGGCTTTTCGTCGGGAACGTGCCGTTCGATTTCACGGCGGAGCGTCTTGCCGATCTGTTCGATTCGCACGGCATCGTGATCGAAGCCTCGGTGCCCACCGACCCCGCCTCGGGCAAGGCCATCGGCTATGGCTTCGTGACCATGGCGACGGAAAAGCACTGCAAGGCGGCGATCGAGGCGCTGGATGGCTCCACCGTATCCGAGCGCAAGATCGAAGTGCGCCTTGCTGATGTGAAGCCGAAGACCAAAGCCCCGCGCGCGCGGCGCAAGCCGAGTCCGCGCAAAATCATGGGGCCGGGAAATTTCGCGCCGCCGAGCTTCGCCGAGTCCGATCCGGCTTTCGTCCGGCCGGCGCGCCGGCCCGCAAGCGACGACGCGGGCGATTTCGAAGCGCCGCCGCGCCCGCTATTCGCACCGCCGCCGCGCGCCCCGCGGGCCGCGTCCGCACCCAAATCCTTCGTCGTGGAAAAGCGCCGCTTGGGCCCCCCGCTGCGGCGGGTGTGACCCGGGTTCGGACGCGCGTCTCAGCGGCCCGCTTGCCAGCGCAGCAGCGGGTTCAGCAAGCGCCCCATCAGGCCGGGCAAGCGCACCGCCCCGTCGCTGACCGACAAGCACAGGCAGCTGGTGCCGCGATCGACCGTCGGCGTATGCAGCGTTTCCGCATCGCCCACGCACACCTCGCCGCGCGCATAAGCCGCGCGCTCGTCGCGGAAACTGCCGTCGAGCACGAGCAGGAATTCGGTTCCGGTGTGGGTGTGCGTCGGCACGCGGCCGCCGTCGCGCGCGCGCAGCAGGCTCATCGTATGCCGACCGCGCCGGCCCAGCGCCGCTTCTTCGAAGCCGCGGCCCGCGTTCTTCCAGGGCAGCGCATCGATGCCGTCGGGAATATAGGGCGCCAGCGCGCGCGGCAGGGCCGCAGCGGCACCGCGCGCGGGCTGCGGGGCGGCCGCCGATTCCTGCGCCAACGCGTCGAGCTTGGCGAAGACCGCTTCGATGCTGGCGGGCGATAGCCCGGCGGGCGGCAGGTCCTCGAGCATCGCGCCGCCCACGGCTTCGAGCCGCGCGAGCGTGGCGCGCGCCTCGGGGCACAGCTCCAGATGCGCTGCGACCAGCACCGACACGGCTTCGGGGGCCGAGCCGGCGGCGTAGTCGAGAAGCCACTCGTCGGCGAGGGGACGGGGCGAAAGGGCGGCGTGCATATTCATTGGTCGTCACCGAACATGGTTCGCAAACGGCCGACGGCAAGTCGCAAGCGCGATTTGACCGTGCCGAGTGGCAAACGAAGGGATTGGGCGATATCGCCGTGGGAGCGGTCTTCGTAATAGGCGAGTTTGAGCATCTGGGCCTGTTCGGGCGGCAATTCCCGCAAGGCCTGGGCAAGACGCGATTCCCAGCGCCCGGTATCGAGCACGCGGTCGGGCAGGGCGTCCGCCTCGGGCAGCAAACCGGGATCGTCGGGGTCGAGCTGGGCGCGCCGTTCGGCGCGCAGCGCATCGATGCGCCGGTTGCGAGCGATCGCGAAGATCCAGGTCGACGGACCCGCCAGGCGCGGATCGTAGGCCGGCGCCTTGCGCCACACCGCCAGCATCACTTCCTGGGTCAGATCCTCGGCTTGGGCCTGATCCGCGCCCAGCCGCAGCAGATAGGATTTCACGCGCGGACCGAAATAGCCGAACAAGCGGGCGAACGCCGCGCGGTCTTGCGCCCGCGCGATCGCCAGAATGTCGCGGATATGGGCCTCGTGCGAGGTCGGCGCGTCGTGCGGGGTCGCCCCGTCGGTCGGCTGCATGGGGCCTTGTAGCGAGGCCCGCGCGGCGCGCGCAAGCGAAGCGGCGGCGACGGGGCCGGCGGTTTCGTCGCGGAAGCGCAAGGCGGGGCGGTTGACGGAAAGCATTCGAATGCGATACGGCCCACCCATGGGAACGGATCATCGATTCGGCGTTCGGGCGGCGATTTTCGCCGCGGTTGTCGCTTCGTTCGCGGCCTCGCCGGCCGCCGCCCAGCAGCGCGCCGCACCGGCCAATCAACAAGCCCCGACCGGCCAATCCGCGACCCCACGCGCCCTCGGCACCTTCGAGGGCTGGCGCGCCTTCGAAGCGGGCCCCAACAACGCCAAGATTTGCTACCTGACCGCCCGCCCGACGCGTTCGGAAAGCCGGCCTGCCAACGCCCAGCGCGCCGACATCGCGCTGACGATCGCCCATCACCAAAATCCCCGCCGCAACGACGAGTTCACGATGGGGTTGGGGTATCCCGCGCGCGACGGCGGGGAAATCGAAATCGGCCGGACCAAGGCCACGCTGTCGACGCTTGCGCAAGCCAACAGCCAGATGGTTTGGGCGCGCGAAGCCGACGGCGACCGGCAGATCGTCAACGCGTTGCGCACGGCGCCGGCGACCGCCAACGCGGTGGTGCGCGCCACCTCCGCGCGCGGGACGGAAACCACCGATACCTTCGCGCTGGCCGGTTTCCAGCGCGCGCTCGCCGAAATCGACCG